>JAGWVN010000061.1 GCA_018970865.1 Betaproteobacteria bacterium
AGAGATGCCGGAGCTCGCCGAGCTGCACACCGAGATTTCGGGCGCGCAAGGCATGGTCATCGGCATCGGCATCGATTCCCCCGTCAAAATCCGCGAATTTGCGTCCAAGCGGCGATTCCCCTATCCTCTGCTGGTTGGCGGAACCGGCGGCACCGAGCTCTCGCAACGCTTCGGCAACACCAGTGGCGCGCTGCCCTTCACGGTGCTGATCGATCCCGCCGGGCAGGTGGTGCTCCGGGTGCTCGGCCGCATCCGGCTCCCGCAGCTGCGTGCCAGTGTCTTGCCGCTGCTGAGCAAGCCCACCGGCAAATCAGCCTAACTGAAGTCAAATTCAGCCAATTCTGGACTTCAGCACGGAAGTCAGCGCACAATCCGCGCCCTGCAAGGAGCCGCCATGCTGGTCTGGGTGATTCACGGTCCGAATCTGAACATGCTCGGGGTGCGCGAGCCGGGCATCTACGGTGCCGCCACCCTCGCCGACATCAACCGCGACCTTGCCGCCCAGGCTCAGGCCGCGGGCGTCGCCTTCGAGGCCTTCCAGTCGAATCACGAGGGCGCCCTCGTCGACCGCATCCAGCAGGCGCATCAGGCCGGCGTCGACTTCATCCTGATCAATCCTGGCGCCTACACCCACACCAGCGTGGCCATCCGTGACGCGCTCGCCGCCGTGGCCGTGCCCTTCATCGAAGTCCATCTCAGCAACATCCACCGCCGCGAAGCCTTCCGGCACCACTCCTACCTGTCGGAACTGGCGGTCGGCGTGATCGCCGGACTGGGCCCGGCGGGTTACGGCTATGCCCTGCAGCACGCCGTGCGCCACGGCGCCCGGGCCGTCTGATCTCTCTGAAAGCCTTCTCCATGGATCTGCGAAAACTCAAGACCCTGATCGATCTGGTGGCCGAGTCCGGCATCGCCGAACTCGAGATCACCGAAGGCGATGGCAAGGTGCGCATCGTGAAGGGTCTGGCCCCCGGCGCCGTGCAACCCATGATGCCGGCCATGGCGCCCATGGCGGCGAGCGCGCCGGTGGTTGCCGCCGCGCCTGCCCCGGTGGCCGCGCCCGAGCCGGCCCCCGCGCCGGCGGCGCATCAGGTGAAGTCACCCATGGTGGGCACCTTCTACCGCTCGGCCCAGCCCGGCGCCGAGCCCTTCGTCACCGTCGGCTCCACGGTCCGCGAGGGCGACACCCTGTGCATCATCGAGGCCATGAAGCTGCTCAACGAGATCGAGTCCGACAAGTCGGGCACGGTCAAGGCGATCCTCGTCGAGAACGGCCAGCCGGTGGAATACGGCCAGCCGCTGTTCGAGATCGAGTGATCCGGGCATGTTCGAGAAGATCCTCATCGCCAACCGCGGCGAGATCGCGCTGCGAATCCAGCGCGCCTGCCGCGAGCTCGGCATCAAGACGGTGGTCGTCCACTCCGAGGCCGACACCGAAGCCAAGTATGTGAAGCTGGCCGACGAGTCGGTTTGCATCGGGCCTGCGCCGTCGCGCGACAGCTATCTCAACATCCCGGCGATCATCAGCGCCGCCGAGGTGACCGATGCCGAGGCCATCCACCCCGGTTACGGCTTCCTCTCCGAAAACGCGGATTTCGCCGAGCGCGTCGAAAAGAGCGGGTTCGTGTTCATCGGTCCGCGCCCGGACTCGATCCGTGTCATGGGCGACAAGGTCTCGGCCAAGGACGCGATGCGCAAGGCCGGCGTGCCGGTGGTGCCGGGCTCCGAGGGCGCCCTGCCCGACGATCCCAAGGAGATCATCCGCATCGCGCGCTCGATCGGCTATCCCGTCATCATCAAGGCCGCCGGCGGCGGGGGCGGCCGGGGCATGCGGGTGGTGCATACCGAGGCGGCCCTGAACAACGCGGTCACCATGACCCGCACCGAGGCGCAGAGCGCCTTCAGCAACCCCGCGGTGTACATGGAGAAGTTCCTCGAGAACCCGCGCCACATCGAGATCCAGGTGCTGGCCGATGAATTCCGCAACGCGGTCTATCTCGGCGAGCGGGACTGCTCCATGCAGCGCCGGCACCAGAAGATCCTCGAGGAGGCCCCCGCCCCGGGCATCCCCCGGCGGCTGATCGACAAGATCGGGCTGCGCTGCGCGGAAGCCTGCAAGAAGATGGGCTACCGCGGCGCCGGCACCTTCGAGTTCCTGTTCGAGGACGGCGAGTTCTATTTCATCGAGATGAACACCCGGGTGCAGGTGGAGCACCCGGTCACCGAACTGATCACCGGACTCGACATCGTCCAGCAGCAGATCCGCATCGCCGCCGGCGAGCGGCTCACCCTGCGCCAGCGCGATGTCATGCTGCGCGGCCATGCGATCGAATGCCGCATCAATGCCGAGCACCCGTTCCAGTTCACCCCCTCGCCGGGCCGCATCACCACCTGGCATCCGCCCGGGGGGCCCGGCATCCGCGTCGACTCCCACGCCTACGCGAACTACCTGGTCCCGCCGCACTACGACTCGATGATCGCCAAGGTGCTCGCTTACGGCGACACCCGTGAGCAGGCGATCCGGCGCATGCAGATCGCGCTCTCCGAGATGGCGGTCGAGGGCATCCTCACCAACATCGCCCTGCACCGCGAGCTCATGGCCGATGCCAGCTTCGTGGCCGGCGGCACCTCCATCCACTACCTGGAGCGCAAGCTCGCCAAGCGCAAGGTCGCGCAAGGCGGCTGAGCGCTGCGGCCGGGCGGGCTGCCGCCCGGTTCACTCGAGACATCCATGGCCTTCTGGCGGGAACTGGTCTTCACCGTGCCGGCCGGGCAGGTCGACGCCTGGTCCGACGCCCTGCTCGAAGCCGGCGCCCTGTCGGTGCAGGCCGAGGATGCCGACGCCGACTCGCCCGACGAGCAGGCGATCTTCGGCGAACCCGGCATGCCGGCGCCGCAGGCGGGCTGGCAGCGGACCCGGCTTCGGGCCTTGCTGGCCGAAGACGCGGCGCCGGAGGCGCTGCTGCGGGAGGCCGCCGATGCGATCGGCGCGCCGCTGCCGGCCGATCCGGCCATCGACCGGTTCGACGATCAGGACTGGGTGCGCGCCTCGCAGGCGCAGTTCGAACCGATCCCGATCGGCGAACGGCTCGTGATCACCCCAACCTGGCATCTCGAGGCGCCGCTGGCGGATGGCGCCACCCGTCTGGTGCTCGATCCCGGCCTGGCCTTCGGGACCGGCAGTCACCCCACCACAAGGATGTGCCTCGGCTGGCTGTCGCGCGAACTGCAGGCAGGCACCCGGGTGATCGATTACGGCTGCGGATCGGGCATTCTGGCGATTGCCGCGGCGCTGCTCGGCGCCAGCGAGGTGGTGGCCACCGACATCGACCCTCAGGCTCTGTCGAGCACCGCCGACAATGCCCTGGCGAACCAGGTCCGGGTGCAGGTGCAGGCCACATCGGCCCCCCTGGCGCCCGCCGATGTGGTGCTCGCCAACATTCTCGCCAATCCCCTGAAGGTGCTGGCGCCCGCGCTGGTGTCGCTGTTGCGGCCCGGCGCCACCCTGGTGCTGGCCGGCCTGCTCGAGCGTCAGGTCGAGGAGGTATCGGCCTGCTATCCCGAGGTGGATCTGCGCGTGGCCGACTGCGTCGACGGCTGGGCTTGCCTGGCTGGCCGACGCGTCCGATGATCACGGCGCCATGGCCCTGGCCACCACCTGCCCCCGCTGCCAGACCGGCTTCCGGGTCGTTCCCGACCAGCTGAAGATCCGGCGGGGCCTGGTGCGCTGCGGCGCCTGCCGGCATGTGTTCTCCGGGCTGGATTCGCTGCGCTATGTGAACGAGCAGACCGATCTGGCGGCGGCGCCGTCGGCGGAAGGCCCGGCAGGATCCGGATCGTCTCAGCCGCGCGATCTTCCGGCCGGCGGCCTGGGCGCGGGCGCGGCGCTGAACGCGGAGCGTCTGGCCGCGGCCTATGGCCGCGATGAACCCGACCTCCCCGGCGCGACCCATGCGCCGCAGGCCGATCGGACGCCCGGCGCGCCGGGTCCGGCTCGCCCCTCCGATCCCGAGCTGCGGGCCGCGCTCGCGCGGGCCGCGATGGACGACGACCTCACCGACGGGATCGGGTTCGCGCCCTCACACCCTGACGGCGCGGCATCGCCCGACGCCGCGCAGGAACCGCCTCCAACGGCTGCGCCGGCCCCGGACCCGGTCACGCTCGACGCCGTCGCTGACGCCGTCGCTGACGCTGACGCTGACGCGGCGCTCGGGCAGAGCGCGCTCGTCGGGGCCGCACCGCGCAGACCGTCGCCGGCCGGGTCACTGGATCGCCCGACCGATCTGGTGGTGCTGGAGGGCCTGGACGATCTCGACGATCTGTCCACGCTGAGCCTGCCCGACTATCTGAGCGAACCGGAAGTGCCGGCCGAGACGCCGCCGGACGCGCCGTCACCGGAGGCATTCGGCGACGACACCCCGCAAGAGCGCGTCGGAAATGCCGGTTCCTCCCCGCGCGAGGAACCCGTGTCGGAGCCCTCAAGATCGGGACGGGACCAGCCCACGGACCAGGCAGCCGAGGCGTCCGCCAGCCACGCCAGCCCGGTTAGGCACGACGGCCAGGCGCCAACGGATGCCGGAGGAGCGGCACGCGATCGGGCCTGGATCGCGGAGCCGGAGCCGGAGCCGGAGCCGATGCAGGGGTCAGCGCCAAGCCCGGTGTCCGACGCCGCGACCGAACCGCGCGCGGGCGAGGCGCCCGAGGCCTGGTCGGCGGCGCTGCTCGCCCCCGACCCGTCTGCTCGCCGCGCCCGCGCGGGCGACGGCGGCGCTCCGGAGGCCGTGGACTTCTTCGCCACCGCAGCCCATGCCGGCGGCTTCACCAGTCGCCGCAGCCTGATGTCGGTGGTCCTCTGCGTGGCACTGGCGCTCACCCTGACCCTGCAACTGACGCTGGCCGGCCGTGACTGGCTGGCCTCGCGCATCCCGGCCCTGGAGCCGGCGCTGTCCCTGCTCTGCGGGCTGGTCGGCCTGACGATTCAGGCCCCCCGCGAGCTGGATTCGCTCACGCTCGAGTCTTTCGATGTCCAGACCGGCGCATCCGCCGACGCCCTGGTGATGGACCTGCTGATGCGAAACCGGGCCTCCCACCCGGTGCGCTGGCCCGCCATCGAGATGAGTCTGTCGGACGCGGCCGGGGTGCTGCTGGTGCGCAAGGTGGTTCTGCCGGCCGACTACCTCGGACCGGCCACCCCGGCAGCAGGCGCCCCACCCAACCAGGAAACCGCCCTGCGGCTCGCGCTGCAGGCCGCCGGCTTCGCGCCGGCCGGCTTCAGCCTGAAGCTCTTCTATCCCTGAAACCGGCGCGCCGCGCGCGCCCAACCGCCCCACCCGGAGTCCTCCTTCATGTCCCAGCAGTCCATCCTGATCAGCGGCTCGGTCGCCTACGACACCATCATGGTGTTCGACGGCCATTTCAAGGATCACATCCTGCCCGACCGCGTGCACATGCTGAATGTCGCGTTCCTCACGCCGCGACTCAAGCGGGAATTCGGTGGCTGCGCCGCGAACATCGCCTACACGCTGCGCGGACTCGGCGGCGCGCCGGTCATCCTCGCCACGGTGGGTCAGGATGGCCGCGAGTATCTCGACCGGCTCGGCGCGCTGGGCATCGACATCAGCCGGGTGCGTCTGCTGCCCGAGTGCTACACCGCGCAGGCCTTCATCACCACCGACATGGCCGACAACCAGATTACCGCCTTCCACCCTGGCGCCATGAGCGAAGCCCACCAGGTGAGCGCGCTGGGCGCGGGTGGCGCCTTCGGCATCGTGGCGCCCAACGGCAAGGCAGCCATGCTGACCCACGCCCGCGAGTTCGCGCAGGACGGCGTGCCCTTCCTCTTCGATCCCGGCCAGGGCCTGCCGATGTTCGAAGGCGAGGAACTGCGCGGGCTCATCAGCCAGGCCAGCGCCGTGGCGGTGAATGACTACGAGGCCGGCATGCTGGTGGAGCGCACCGGCTGGAGCGAGGCGCAGATCGCATCGCGGGTGCAGGCCCTCGTCGTCACCCGCGGCGCCGAAGGCTGTCAGGTCTGGAGCGGCGGCCGTTGCGACACGGTCGAGGCGGCACCGATCTCGGCCGCGGTCGACCCGACCGGCTGCGGTGACGCCTTTCGCGGGGGGCTGCTCTATGGTCTGGCCCAGGGCTGGGACTGGGTGCGTTCAGCGCGGCTGGGCAGCGTGATGGGGGCCATCAAGATCGAATCCCAGGGCGCCCAGAACCACGCCGTGTCGCGCGACGCGGTGGCCGAGCGCCACGCCCGGGCCTACGGCGCGCGGCCCTGGTGATCGGCCGCCCGGCCGCGCTCGCCCAGCAGCAGCGCCGCCAGTTCAGCGGCCGGCAGCGCGCAGCGGACCCGCAGCCGCTTGCGGCGAGTCGTCTCGCCCGACTGCCACTCGAGAAGCCGAGCGGGCAGCCCGAGGCGGCCCGCGAACCAGTCGAGCAGGGCGGCATTGGCCTTGCCATCGACCGCGGGTGCGGCCACCCGAACCTTCAGGCAGTCGCCATGGGCCTGGGCGCCGGGAGCGCCGCGCGCGCCGGGCTGGGCAAGCACGGCAATCAGCCATGCTCCCGGCGCACCCTGCAGCCAGGCAGGCTGCTGGCCGCCGCGGCCGACCGCGCCCGGGCGCTGGCTCACTGCCCTAGAAGAAGCGCAGCAGGGTTCCGAGCGCCGACTCGAGGAGCATGAGCAGGGCCTGCGCGGCCACCACGAGCAGCAGCGGTGAAAGATCGACGCCACCAATGAGGGGGACCACCCTGCGGATGGGACCGAGAAAGCCGCGCGTGAGGTGATCGATGACCGGCGCCATGGGCGCCTGCGGATTGACCCACGACAGCACGGCCTGCAGCAGCACCAGTCCGATGACCAGGTAGATCGTCCACTTGCCCAACCAGAACAGGCCGACGAGGATCACGCCGCCCGGCATGGGGCCCCGCGCGAGCATCAGCGTGGAATAGAGGAAAGACAGGGCCACGGCCAGCAGCAGGGCAGCCGCGAGGCTGGCCCAGTGCACCCGACGGGAGGCGGGCAATACCCGTTGCAGCGGCCTGACGAGCCAGTCGGTGACCGCGAGCACGAACTGCATGATCGGATTGCGGACCGAGAGTTGCTGCCACCAGGCGATCGCCCTGAGCATGCAGGCGGTGGCCAGCAGACTGCCGGCCGTGTCGAGGAGCAACCAGAGCACATTCACCATAGCGGGCGGAGTGTCTCACAGATGAAAAAACCCGCGCCATCGGGTGATGGACGCGGGTTGCAGGCCAGGGCCGCACCGACCCTCTCGGGCCGGCCGGCAAAGCGCCTCAGGGCTTGTTGCCGGTGGGGAAAGGCCAGGCCGCAGCGGGGTTGGCGGGGGCAGAGGCCACCGCAGGCGCCGCACCCGCAGCCGCAGGCTGGGCAGCGGGCTTCTTGGCCGCCTTCTTGGCAGGCTTCTTGGCAGCGGGCTTCTTGGCCGCAGGCTTCTTGGCAGCCGCCTTCTTGGCCGCGGGCTTCTTCGCCGCAGCGGGTTTCTTGGCAGCGGCCTTCTTGGCAGCAGGCTTCTTCGCCGCGACTTTCTTGGCGGCCGGCTTCTTCGCCGCCGGCTTCTTCGCCGCGGGCTTCTTGGCAGCGACCGGCTTCTTCGCCGCGGGCTTCTTGGCGGCGGCCGGCTTCTTCGCCGCGGGCTTCTTGGCGGCGGCCGGCTTCTTGGCGGCCGCCTTCTTCGCGGCGGGTTTCTTGGCGGCAGGCTTCTTCGCAGCTGCTTTGGTGGCGGTTGCCATGGGGAGAACTCCTCAGGTTGATGATGCCAACACGGAAACCCGTGCCCGGGCGCCCCGGGCGCCGACAAGGCACGAGCCATTCATCGGCACAAGAGCCTTCGGGCATTCGCCCATGGTTCCTGCGCTAATGAATTCGATGCGGCGCGGACGGCCGCCGGGCCGCCCATCACCGCTGGGGCTCCGGACTGCCACCCGACCCGACGCTGCCTGCTGGCATCGTCCTGGTTGGGCGGCGGTCCGTCCTCCCGCTAGTTCAATCCCTGAGCCGCGACCCCCAAGGCCGCTGCTTCAATCCCAGCTGAGCGCGCCACCGGTCTGATACTCGGTGACGCGGGTCTCGAAGAAATTCTTTTCCTTCTTCAGATCGATCATCTCGCTCATCCAGGGGAAAGGGTTGTCCTCCTGGGGGAACATCGGATCGAGCCCGATCTGCTGCGCGCGACGATTGGCGATGAAGCGCAGATAGGCCTTGAACATGGACGCGTTCAGACCGAGCACACCACGCGGCATGGTGTCTTCGGCATAGGCGTACTCGAGTTCGACCGCCTGCAGGAACAGTTCGCGGATCTCGGCGCGGAACTGCGGCGTCCAGAGATGCGGATTCTCGAGCTTGATGGTGTTGATCAGGTCGATGCCGAAATTGCAGTGCATCGACTCGTCACGCAGGATGTACTGGTACTGCTCGGCCGCGCCGGTCATCTTGTTCTGACGGCCCAGGGCAAGGATCTGCACGAAGCCGACATAGAAGAACAGGCCTTCCATGAGGCAGGCGAACACGATCAGCGACTTGAGCAGCTTCTGGTCGTTCTCGGGCGTGCCGGTGACGAAATCCGGATTGGTGAGGGTGTCGATGAACGGGATGAGGAACTCGTCCTTGTCCCGGATGGACTTGACCTCGTGATACGCATTGAAGACCTCGCCTTCATCAAGCCCGAGCGACTCGACGATGTACTGATAGGCGTGGGTGTGGATCGCTTCCTCGAAAGCCTGACGCAGCAGGAACTGGCGGCACTCGGGCGCCGTGATGTGGCGATAGGTGCCCAGGACGATGTTGTTGGCGGCCAGCGAATCGGCGGTGACGAAGAAGCCGAGATTGCGGCGCACCAGACGCCGCTCGTCTTCGGTGAGACCGTTGGGATCCTTCCAGAGCGCGATGTCGCGGCTCATGCTCACTTCCTGCGGCATCCAGTGATTGGCGCAGGTGGCGAGGTACTTGTCCCAGGCCCACTTGTACTTGAAGGGCACGAGCTGATTGACATCGGACGCGCCATTGATGATGCGCTTGTCCTCGACCCGCACGCGGCGGTTCGTGTTGACCTCGGACTGGGCCGATGCGGCGGGAGCGGCGGGGACTTCTGCGGCGCGGGGAGCGAAGGCGGCGGCAGCGACCGCACTGGCGGCCATCGGCGCGGGCATGGCCGGACGGGCCGGCTTGATGGAGGGAGAATCTTCCCAGGAAAGCATTTAAGGTCTCGCTTCAAATCTGGCTGCTAAGCCGTTGTCTTGCCGCGAGATTCCGCCGTTATTCACAGGCGGAATCTTATGACGGCTGTGGATGCCCCGCAACGATTTCGTCACGGTGTCTTGACATCGGCCCGGGGTTTGTCGGGGTCCGAACAACAGTTCGCCCGGATCCCGAGACAGCGGATGCCTGATCCGCTGCCGTTCACTGGCATGCCTCGCAGGTGGGGTCGTCGATCGCGCAGAACTTCGGCGCCTCTTCGGCCACCGGCGCCGAGGCCGATGCACCGTAGCTGAACCCCCCGGCATGGCCATCGGCCGACACCGCATTGAGCTGACCGATGCGATCGGAGGTGGACTTCTCGGCGCTGGTGGCCCCGAGGGTGCGCAGGTAGTAGGTGGTCTTGAGCCCGCGCAGCCAGGCCAGCGAGTAGGTGTCGTGAAGCCGCTTGCCTGAGGCGCCCGCCATGTAGATGTTCAGCGACTGGGCCTGATCGATCCACTTCTGCCGGCGGGCTGCGGCCTCGACCAGCCAGGACGGGTCGATCTCGAAGGCGGTGGCGTAGATGGCGCGCAGTTCGGCCGGGATGCGGTCGATGCGCGCGAGCGAGCCGTCGTAGAACTTCAGGTCGGCGATCATGACCTCGTCCCAGAGACCGAGGCGCTTGAGATCACGGACCAGGTAGTCGTTGACCACCGTGAACTCGCCCGACAGGTTCGACTTCACATAGAGGTTCTGATAGGTGGGCTCGATGCAGGCCGACACGCCGATGATGTTGGAGATGGTGGCGGTGGGCGCGATGGCCACGCAGTTGGAATTGCGCATGCCGTGCTGCGCGATGCGCTGGCGCAGCGCCGCCCAGTCGAGAGTCTCGGAGCGATCCACCTCGACATAACCGCCGCGCTCCTGCTCGAGCAGGTCGAGCGAATCCTTGGGCAGGATGCCGAGATCCCAGAGGGACCCCTTGAAGCTGGAGTAACGGCCACGCTCCTCGGCGAGCTCGGTGGAGGCCATGTAGGCGTAGTAGCAGACCGCCTCCATGGAGCGGTCGGCGAACTCGACCGCCTCCTGGCTGGCAAACGGCACGCGCATGAGGTGCAGGCAATCCTGGAAGCCCATGATGCCCAGACCCACCGGGCGATGCTTCAGGTTGCTGTTGCGGGCCTTGCCGACCGCGTAGTAGTTGATGTCGATGACATTGTCGAGCATGCGCATGGCGATGCGCACCGTGCGGGCAAGCTTGGCGTGGTCGAGCTGGTGGCGGGTCACGCCATCGGCGCCGGTGACCTCGACCATGTGCGCCACCAGGTTCACCGAACCGAGGTTGCAGACCGCGATCTCGCTGGGCCCGGTGTTCAGGGTGATCTCGGTGCACAGGTTGGAACTGTGCACCACGCCCACATGCTGCTGGGGGCTGCGCAGGTTGCAGGGATCCTTGAAGGTCAGCCAGGGATGGCCGGTCTCGAAGAGCATGCTGAGCATGCGCCGCCACAACTGCACTGCCGGCACCTTCTTGAACAGCTTGAGCTCGCCGCTGGCGGCCTTCTGCTCGTAGCGGGTGTAGGCCTCCTCGAAGGCACGGCCGACCTTGTCGTGCAGGTCGGGGCAATCCGCCGGCGAGAACAGCGTCCACTCGGCGCCTTCCATGACCCGCTTCATGAACAGATCGGGGATCCAGTTCGCGGTGTTCATGTCATGGGTGCGGCGCCGGTCGTCACCGGTGTTCTTGCGCAGGTCGAGGAACTCCTCGATGTCGAGGTGCCAGGTCTCGAGGTAGGCGCAGACCGCGCCCTTGCGCTTGCCACCCTGGTTGACCGCCACGGCGGTGTCGTTGACCACTTTCAGGAAGGGCACCACGCCCTGGCTCTTGCCGTTGGTGCCGCGGATGTGGCTGCCCAGGGCGCGCACCGGGGTCCAGTCGTTGCCCAGGCCGCCGGCATACTTGGCGAGCAGCGCGTTCTCCTTGATGGCCTCGTAGATGCCGTCGAGATCGTCGGACACCGTGGTGAGGTAGCACGAGGACAGCTGCGAACGCTGGGTGGCCGCGTTGAACAGCGTGGGCGTGGAGCTCATGAAGTCGAAAGTGGACAGCAGCTCGTAGAACTCGATGGCGCGACCCTCGCGATCGATCTCGTTGAGCGCCAGCCCCATGGCGACCCGCATGAAGAAGGCCTGCGGCAGCTCGATGCGGACTTCATCGATGTGCAGGAAGTAACGGTCATACAGGGTCTGCAGGCCGAGATAGCCGAACTGCAGGTCGCGGTCGGACCGCAGCGCCGCACCCAGACGGGCGAGATCGAAGTTGGCGAGCTGCGTGTCGAGCAGGCCGGCCTCGATGCCGCGGCGGATGAACATCGGGAAGTACTCGGCGTAGCGGCTGGCCATCTCGCCCTGCGACACCTCCTCGCCGAGGACCTCGCGGCGGACGGTGTGCAGCAGCAGCCGGGCCGTGACCTGGCTGTAGGCAGGGTCCTTCTCGATCAGGGCGCGGGCCGACAGGATGGCCGACTTGTGAACCTCTTCGAGGGGGACGCCGTCGTAGAGATTCTTGATGGTGTCGGTGAGGATGGCATCGGGGCTGGTGTAGGCCTCGAGCCCCTGGCAGGCGGCCGTCACCAGGGCGCGCAGGGCGGACTCGTCGAGCGGCCGGCGCACGCCGGCATCGACCACATGCAGCGTGGGGCGCGCGGGCTCGGCGGCCTGCTGGCGGGCGGCGCGCTCCTGGGCGCGACGCTCGCGGTAGAGCACATAGGCGCGGGCAACTTCGTGCTCGCCGGAGCGCATGAGCGCGAGCTCGACATGGTCCTGGATGTCTTCGATGTGGAAGATGGCGCCACCCGCCTTGCCACGGACCAGTGCCTGGATGACCGCCTGGGTGAGCTGCTCGACGAGCTCGCGAACCCGGGCCGAGGCGGCGCCCTGGCCGCCGCTCACCGCCAGGAAGGCCTTGGTCATGGCCACCGAGATCTTGTGCGGCTCGAACGCCACCACTGCCCCGTTGCGCCGGATGATCTTGAAATCGGCGAACCGGGCCGCCTGCGCCGCGGCGTCTTCAGGGGCGCTGCCACTCCAGGCGGCCAGCGGGCTGACCGCGGGAACGGGGGCGTTCTCACCTACCCATTGCATATGCTTTTCCTCCAGCGACGACGGTGTGAATCGGGAACGGCTGCGATCGCAGCCCGGTGACTCGGGTGGGGGCGCCTCGCCGGACGCCGCGACGCGCTGCCGGTCGAGCGGGTCGCCGGCACGAGGCGATGAAAGAGCGAACGACTGACCCGCACGACGCCGGCGGGACCACTAGATATGGGACAGGACCGTCCTGTGACCACTAATTCTAGTGGCCCGCTGCGGCGCAGCGCAAGCGGCCGCGGAGGGCTTGACACCGGCCTTCAGCGGGCTCCCGCGCGATGACGAAACCGGGGCGCTGGACGCCCGGCACGGTGCGGCGCCAGGGCAGGCCGCTGCCGTCCTGCATCGCCGGCCCGAGGGCCAGCAATGGCGCGGGATTCCGGTCAGAACGGTCTGGACAGGCCCGTGTCTTCTAGCGCCGAGAGCAGCCGCGGCCAGTCAAAAAACGGACCTGGGTCGGTCTTGCGGCCCGGCGCGATGTCGCTGTGGCCGGCCAGCCAGCGCAAGGGGTGGCGTCGGCACAACAGGCGGGTGAGGCTGGCGAGGCGGCGATACTGGAGCGCGGTGAAGGGATGCTCGCCATCGCCCTCGAGCTCGACCCCGATGGAGAAATCGTTGCAGCGCTCGCGATCGCCCAGGCGCGAGACGCCGGCGTGCCAGGCGCGGCGCCGGGTGTCGACGAACTGCAGCAGCTCGCCGCGCCGACGGATCAGGAAATGCGCCGACACCCGCAGGCCGGCAATCGCGACGAAGTCGGGATGGGCCGCCGGATCGAGCGTGCCGGTGAACAGCCGCTCGATCGCGTCGCCATGGAACTGCCCGGCCGGCAGGCTGATGTGATGCACCACCAGCAGATCGACCCCGGCCGGATCGGGCCGCTCGTCTTGGTGCGGCGACACCACCACCCGGGCGCCGGGCAGCCAGCCGGCGGAGTCCGGCGCGACCGGCCGCGCCGCGGCCTGCTCTCCGGTCACTGGATGCCGAGCCGCTGCATCCGGTAGCGCAGCGCGCGAAAGGTGATGCCCAGCCGCCGGGCCGCGGCGGTGCGGTTCTGGCCGGTCTGTTCGAGCGCGCGCAGGATGGCGTCGCGCTCGACCTGATCGAGGTAGTGGGTGAGCGAGTCGGGGACGCCATGCTCGTCGAGGACGAAGCCGGCCGCCGGCGCGGCGATGCCCGGCTGCGGATCGGCTCCGCCCGGGACGGGCGCGCGCGACTCGTCGTCACGGGGATCGACGGCAGTTTCGAGCTCGGCCTCGATCACCGCCGGCCGCAGACCGAGATCCTCGACCCGGATCAGGTCACCGCTGGCAAAGGCCAGCGCGCGCTCGAGCAGGTTCTCGAGCTCGCGCACATTGCCCGGAAAGGCGTACGACTGCAGATACCGCTCGGTGACCGAGGCGAGCCGCGGCGCGGGCTGCACGCCGGCGCGCTCGCTCAGCCGGGCGAGGATGGCCTGGGCGAGCAGGGGAATGTCCTGGGGACGCTCGCGCAGTGGCGGCACGCGCAGCTCGATCACGTTGAGACGGTAGAACAGGTCCTGGCGAAAGCGGCCGGCCGCCACGCAGCGCGACAGGTCCTGGTGCGTGGCGCTGATGATCCGCACATCGACCGGTTCCTCGGTATTGGCGCCGACCTTGCGCACCCGCTTCTCCTGGATGGCGCGCAGCAGCTTCACCTGCATGGCGAGCGGCAGATCGGCCACCTCGTCGAGGAAGAGCGTGCCCCCGTGGGCCGCCTGGAAGAAGCCGTCGCGCTCCTGATCGGCGCCGGTGAACGCGCCCTTGCGGTGACCGAAGAACTCGGACTCCATGAGCGTTTCGGGGATCGCGCCGCAGTTGACCGCCACGAAGGGGCGGGCCGCGCGGGCGCCGGTCTGGTGGATGAGCCGGGCGGCGAGTTCCTTGCCCGAACCCGACTCGCCGCCGATTGCCACCGGTGCCATGCTGCGCGACAGCCGCATCACCTGGGCGCGCACGGCAGCCATGGCCGGCGACTCGCCGATGAGCGCCGCGACGGGGTCGGGCGCGGCCGGCGAGCGGGAGGCCTGCGGCGGCGTCGGACCGCCGGCCTGCAAGGCGCCGCGCACCAGGGTGCGCAAGGCATCGAGGGCCACCGGCTTGGCGAGGTAGTCGAAGGCGCCGGCCTTGAGGGCTGCCACCGCGTTGTCGGCGCTGCCGAAGGCGGTGATCACGGCGACCGGCACATCGGCATGGGCGCTCGCGATGGTGTGGAGCAGCTCGATGCCCTCGCCGTCGGGCAGCCGCATGTCGGTGAGGCACAGCGAGAATTCGCGCCGGGCGAGCAGCGCGCGGGCCTCGGCCAGCGAGGCGGCGCAGTCGACATCGAGCCCCATGCCGACCAGGGTGATCTCGAGCAGCTCGCGCAGATCGGCCTCGTCGTCGACCACCAGCACGCGGGGCGAACGGGCGCTGCGCGCGCCGACGGCGTCGGTACTCATGACGAGGGCCGGATCACGAACACGCTGGTGCGCGGGGCTTCCCGGTCGCGGCGCTCGAAGCGCACCGAGGCGGCATTGCCGTCGCAGAACTCGCGCACCAGGTAGAGCCCCAGGCCGCTGCCGCGGGCCTCGGAGGTGAAGAAGGGTTCGAAGGCATGCTGGAGCATCTCATCGGACAGTCCCGGACCGTCGTCCGACACGCACAATTCTAGTCGATGGTCGGCGCCCCGCCGCCACGCCAGGGCGATGGCGCCCGGGCTGGAAGACGCGTAGCGCACGGCGTTGGCCAGCAGGTTCACCAGCACCTGACGCAGCTGGCTGGGGTCGAACCGGATCGGATCCTGAGCGCCGATCTCGAGCGCCACCCGACCGGCGGGCACCTGCCCGCTGGCCTCGAGGTCGGCCAACAGCGGCGCGAGGAAGGCGCCGGGGGCCACGGAGTCGGTCACCGGACCGCGACCGCGGCGCGCGATGGCAAGCACATCCTCCACGATGCGGTCGATGCGCACCGAGTTGTCCTCGACCATGCGGGCCAGACGCTGACCGAGCGGATCGGTCAGCCGCTCGGCCAGCAGTCCGTTGGCATGACGGATGGCGGCCAGCGGATTGCGGATCTCGTGGGCGATCGAGGCGGAGAGCCGTCCCATGGCGGCCAGCTTGAGCTGGCGGGCGCGTTCCTGAACCTCGTGCAGGTCCTCCACCAGCAGCACGCTGGCGCCGGAGCGCTCGTCGGAGTCGGGCAGCAGGTGCCGCACCCGGACCCGATGCTCGGCGCCGGGCGCGCCGATGTCGACATCGCTCTGGCCATCGGGCGCCAGTCGCGCCTGCGTGAGCCGGGCCAGGGCATCGGGGGCCGCGGCGCCATCGACCATCTGCTGCGCGGTGGGATTCAGGGTGCGCACCCGCGCATCGGCATCGAGCACGATCACGCCCTGGGAGATCTCGGCGATCACCAGCCGGTTGATGGCCACCTGCGAGCGCAGATCGGCGCCCCGGCGTCGGGCCAGCGCCTCCTGGGCAGCCAGGCGCGCGCCGAGCAGACTGACCATCGCCGACAGCGCAATGCCCGCCAGTCCGATCAGCCCGGCCTGCACCATCAGGGCGCTGTCGAACACCGGCTCGTTGAGCGAGCGCAGCGCCTGCTCGCCCAGCAGCAGCAGCGATGCCAGCGCGGCGTGGAACACCGCCAGCCGCGGCACGCTGAGCACCGCAGCGCCGATCACCGCGCTCACCAGCAGCACGCCGAAGCCGCTGCGCACGCCGCCCGCGAAGTGCATGAGCAGGGTGAGCATCAGCAGATCGACCGCCAGATGCACCGAGAGCTGGGCGTGGAACCACCGGCGCAGCCTCGGCATGGCCACCAGGAAGGCGACCGCCGCGCCGAAATACACCACGCCCACGGCCAGGAACCGGTCGCGCTCGGCGATCAGGGCATTGCCGCGATCGCCATCGGTGACCAGCACGAAGGTGAGCAGCAGCGCCACCACCACCAGCCGGGCCAGGGCCAGAAAGCGAAGCGAGGTGCGGTGGGTCTCGCCGACAACCGGCCACAGGCCGGCGAACGCGCCCCGGGCCGGCGACCCGGCCGGCGCGCGCGCCGGCTCAGCCGCGAGCGGCATCGCGGTGCTCGGGGCTGCAGTAGCGCCGCTCGCCGACGACGATCATGTCGGAGGCAGGCGCATGCACCCCGCAGTGATCGCAGGCCAGCATCCGCTCGGGCGCGGCGCCCGAGGGCGCGGCGGGCCGCGTGGCCGCGCGCCGCGCCGCCGCGACCCGCGACTTGCGCTGCAGGACCACGAACAGCCGCATGCCGGCATAGACCAGCGCGATGATCGCGATCCAGCTGAGCAGCTTGCCCATGAGACGGGATGCGGCGGCAGCGGGGGCCCGGTCAGGCCCGCTGCAGCACCACCTCGAGCACGAAGCGGCTGCCGGCATAGGCCAGCAGCAGCACCGCGAAGCCGAACATCGTGAAGCGCAGCGCGGTGCGGCCGCGCCAGCCGCGCATCTGGCGGCCGGCGAGCAGCACCCCGAAGAGCACCCAGGAGGTGACCGCGAACACCGTCTTGTGGTCGAAGCGCAGCGGGCGCCCGAAGGTGGCCTCGGAGAACAGGATGCCGCTGAGCACCGTGAGCGAGAGCAGCGCGAAGCCGACGGTGATCATGCGGAACAGGATGCGCTCCAGGGACAGCAGCGGCGGCAGTTCCTCGACCCAGCGGCCGAACACCGAGCGGTGGCCGCTGGCGCCGGCATGCAGCGAGCGCTCGGCGGCGGCCATCAGGGCGGCATGCAGCGCGGCCAGGGTGAGCACCCCGTAGGCCAGGGTGCCGGCCAGCAGATGGGGCATGAACAGCGGCCGCACGCTCTCCTGGGCGAGCCGCGCTCCCGGAAAGGCGAGCGGCAGGGCGCAGGCCAGTGCCGCCGCCGGCAGCAGCGGAATGCGCAGCGCCTGCACCCGCACCGAGAGGCCCTCGAGCCAGAGCACCGCCACCCCCAGCAGCAGGCTGCCGGAGAGCACCTGCGCGAAACCGAAGCGCAGCCCCTCGTCGGTGTAGACCGCCAGGCCCAGCGCGTAGGCATGGGTGAGCAGTCCCGCCCCGAGCAGCCAGGCCGGGGGCTCCGCCCCAACTCGAGCCGCCCCGGCCGCCGCAGGATCGCCGCCGCCCGGTGGCTGACCCACGCCCCGCGCCCCGCGCAGCGCCGACTGCCAGGCGGGCAGGTAGAGCGCCGCGGTCAGCAGGCTGGCGATAACCAGTAGAATCGACATCGGGTCCGCGTCGGTGGGAAGCGGTTCAGTTTACTCCAAGGCCATGCTCGACAATCTCTCCCAGCGGCTCGCCCGCGTCGTCAAGACCCTGCGCGGCGAGGCCCGGCTCACCGAGGCCAACACCCAGGACATGCTGCGCGAGATCCGCATCGCGCTGCTCGAGGCCGATGTCGCGCTGCCGGTGGTTCGCGATCTCATCGCGCGCATCCGCGAAAAGGCCCTCGGCCAGGAGGTGCTGGCCAGCCTCACGCCCGGCCAGGCGCTGGTCGGCGTGGTTCACCGCGAGCTCACCGAGCTCATGGGCGGCGCGTCGGCCGAGCTCGATCTGGCCACCACGCCGCCCGCCATCATCCTCATGGCCGGCCTGCAGGGCGCGGGCAAGACCACCACCGTGGGCAAGCTCGCGCGCTGGCTGCGCGAGACCCGGCGCAAGAAGGTGCTCACCGTCTCCTGCGACATCTACCGGCCGGCGGCCATCGAGCAGCTGCGCCTGGTCACGGAGCAGGCGGGGGCCGATTTCTTCGCGTCCACGCCTGACCAGAAACCGGTCGACATCGCGCGCGCCGCGCTGCAGTGGGGCCGCACCCACTACCACGATGTGCTGCTGGTCGACACCGCCGGGCGCCTCGCGATCGACGAGCGCCTGATGGCCGAGATCCGCGAGCTGCACCAGGCGCTCTCGCCGGTGGAGACCCTGTTCGTGGTCGACGCCATGCAGGGCCAGGACGCGGTGAACACCGCCCGCGCCTTCGGCGAGGCGCTGCCGCTCACCGGCATCGTGCTCACCAAGCTCGATGGCGACTCGCGCGGCGGCGCGGCGCTGTCGGTGAAGGCGGTCACCGGCAAGCCGATCAAGTTCGTGGGCACCGGCGAGAAGCTCACCGGCCTCGAGGGTTTCCACCCCGAGCGCATGGCCAACCGCATCCTCGGCATGGGCGACATCCTGTCGCTGGTCGAGGAGGCGCAGAAGGCGGTCGACCAGGGCGCCGCCCAGGAGCTCGCCGCCAAGCTCAAGTCCGGCAACCGCTTCGACCTCAACGACTTCCTCACCCAGATCTCGCAGATGAAGAAGATGGGCGGGCTGTCGTCGCTCCTGGACAAGCTCCCGGCCCAGATGCAGGCCGCCGCCGGCCAGACCGACCTCACCCGGGCCGAGCGCGACATGAAGCGCATGCAGGGCATCATCCACGCCATGACCCCGGCCGAACGCGCACGGCCCGAGATCATCAAGGCCAGCCGCAAGCGGCGCATTGCCACCGGCGCAGGTGTTCAGGTGCAGGAGGTCAACCGGCTGCTGTCCCAGTTCGACCAGATGCAGTCGATGATGAAGAAGATGCAGAAGGGCGGCCTGGCCAAGATGATGCGGGGCATGAAGGGCATGCTGCCCGGCATGCGCTAGCCCAGGCATTCATGCGCCCGGTCATCGGTCACCGCCCGGCCCGGCTGCCGCCCCCGGCGCGGCCGCAATCGGCCGGCACGGGTCTGGTCGGGGCCCGATGCCTGTCGTGGCGGCTCTGCCTGGCCTGGACCCTGGCTGCGGGCGCCGGGCCGGCGCTGGCTCAGGGCGCATCGGCCGCGGCGGCGGGCGCCGGATCGGCCGCCGCCGCCGGCGATACCGGAGCGCGCAGCGGTGAACAGGTCTACCGGCAGGTCTGCGCCGCCTGCCACGACACCGGCGTGCTCAAGGCGCCCCGGCTGGGCGATGCCGCCGCCTGGAAACCGCTGATCGCCGAAGGCCAGAAGTCGCTGGTGCGCACCGCCATCCGCGGCATCCGGCAGATGCCGCCCAAGGGCGGCGATCCGGGCCTGAGCCCGCTCGAGGTCGAGCGCGCGGTGGTCCACATGGCCAACGCGGCCGGCGGTCGGTTCCGCGAACCGCGCTGACCCGCGCCCCCCCAATCCCCGGAGGCAAGATGAACAGCCGACTGCCCGCCACCGCCTGGCCGACCGATGCCGGCATCATCCACGACGAGCAGGGCGCCGCCGCCTTCGTGACCGACTGGCGCAAGCGCTATCACGGCCGCGCGCTCGCGGTGGCCCAGCCGCGCAGCACCGCGGCCGTCGCGGCGCTGGTGCGCCACTGCGCCCAGGCCGGCATCCCGATCGTGCCTCAGGGCGGCAACACCGGGCTGGTCGGCGGCGGCACGCCCGACGACTCGGGGCGCGCGATCGTGCTCTCGCTGGCGCGCATGACCGGCATTCGCGCGGTGGACACCGGCAACGACACCATCACGGTGGAGGCCGGCTGCGTGCTCGCCGAGGTGCAGCGGGTGGCGCGCGAGTCGGGCAGGCTGTTCCCGCTGTCGCTCGCCGCCGAGGGCTCCTGCACCATCGGCGGCAACCTCGCCACCAATGCCGGCGGCGTGCAGGTGCTGCGCTACGGCAACGCGCGCGATCTCTGCCTGGGCCTCGAGGTGGTCACCGCCTCGGGCGACATCTGGGACGGACTGCGCGGGCTGCGCAAGGACAACACCGGCTACAGCCTGCGCGATCTGTTCATCGGATCGGAGGGCACGCTGGGCATCATCACCGCCGCCACGCTCAAGCTCTTCCCGCTGCCGGCGGCGCAGCTCACCGCCTTTGCGGCGGTGCCCGATGTCGACCGGGCGGTGGCGCTGCTCAACCTCGCCAAGCGGCGTCTGGCCGCCTCGCTCACCGCCTTCGAACTGATCAGCGAGTTCTGCCTCAGCCTGGTCGACCGCCACTTTCCGCAGGCGCGCCGGCCCCTGACCGACCCCTCTCCCTACTATGTGCTGCTCGAGTCGTCCGATGCCGAAGGCGAGGAGCACGCCCAGGCGCTCTTCGAGGCGCTGATGGCCGAGGCCCTCGAGTCGGGCCTGGTCACCGACGCGGCGGTCGCCTCCTCCATCGCGCAGTCGCGGGCCTTCTGGGCGCTGCGCGAGAACATCCCGCTCGCCCAGGCCATGGAAGGCAAGAACATCAAGCACGACATCGGCGTGCCGATCTCCTCCATCGCCACCTATGTGGCGCAGACCAACGCCGAGATCGAGCGTGCCGCCCCGGGGGTGCGCATGGTGGTCTTCGGCCATCTCGGCGACGGCAACCTGCACTACAACGTGTCGCCGGCGCCGGGTGTCGACCCCGAGGCCTTCCTGGCCAACGAGCCGCTGATCAACCGCATCGTCTACGACGCGGTCGATCGCCACCACGGTTCGATCTCCGCCGAGCACGGTCTGGGCCAGCTCAAGCGCGAGGAGAACGCCCACTACAAGCCGGCGGTCGAGATCGCGCTGATGCGATCGCTCAAGCAGGCGCTCGATCCGTCCGGAATCCTCAATCCCGGCAAGCTCCTCCCCGACGCGCCCTGCGCCAACCCTGCCCCCTGAGATCCCTCGCCACCATGAGCGTTCCGTCCGCCAGCCAGCCGCGCTTTCGCCGCGGCCTCACCGCCGACCAGCTCAACCGCAACCACGAGAACACCGTGGTCGGCCTGCTCGGCATCGAGATCACCGAAGTCGGCCAGAACACCCTGAAGGCCCGCATGCCGGTCGATCGCCGCACCGTGCAGCCAGCCGGCATCCTGCACGGCGGCGCCTCGGTCACCCTGGCCGAGACCCTCGGCAGCGTGGCCGCCTGGCTGTGCCTGGAAGAGGGCTGGACCGCGGTCGGCCTCGACATCAACGCCAACCACCTGCGCGCGGTGCGCGAGGGCTGGGTGCACGGCCACTGCCGTCCGGTGCATGTGGGGCGCAGCACCCAGGTCTGGCAGATCGAGATCGCGGATGACGCCGGCCGGCCGGTGTGCACCTCGCGGATCACGATGGCGGTGGTGCCCCAGAAGCCGGCGCCGGCGGCTTGAACTCCCACTTGCGCCAGGCCTTCATCACCGCCTCCGGGTACTCGGGTCGGCCGCGGCTGCCGTTGTAGCGGCCCAGCGCCAGGAACAGATTGCCGCCCTCGAGGTCGATGTAGTGGCGCAGGATGCTGCAGCCGTAGCGCAGGTTGGTGCGCATGTCGAAGAGCTTCGAGGCATCGCCATCGCCGATCAGGGTGGTCCAGAAGGGCATGACCTGCATGTAGCCGCGCGCCCCGGCATGCGAGACCGCATAGCGGCGGAAGTAGCTCTCCACCTCGATCAGCGCGAGCACCAGCTGCGGATCGAGGCCGGCCCGGGCCGCCTCGTAGCGCACGGTCTTGAGGAACTCCATGCGGGTCTGGAAATCGGGCTTCCAGCGGCGCGGCAGCCGCTGCGACATGCTGGCCAGCCACTCCACCTTCTCGGTGAGGCTGGCGAACTGCGGCTCGGGGGGCGAGCGGTCAGTGGCCACCGCCGCTGACAGCGCGCTGCGCACCGCGGCGCTCATCGGCACATACTGCTGCGCGCCGGCCCAGGCCGCCTCACCGATGAGAAGCCCGAGGCCGAGCAGGCACGACGCCAGCAGCGTGGCCCCCGAACGACCGGCACCGCCGGCGCGGCGGCCGGCACCGGAGAAAGCGCAGCGGCGCCGCCCGGTCACGGGCGCCTAGAGCGCGGCCAGACGCTCGCGCACCGCCTCGGCAGCACCGGCCAGGGGAATGGCATCGGTGACCAGGCCACGGCGGGCGACCAGCTCGATGCGCCCCTCCTTGAGGCTGCGCTCGCCGATGGTGACCCGCA
>JAGWVN010000062.1 GCA_018970865.1 Betaproteobacteria bacterium
GGCAATGTGGTCCGCGGCTGTTCCGACGCCGACATGCTGGCCACCATGCGTCAGAGCGGCTTCGACGAACACTACGCGCGCGTGGCCATCTCGGTGGTGCGCTCCATGACCGAACGGGTGCAGCAGCAGGCGCCCGCCATGCTCGCCACCTACCGCGCCGATCCCTGTCGCCTGCCGGCCGCGGCGCGGGTGAGGGCCGCCGATCGCGAGGTCGGCATCGGATTCGCCCTGGCCGACCCCAACATCGCGCTCCTCCAGGACCTCATTTCCGAGCAGGAGTGCGAGAAGCTCATCGCCTTGTCCGCCGGCAAGCTCACCCGCTCGAGCGTCCTCGACCGGCAGTCCGGCGGCGACGAGATCAGTGCGGTGCGCACCAGCGAGGGCACCTACTTCGAGCGCGGCGAGAACGCGCTGGTGGCCCGTCTCGAGCAGCGCATCGCGGCGCTCACCGGGCTGCCGGTCGAGCATGGTGAGCCGCTTCAGGTGCTTCACTACAAGCCCGGCAACGAATACCTCGCCCACCACGACTACTTCGATCCCGCCGACCCCGGCAGCGCCGAGGTGCTCAGGTCGGGCGGTCAGCGGGTGGCCACGCTGATCGTCTACCTCAATGATGTCGCCGGCGGTGGCGAGACCCGCTTCCCCGAACTGTCCCTCGACATCCGTCCCAGCCGGGGCAATGCGGTGTACTTCGAGTACCTGAACGCCGCCGAGGGGCTCGATGCCCGGTGCCTGCATGCCGGCATGCCGGTCACCCAGGGCGAGAAGTGGATCGCCACCAAATGGCTGCGCCAGGGGCCCTACCACCGATGAATCCCCGTCGCCGCTTCCGCCCGGTGAGACCCCTGCGCCCGCTGGCCCCCGGCGAGGCGCCGCGCCGCGCCCGCGGGATCTACCTGCTGCCCAACGCGATCACCACCGCGTCGCTGTTCTGCGGCTTCTACGCGATCGTGCAGGCCATGAATGCCCGCTTCGATCACGCGGCCGTGGCCACCTTCGTGGCCATGCTCCTCGACAGCCTCGATGGCCGGGTGGCCCGGCTCACCAACACCCAGAGCGCCTTCGGCGAGCAGTTCGACAGCCTGTCCGACATGGTCTCCTTCGGCGCGGCACCGGCCCTGATCATGTACGAATGGACCCTGCGCGATCTCGGCAAGTGGGGCTGGCTGGCCGCCTTCGTGTACTGCGCCGGCGCCGCCCTGCGCCTGGCCCGCTTCAATGCCAACATCGGCGTGGTCGACAAGCGCTACTTCCAGGGGCTGCCCAGCCCGGCCGCCGCGGCGCTGGTCATGGGCCTGATCTGGATCGTCACCGACCTGCGCGAGACCAAGTGGATCACCGCCTCGCCGCGCGATCTCGCCTGGGTGGCCTGGGCGTTCACGGTCTATGCGGGCGTGACCATGGTCTCCAACGCGCCCTTCTACAGCTTCAAGGACATCAACCTGAAACGCAGCGTGCCCTTCATCGTCATGATCGGCGTGGTGCTGCTCTTCGTGCTGATCTCCAGCGACCCGCCCGTGGTGCTGTTCTCGCTGTTCGTTCTCTACGGGTTGTCGGGCTATGCGGTCTGGCTGTGGCGCCTCAAGACCGGCCGCGCCGCCCCCTGGCGAGAGTCCGCTCCTGCGGCCGCAGCGCCGCCCGACGAGCCGCCTGCCGGCCGTCACTGAGCGGGCTTCTCCGGGCGGCCTGCCAGGCGCGCACCGGTCCTGCTTGCGGCTCGGCGCGTGGCGCCCAGGTCGGCCGGATGGCTCGCGCGATTTGACGCTGGCTTCCGCCGGCCCCTACAATCTCCGGTTTTCCTGACGCCAAGCTGAGCGACCAATCATGCAGCGGCAAGACGCCCGCAAACCCCTGGTGGTGGGCAACTGGAAGATGAACGGCACGCTCGGCGCCAATGAGCCGCTGCTTGCTGCGCTTCGCGCCGGGCTGGACGCCGCGCTGCTCACGGGTGTCGAGGTGGCCGTGCTTCCGCCCTATCCGTATCTTGCGCAGGTGTCGGCGTGGCTGGGCGAGACGCCGCTGTCCTGGGGTGCCCAGGATGTCGCGGCCTACGCCGAGGGCGCTTACACCGGCGAGGTCTCGGCGGCCATGCTGCGCGATCTCGGTTGCCGCTGGGTCACGGTCGGGCATTCCGAGCGGCGCGCGCTGCTCGGCGAGACCAGCGAACAGGTGGCGGTCAAGATCGAACAGGCGCTGAAGGCCGGCCTGCAACCCATCGCCTGCGTGGGCGAGACCCTGGCCGATCGTGAGCAGGGCCTGACCGAATCGGTGATCGCTGCCCAGCTGGCGCCGCTTGCTCGCCTGGCCTGCGTGGGCATGCCTGGCCAGCTGGTGCTCGCCTATGAGCCGGTGTGGGCCATCGGCACCGGCCGCACCGCCTCCCCGGAGCAGGCGCAGGCCGTGCATGCCTTCATTCGCGCCGCTCTGTCCGCCGCCGGCTTCGATGGCGCCGCTCTGCGCATCCTGTACGGCGGCAGCGTCAAGGCCGCCAGCGCCCCGGCGCTGTTTGCCATGCCCGACATCAATGGCGGGCTGATCGGGGGCGCGTCACTGGTCGCCGACGAATTCATCGCGATCTGCCGCAGTGCGGCATCGGCCTGAGGAAATGCTTTCATGACCCTTCTGAACTCCCTCATCCTCGTTGCCCAGGTGCTCAGCGCCATCGGCGTCATCGTGCTGGTGCTGCTGCAGCACGGCAAGGGCGCTGACATGGGGGCGGCCTTCGGCGGCGGCGCCTCCGGCAGCCTATTCGGCGCCACCGGCTCGGCCAACTTCCTGTCGCGGTTCACGGCGGTGCTGGCCACGATCTTCTTCCTCAGCACCCTGGCCCTTTCGTTCACCGGCAGTCGTCAGAACGCCACGCCACGCAGCATCATGGAGCAGCCGGCCGGCGCACCCGCCACCGGCGTGCCCGGCGTTCCCGCCCCGCAGGGCGTCCCGGCTGCGCCGGGTGCCGCTGCCCCGGCCCCGGCCGAGGGCGGCGCCGTGGCGCCGGCCACCGGTGTGCCGGCTGCCCCCGCCGCTGCCGGTTCCGCAACTGGCGGTGATGCCGATGCGGCAGTGCAAAAAAACCGGCAGAGCACCCAGATTCCGAAGTAGAATACGGGGTGCCGCGAAGGCGCCCCGCGCCTCTCCGCGGTCCACGAGCCGACGTGGTGAAATTGGTAGACACGCTATCTTGAGGGGGTAGTGGCGAAAGCTGTGCGAGTTCGAGTCTCGCCGTCGGCACCAACAATCAGTCGCCCGGGTGTTCGCCGTCCGGGTTGTCTCTCCGGATCAGCCCGGGGCTCGGCTGCTGCGCCGTCCCCGCGGGCCCTTGCAGCCAGCCAGTCGTTCGGGTACCACCCAGCTGAATCTTCCCCGTGAACCTCGACGCCTACCTCCCCGTCCTCCTGTTCATCCTGGTCGGCACCGCCGTCGGCGTGGGCCCCATGCTCATCGGCAAGCTGCTCGGGCCGTCCCGGCCCGATACCGAAAAGCTCTCCCCTTACGAGTGCGGCTTCGAGGCCTTCGAAGACGCCCGGATGCAGTTCGATGTCCGCTACTACCTCGTGGCCATCCTCTTCATCCTGTTTGATCTGGAGATCGCCTTCCTGTTTCCCTGGGCGGTCTCCCTGGACGCCATCGGCTTCTTCGGGTTCGCCGCCATGATGATCTTCCTGGCGGTGCTGGTGGTCGGGTTCGTTTACGAGTGGATGAAGGGCGCGCTCGACTGGGAATGACCCCGGCCGGCGCCCTCCGCGATTGCGTTCGGAGCGGCACAGATGAGCATGGAAGGTGTCCTGGGTGAAGGCTTCGTCACAACCCAGATCGACAAGCTGGTCAACTGGACGCGCACGGGCTCGCTCTGGCCCATGACCTTCGGGCTGGCCTGCTGCGCGGTCGAGATGATGCACGCTGGCGCGGCTCGCTATGACCTCGACCGGTTCGGGGTGGTGTTCCGGCCCAGCCCCCGCCAGTCCGACCTCATGATCGTGGCCGGCACGCTGTGCAACAAGATGGCGCCGGCTCTGCGCAAGGTCTACGACCAGATGCCCGAGCCGCGCTGGGTGCTCTCGATGGGGTCGTGCGCCAACGGCGGGGGCTACTACCACTACTCCTACTCGGTGGTGCGCGGCTGCGACCGCATCGTGCCGGTCGATGTCTATGTGCCGGGCTGCCCGCCCACCGCCGAGGCGCTCATCTACGGGATCATGCAGCTGCAGAGCAAGATCCGGCGCACCAGCACCATCGCGCGCTGAGCCGGACATGACTGCGCTCGAAACGCTGCGGCAAACCCTCGAGGCCACGCTCGGCGCCCACCTGGCGGGCCTGAGCGAGGCGTTTGGCGAGATCACCATCGAGGTCGCTCCTGCCGAGCTCCCGGCGGCCGCGCTGGCGCTGCGCGATGCGCCTGGCCTGGGTTTCGATACCCTGATCGACCTCTGCGGCCTCGACTACCGAGACCATGGCGAGGGCACCCATGCCGGCCCGCGCTTCGCCTCGGTCATCCATCTGCTCTCGGTCACGCACAACCAGCGCCTGCGGGTGCGCAGCTTCTGCGCCGATGACGACTTCCCGGTGCTGCCGTCGGTCACCGAGGTCTGGCCGGCGGCCGGCTGGTACGAGCGCGAGTCCTTCGACCTGCTCGGCATCGTCTACGAGGGGCACGCCGACCTGCGTCGCATCCTCACCGACTACGGCTTCGTCGGGCATCCCTTCCGAAAGGACTTCCCGGTGTCGGGCTTCGTGGAAATGCGTTACGACCCCGAACAGAAGCGGGTGGTCTATCAGCCGGTGTCGATCGAGCCGCGCGAGAACATCCCGCGGGTGATCCGTGAGGAAGGATACGGCGCCGGCCGCTGAGCCGCCCGAGCACAGCCATGGCAGACATCAAGAACTACACCCTGAATTTCGGGCCGCAGCATCCCGCCGCCCACGGCGTGCTGCGGCTGGTGCTCGAGCTCGATGGCGAGGTGGTTCAGCGCGCCGATCCGCACATCGGCCTGCTGCATCGCGGCACCGAGAAGCTCGCCGAGACCCGCACCTATCTGCAGAACGTGCCGTACATGGACCGTCTGGACTATGTGTCCATGATGTGCAACGAGCACGCCTATGTGATGGCCATCGAGAAGCTGCTCGGTGTCGAGGTGCCGCTGCGCGCCCAGTACATCCGGGTGATGTTCGACGAGATCACCCGCATCCTGAACCACCTGCTCTGGATCGGCGCGCACGGCCTCGATGTCGGCGCCATGGCGGTGTTCCTCTATGCCTTCCGCGAGCGCGAAGACCTCATGGACTGCTACGAGGCGGTCTCGGGCGCGCGCATGCACGCGGCCTATTACCGGCCGGGCGGCGTCTATCGCGACCTGCCCGAGCAGATGCCCAGGCTGCGCGAGAGCCGGCTGCGCAACGAGGCCGCGCTCAAGGAGTACAACCGCGACCGCGAAGGCTCGATGCTCGACTTCATCGAGGCCTTCACCAACCGCTTCCCCGGTTGTGTGGACGAGTACGAGACCCTGCTCACCGACAACCGCATCTGGAAGCAGCGGCTGGTGGGCATCGGCGTGGTCTCCCCCGAGCGCGCCAAGGCGCTCGGCTTCACCGGCCCGATGCTGCGCGGTTCGGGCGTGGCCTGGGATCTGCGCAAGACCCAGCCCTACGAGGTCTATGACCTGCTCGACTTCGACATTCCGGTCGGGCGCAACGGCGACTGCTATGACCGCTACCTGGTGCGGGTGGCCGAGATGCGCGAGAGCAACCGCATCGTTCGCCAGTGCGTGGAGTGGCTGCGCAACAATCCCGGACCGGTGATGTCCGACAACCACAAGGTGGCGCCGCCTTCCCGCGTGGGCATGAAGACCCACATGGAAGACCTCATCCACCACTTCAAGCTCTTCACCGAGGGCTTTCATGTTCCCAGCGGCGAGTGCTACGCCGCCATCGAGCATCCCAAGGGCGAGTTCGGCATCTACCTGGTGTCCGACGGCGCCAACAAGCCCTATCGCCTGAAGATCCGCGCCCCCGGCTATGCCCACCTGCAGGGGCTGGACGAGATGTCGCGCGGCCACATGATTGCCGATGTGGTCACCATCATCGGCACGCAGGACATCGTGTTCGGCGAGATCGATCGCTGAGACCCCCACCCGCGCTGGAACCCGAGATGAGTGCCGTCCCCCAAGCCGCGAAGCTGCTCTCCGAGGCGTCGTACGCCCGGATCGACCGCGAGGTCGCGAAGTTCCCGCCTGACCAGAAGCAGTCGGCGGTGATGGCGGCGCTGGCCATCGCCCAGAAGGAGATCGGCTGGGTCTCAGAGGCGGTGGTCGAGGATGTCGCCCGCGTTCTGGGCATGCCGCCGATCGCGGTCTGGGAGGTGGCCACCTTCTACAACATGTACGACACCCGGCCGGTGGGCCGCTTCAAGCTGGCGGTGTGCACCTGCCTGCCCTGCGCGCTGCGCGATGGCGCCAAGGCGGGCGAGTACCTCAAGGCCAAGCTCGGCATCGACTACAACGAGACCACGCCCGATGGCCTGTTCACGCTCAAGGAGAGCGAGTGCCAGGGCGCCTGCGGCGACGCACCGGTCATGCTGGTCAACAACCAGCGCATGTGCAGTTTCATGAGCGCCGACCGCATCGACGCCCTGATCGACGAACTCAAAGGTAAGGCCTGAGGCAGTCATGGGAGCCCAAGACTTTCGCGCCGATCTCGCCCGCGTGCAGGCGATGGAAACCTGTTTCCATGATCGGCACATCAACCCGCAGATCTTCGCGGGCCTGAACTCGCCCGATGCCTGGCGGCTGGCTGACTACCAGTCGCGCGAGGGCTACCAGGCGCTGCGCCGGATCATCAGCGAAGGCATCACCCCCGAGCAGGTGATTGCCGAACTCAAGGCCGGATCGCTGCGCGGTCGTGGCGGCGCGGGCTTCCCCACCGGCCTGAAGTGGAGCTTCATGCCGCGTCAGTTCCCGGGCCAGAAGTACCTGGTCTGCAATTCCGACGAGGGCGAGCCCGGCACCTTCAAGGACCGCGACATCCTGCGGTACAACCCGCACATCGTCATCGAGGGCATGATCATCGCGGCCTACGCGATGGGCATCTCGGTGGGCTACAACTACATCCACGGCGAGATCTTCGAGGTCTACGAGCGCTTCGAGCAGGCCCTCGACGAAGCCCGTGACGCCGGTCTGCTCGGCGATCGCATCCTCGGCTCCGACTTCTCCTTCCAGCTGCATGCCTTCCACGGCTACGGTGCCTATATCTGCGGCGAAGAGACCGCGCTGCTCGAGTCCCTCGAGGGCAAGAAGGGCCAGCCGCGCTTCAAGCCGCCGTTCCCGGCGAGCTTTGGCCTGTATGGCAAGCCCACCACCATCAACAACACCGAGACCTTCGCGGCGGTGCCCTGGATCATCCGCAACGGCGGGGCGCAGTACCTCGCCGCGGGCAAGCCCAACAACGGCGGCACCAAGGTCTTCTCGGTGTCGGGTGATGTGAATCGGCCGGGCAACTACGAGATCCCGCTGGGCACGCCGTTTGCCAAGCTGCTCGAACTGGCCGGTGGCGTTCGTGCCGGGCGCCAGCTCAAGATGGTGATCCCGGGCGGCTCCTCGATGCCGGTGCTGCCGGCCGACATCATGATGGCCACCGACATGGACTACGACTCCATCGCCAAGGCCGGCAGCATGCTCGGCTCGGGCGCGGTCATCGTGATGGACGACTCGCGCTGCGCGGTGAAGTCGCTGTTGCGCCTGTCGTACTTCTACTACGAGGAAAGCTGCGGCCAGTGCACGCCGTGCCGTGAGGGCACCGGCTGGCTCTACCGCATGGTCAACCGCATCGAGCACGGCGAGGGCCGTCGCGAGGACCTCGACCGGCTCAACCAGGTGGCCGACAACATCCAGGGCCGCACCATCTGCGCGCTGGGTGACGCCGCGGCCATGCCGGTGCGGGCTTTCCTCAAGCACTACTGGGACGAGTTCGCCTACCACATCGAGCACAAGACCTGCATGGTCCCTGCCTACACCTGATGCACGCGAACTTCACGGACACCGATCGGGCGCGCGAACGCAATGCTTGAACTCGAAATCGACGGCAAGAAGGTCGAAGTGGCCGAAGGCAGCATGGTCATGCATGCCGCCAACCAGCTCGGCATCTATGTGCCGCACTTCTGCTACCACAAGAAGCTCTCCATCGCGGCCAACTGCCGCATGTGCCTGGTCGATGTCGAGAAGGCGCCCAAGCCGATGCCGGCCTGCGCCACACCGGTCACCAACGGCATGAAGGTCTGGACCGCCTCCGAGAAGGCGGTCAAGGCCCAGAAGGGGGTGATGGAGTTCCTGCTCATCAACCACCCGCTGGATTGCCCCATCTGCGACCAGGGCGGCGAATGCCAGCTGCAGGACCTCGCCGTGGGCTACGGCGGATCCACCTCGCGCTACGAGGAAGCCAAGCGGGTGGTCTTCCACAAGCCGCTCGGCCCGCTGGTGTCGGCCGAGGAGATGAGCCGCTGCATCCACTGCACCCGCTGCGTGCGCTTCGGCCTGGAGATCGCCGGCGTCATGGAGCTGGGCATGGCCGGTCGCGGCGAGCACTCCGAGATCATGAGCTTCGTCGGTCGCTCGGTCGATTCCGAGCTCTCGGGCAACATGATCGATGTCTGCCCGGTGGGCGCGCTCACCAGCAAGCCCTTCCGCTACAGCGCGCGCACCTGGGAGCTGGTGCGTCGCCGGTCGGTGTCGCCCCATGACTCGCTCGGCGCCAACCTGGTGGTCCAGGTGAAGGCCAACCGCGTGATGCGGGTGGTGCCCTTCGAAAACGAGGCCGTCAACGAGTGCTGGATCGCCGACCGTGACCGTTTCTCGTATGAAGGCCTGAACGCCTCGGATCGTCTGCAGCGGCCGCAGATCAAGCAGGACGGTCGCTGGCACGAGGTCGACTGGCCCACGGCGCTCGATTACGCCGCGCATGCCCTGGCCGACATCCGCCGAACCGCCGGCGGCAAGGCCATCGGCGCGCTGGCCGCGCCCGGCTCCACGCTGGAAGAGCTCGCGCTGCTCGCGCAGCTGGCTCGCGGCCTGGGCTCCGAGAACATCGATCACCGTCTGCGTCAGCGCGACTTCGCGCTCGATGCCAGCGCGGCAGGCGCGCCCTGGCTGGGCATGCCGGTGGCCGAAGTGGGCAACCTCCAGTCCCTGCTGCTCGTCGGCTCCTTCCTGCGCAAGGATCATCCGCTGCTGGCGGCGCGGGTGCGGGCTGCGGTGCGTCGCGGCGCCCGCGTGTCGGTGGTGCATGCCGTGGCCGAAGACCTGCTCATGCCGGTGGCGGCGCGCGCCACCGTGGCGCCCAGCCGCTGGGTGCGCACCCTGGCGGGCGTTCTGGTGGCGCTGCTGCGCGCGCGCGGTCAGCCGGTGCCCGGCCCGCTGGCCGGCATCGAACCCGATGCCGCCGAGCAGGCCATCGCCACGGCCTTCGACACCGGCGAGCGCAAGGCGCTGTGGCTGGGCAATGCCGCGGTCCAGTGCGATCGCTACGCGGCCATCGCGCGCCTGGGGCATGCCATCGCCGAACTCACCGGCGCGAGCCTGGGCGTGATCGGCGAAGCCGCCAACAGCGTGGGCGGGCATCTCGCCGGCGCGCTGCCCGGCCCGGGCGGCCTCAATGCCCGCGAGATGGTGCAGCAGCCGCTCTCGGCCTATGTGCTGCTCGGCCTCGAGCCGGGGCTCGACCACGGCATGCCGCAGGTGGCCAGCGCCGCGATGGGCGCCGCCCGCACCGTGATCGCGCTCACCGCCTTTGATTCCCCCGAGCTGCGCGCCGTGGCCGACTGCCTGCTGCCGGTCACGCCCTTTACCGAGACCGCCGGCACCTTCGTCAACACCCAGGGCCTGGTCCAGTCCTTCAACGGCGTGGTGCGTCCGCTCGGCGAGGCCCGCCCCGCCTGGAAGGTGCTGCGGGTGCTGGGCAACCTGCTCGACATCCCGGGCTTCGATGCCGACAACCCCGAGCAGGTGCGCGACAGGGTTCTGGCCCGGCCGGTGGCCGAGCGCCTGTCCAATGCCGCGCCGGCCGATCTCGCCACCCTGGGCGTGATCACCCCGGCCGCGCTGCCCACAGGCCAGCTCGAGCGGGTCGCGCATGTCATGCCCTACGGCGCCGATCCGGTGCTGCGTCGCGCCGAGAGCCTGCAGCGCACCCGTGCCGCCCAGGCCCCGGTGGCGGTGCTGCACCCCGAGTCGCTCGCGGCGCTCGGCCTGGCCGACGGCGACATGGCCCGCGTGAGCCAGGGCGATGGCGAGGCAATGGTGCCCGTGCGTGCCGATGCCTCGGTGGCGCCGGGCACGGTGTGGCTGGCCACCGCGCATGCCAGCACCGCAGGCCTCGCGTCGATGTTCGGCGCGGTCACCGTGCGCAAGGCCTGAGCCCGAGGACGCCCATGGACGCTTTGCTGCTGCAGATCACCACCGCCGGGCAGGGCCTGTTCGGCTCGGCCTGGCCGGTGGTCTGGAACCTGTTCAAGATCGTGCTGGTGGTGCTGCCCCTGCTGGGCTGCGTGGCCTACCTCACGCTCTGGGAACGCAAGATGATCGGCTACATGCACATCCGCCTGGGGCCCAACCGGGTGGGGCCCTTCGGCTTGCTGCAGCCGATCGCCGACGCGCTCAAGCTGCTCACCAAGGAGATCATCGTTCCCAGCCAGGCCAACCGCCTGCTGTATGTGATCGCCCCGGTGATGACCATCATGCCGTCGCTGGCGGCCTGGGCGGTGGTGCCCTTCGGCCCCGAGATGGCGCTGGCCAACATCAATGCCGGCCTGCTGTTCCTCATGGCCATCACCTCGCTCGAGGTCTATGGCGTGATCATCGCCGGTTGGGCCTCCAACTCGAAGTACGCCTTCCTGGGCGCCATGCGCGCGTCGGCCCAGATGGTGTCCTACGAGCTCGCGATCGGCTTCGCGCTGGTGGTGGTGCTCATGGTCTCGGGCAGCCTGAACATGACCGAGATCGTGCTCGGGCAGGGCCGCGGCATGTTCGCCGACATGGGCCTGAACTTCCTGTCCTGGAACTGGCTGCCGCTGCTGCCGGTGTTCGTGGTGTATTTCGTGTCGGGCGTGGCCGAGACCAACCGCCACCCCTTCGATGTGGTCGAAGGCGAATCCGAGATCGTGGCCGGCCACATGATCGAGTACTCGGGCATGGCGTTTGCCATCTTCTTCCTGGCCGAGTACGCCAACATGATCCTGATCTCCATGCTGGCGGCGATCATGTTCCTGGGCGGCTGGTATCCCCCGGTCGACTGGCCGGTGGTCAACTGGATTCCCGGCTGGATCTGGCTGGGCATCAAGACCTTCGTCATGGTCTCGATGTTCATCTGGTTCCGCGCCTCCTTCCCGCGCTACCGCTATGACCAGATCATGCGGCTGGGCTGGAAGATCTTCATTCCGGTGACGCTGGTCTGGCTGGTCGTGGTCGCGATCTGGATGCAGACCCCCTGGAACATCTGGAACTGACGGCTTCGCCGATAGAACGGGTCCACCATGCAAGCAGTCCGGGACTTTCTTTCGAGCTTCATGCTCACCGAGCTCCTCAAGGGCATGCGCCTGACCGGGCGCTACTTCTTCGCGCGCAAGATCACGCTGCAGTACCCCGAGGAAAAGACCCCCATGTCGCCGCGCTTCCGCGGCCTGCACGCGCTGCGCCGCTACCCCAATGGCGAGGAGCGCTGCATCGCCTGCAAGCTGTGCGAGGCGGTGTGCCCCGCCATGGCGATCACCATCGAGTCCGATGTCCGCGATGACGGCAGCCGCCGCACCACCCGCTACGACATCGACCTCACCAAGTGCATCTTCTGCGGCTTCTGCGAAGAGTCCTGCCCGGTGGACTCGATCGTCGAGACCCACATCCACGAGTACCACGGCGAGAAGCGCGGCGATCTCTACTTCACCAAGGAGATGCTGCTGGCCGTGGGAGACCGCTACGAAGCCGATATCGCCAAGGCCCGGGAGGCGGACGCGCGCTTCCGCTGAGCGCGCCGTCGCCCCCACACCCGCCCAGCATCATGGATCCCAAGACCTTCCTCTTCTACCTGTTTGCGGCCATCACCGTGGTCTCGGCGCTGCGCGTGGTCACCGCCCGCAACCCGGTGCACGCCGCGCTGTTCCTGGTGCTCACCTTCTGCACCGCGGCGGCCATCTGGATGCTGCTCAAGGCCGAGTTCCTCGCCATCACCCTGGTGCTGGTCTATGTGGGCGCGGTGATGGTGCTGTTCCTGTTCGTGGTGATGATGCTCGACATCAACCTCGACCAGATGCGCCAGGGATTCTGGCGCAACCTGCCGGTGGCGCTCTTCGTGGGCGTGGTGGTGGTTCTCGAACTGGCCGCGGTCCTCATGGCCACCTTCTCCGGGGTGCGCGATGCTGACGCCCCGCCGGTGCCGGCGGGCTACAGCAACACCAAGGCCCTGGGCACGCTGCTCTACACCGAGTATGTCTACCCCTTCGAGATCGCCGCCGTGGTGCTGCTGGTGGCAATCGTGGCCGCCATCGCGCTGACCCTGCGGCGCCGCAAGGATTCCCGCTACAACGATCCGGCTGCGGCGGTGCGGGTGCGCGCTGCCGACCGCATCCGCATGGTGCGCATGCCCGGCCGGCCCAAGGATCCCGCGCAATGAGCCTCACCCTCGCCCATTACCTGGTGCTCGGCGCGATCCTGTTCGCGATCAGCGTCGTCGGCATCTTCCTGAACCGGCGCAATGTGATCATCATCCTGATGGCCATCGAGCTGATGCTGCTGGCGGTCAACCTCAACTTCGTGGCGTTCTCGCACTTCCTCGGAGACGCGGCCGGGCAGATCTTCGTTTTCTTCATCCTCACCGTGGCCGCCGCCGAATCGGCGATCGGCCTGGCGATCCTCGTGGTGCTGTTCCGCAACCTCGAGACGATCAATGTCGAGGATCTCGACGAGCTCAAGGGATAGGAAGGGCGCATGAAGACGGCCTATTTGCTTGCGGCCTTCGCGCCGCTGGTCGGCGCGGTGCTGGCCGGATTCTTCGGCCGGCGCATCGGTCGCGCGGGCGCGCACACCGTCACCATCCTGGGCGTGGCGGTGTCGCTGGCGGCCTCGGTGGTCACCTTCCTCGATGTGATGGCGGGCAACACCTTCAACGGCACGCTCTACACCTGGGCGGTGATCGGTGATCTGCGCCTCGAGGTGGGCTTCCTGGTCGACACCCTCACCGCCACCATGATGTGCGTGGTGACCTTCGTGTCGCTGATGGTCCATGTCTACACCATCGGCTACATGGAGGACGACGACGGCTACCAGCGCTTCTTCGCCTATATCTCGCTGTTCACCTTCTCGATGATGATGCTGGTGATGTCCAACAACTTCCTGCAGCTGTTCTTCGGCTGGGAAGCGGTCGGCCTGGTGTCGTATCTGCTGATCGGGTTCTGGTATACGCGGCCCACGGCCATCTTCGCCAACATGAAGGCCTTCCTGGTCAACCGGGTGGGTGACTTCGGCTTTGCGCTGGGCATCGGGCTGGTGCTGGCCTACTTCGGCACCATGGACTACGCCGAGGCCTTCAAGGCGGCGCCCGGCCTGGCCAACAAGAGCGTGCAGATCATCCCCGGCACCGACTGGTCGCTCATGACCGTCACCTGCATCTGCCTGTTCATCGGCGCCATGGGCAAGTCGGCGCAGTTCCCGCTGCATGTCTGGCTGCCCGACTCCATGGAAGGTCCCACGCCGATCTCGGCGCTGATCCACGCTGCCACGATGGTCACCGCGGGCATCTTCATGGTGGCGCGGATGTCGCCGCTCTTCGAGCTCTCCGACACCGCGCTGGGCTTTGTCATCACCATCGGCGCGATCACCGCGCTGTTCATGGGCTTCCTGGGCATCATCCAGAACGACATCAAGCGGGTGGTGGCCTACTCCACGCTCTCGCAGCTCGGCTACATGACGGTGGCCCTGGGCGCCTCGGCGTATTCGGTGGCGATCTTCCACCTCATGACCCATGCCTTCTTCAAGGCGCTGCTGTTCCTCGCTGCCGGCTCGGTGATCATCGGCATGCACCATGACCAGGACATCCGCAACATGGGTGGCCTGCGCAAGTACATGCCGATCACCTGGATCACCTCGCTGCTGGGCTCGCTCGCTCTGATCGGCACGCCGTTCTTCTCGGGCTTCTACTCCAAGGACTCGATCATCGAGGCGGTGAAGCTCGCCAATGTGCCCGGCGCCGGCTTCGCCTACTTCGCCGTGGTGGCTGGCGTGTTCGTCACCGCCTTCTACTCCTTCCGCATGTACTTCCTGGTCTTCCACGGCAAGGAGCGCTGGATGCAGGCAGGGCAGGGGCATGGCGCGCATGACGCGCACGCCGCGCACGACGATCATGCCGCGCACGATGACCCTGCAGCCCACGACGATCACGGCCATCATGGCCTGGGCCCCAACGACCGCCCGCACGAGTCGCGGCTGGTGGTCACCCTGCCGCTCGTGCTGCTGGCCATTCCCTCGGTGCTGATCGGCGCCATCGCCATCGGACCCATGCTGTTTGGCGACTACTTCAAGGGTGTCATCACCGTGGCCGAGCGCCACCCGGCGATGGCCGAACTGGCCACCCATTTCCACGGCTGGGCAGGCATGGCCACCCATGCGCTGAGCACGCTGCCCTTCTGGCTGGCGGTGGCGGGCGTGGCCTTTGCCTGGTACTGCTACCTGGTCAATCCGGCGCTGCCCGCAGCCATCCGCAATGCCACCGGCGGCATCAACCGGCTGCTCGAGAACAAGTACTACATGGACCGCATCAACGAGGTGGTCTTCGCCGGCGGCGCGCGTCTGCTCGGCACCGGCCTGTGGAAGGCGGGTGACCAGGTGCTCATCGACGGCCTGGCGGTCAATGGCTCGGCTCGGGTCACCGGCTGGATCGCCTCGCTGGTGCGCATCGTGCAGTCGGGTCTCATCTATCACTACGCGGTCGTGATGATCGCCGGCGTGGCGGTGCTGCTCTGGTGGTTCGTGCCCCTGATCAAGCGCTGAACGATTCTGGAGTTCTCTTTCGCCATGAGTGCCGGTTTCCCCTTCCTGAGTGCCGCGATCTGGATCCCGATCCTGGTCGGCGGCTTCCTGCTGGCGGTGGGCAACGACCGCAACCGCGGCGTGGTGCGCGGCGTGGCCCTTGCCGGCGCGCTGCTCGGGCTGCTGCCCACGCTGTCGATCGTCGCCGGCTTCGACGGCAGCACCGCCGATTTCCAGTTCACCGAGAAGCTGCCCTGGATCGAGCGTTTCGGAGCCCATTACCATCTGGGTGTGGACGGCCTGTCGATGTGGTTCGTGCCGCTCACCGCCTTCATCACGGTGATCGTCGTCATCGCCGGCTGGGAGGTGATCGAAGACCGTGTCGCGCAGTACATGGCCGCGTTCCTGATCCTCTCGGGGCTCATGATCGGCGTGTTCAGCGCCCTGGACGGCCTGCTGTTCTACGTGTTCTTCGAAGCCACCCTCATCCCGATGTACATCATCATCGGCGTCTGGGGCGGCCCCAACCGGGTGTACGCGGCCTTCAAGTTCTTTCTCTACACCCTGCTCGGCTCGCTGCTCACGCTGGTCGCGCTGATCTACCTCTACCTCAAGTCGGGCTCCTTCTCGATCCCCGACTGGCATGCCCTGCCGCTGAGCATGGCCGAGCAGGTACCGATCTTCCTCGCCTTCATGGCTGCCTTCGCGGTCAAGGTGCCGATGTGGCCGGTGCACACCTGGCTGCCCGATGCCCACGTGGAGGCGCCCACCGGCGGCTCGGTGGTGCTGGCGGCCATCATGCTCAAGCTTGGCGCCTACGGTTTCCTGCGATTCTCCATGCCGATCGCGCCCGATGCCAGCCACGAGCTGGCGGGCTTCGTGATCACCCTGTCGCTGATCGCGGTGGTCTACATCGGCCTGGTGGCGCTGGTGCAGACCGACATGAAGAAGCTGGTGGCCTACTCCTCCATCGCGCACATGGGCTTCGTCACCCTGGGCTTCTTCATGTTCAACCCGCTCGGGGTGCAGGGCGCCATCCTGCAGATGATCTCGCACGGCTTCATCTCCGGCGCCATGTTCCTGTGCATCGGCGTGCTCTACGACCGCATGCACTCGCGGCGCATTGCCGACTACGGCGGCGTGGTCAACACCATGCCCATGTTCGCGGCCTTCTTCCTCTTCTTCACCATGGCCAACTGCGGCCTGCCGGCCACCTCGGGCTTCGTGGGCGAGTTCCTGGTGATCCTCGGCGCGGTGCAGTTCAACTTCTGGATCGCCTTCGGCGCGGCCGCCACGCTGATCCTCGGCGCGGCCTATTCCCTGTGGATGTACAAGCGGGTGGTGTTCGGTGCCGTGGCCAATGAGCACGTGGCCCAGCTCAACGATGTCAACCGCCGCGAGTTCTGGATGCTTGCGGTGATGGCGGTGGCGGTGCTCTGGATGGGTGTTGCGCCCCGACCGATGACCGATGCCACCGATGCCTCGGTGACGGCGCTGCTCAAGCACGTCTCGGTCTCGAAGATCAGGTGATCCCGATGGACAAGCTCAACCTGCTCGCGGCCCTGCCCGAGATCGTGCTGCTGCTGGTGGCCTGCGTGGTGCTGATTGCCGATGTGGTGCGCGGCCGCGGCGCTCCCGTGTCCGGCATCGACCGCCTGGCCCTGATCGCGCTGTTCGCGCCTTTCTTCGCCGTGCTTTCCCAGACCGGCTCGCCCACCGAGTACGCCTTCAACGGCATGTATGTGGCCGACGAGTTCGCGCGGCTGCTCAAGCTGTGCGCCTGCGTGGCCACCGCGGTCACGCTGCTCTATGCCCGCGCCTACATCGCCGAACGGCAGATGTACCGTGGCGAGTTCTACACCCTGGCGCTGTTCTCGCTGCTCGGCCAGATGGTGATGATCTCGTCGAACAACCTGCTGGTGACCTACATGGGGCTTGAGCTGATGTCGCTCTCGCTCTACGCGCTGGCCGCGCTGCGGCGCGACTCCGGCCGGGCCACCGAGGCCGCCATCAAGTACTTCGTGCTGGGCGCGCTGGCCTCGGGCTTTCTGCTCTATGGCATGTCGATGCTCTACGGCGGAACCGGCAGCCTCGACCTGCCCGACATTGCCAAGGCGATCGCCACCGGTCAGGCCAACCGCACCGTGATGGTCTTCGGGGTGGTGTTCATCGTGGCGGGCCTGGCCTTCAAGTTCGGCGCGGTGCCTTTCCACATGTGGGTGCCCGATGTCTATCACGGCACGCCCACCGCGGTCACCCTGCTCATCGCCGGCGCGCCCAAGCTTGCGGCCTTCGCGATTGCCTTCCGCATCCTGGCCGAGGGCCTGATCGGCGTGGCCGCCGACTGGCAGCAGATGCTCACCGTGCTCTCGGTGGCCTCGCTGGTGGTGGGCAATCTGGTGGCCATCGCCCAGACCAACCTCAAGCGCATGCTCGCCTACTCCACCATTGCGCAGGTGGGCTTCGTGCTGCTCGGGCTGCTCTCGGGCGTGGTCGGCGGAGATCCGAAGGGCGCTCCCGAGGCCTACAGCGGATCGCTCTTCTACATCATCACCTATGTGCTCACCACGCTGGGCACTTTCGGTCTGATCCAGATGATGGCGCGCGCCGGCTTCGAGGCCGAGGAGATCTCCGATCTGCGCGGCCTGAACCGGCGCAGCCCCTGGATGGCGCTGGTGGCGCTGGTGCTGATGTTCTCGCTGGCCGGCATCCCGCCCACGGTGGGTTTCTACGCCAAGCTGGCGGTGATCCAGTCGGTGGTGGCGGCGGGCATGATCTGGCTGGCGGTGCTGGCGGTGCTTGCCTCGCTGGTGGGCGCCTTCTACTACCTGCGTGTGGTCAAGACCATCTACTTCGACGAGCCGGAAGACACCGCGCTGCTGGCGCCCGGCGCAGCCGCGCGCGCGGCCATGGGCGTGAACGGCGCGCTGGTGCTGCTGCTGGGCGTGTTGCCCTCGCCGCTGATGAGCGCCTGTCTGAACGCCATCCGCCAGGCGCTGGCGAGCTGAGCCCGGCGGACCCCATGAGCAGCCGCCTCGAGGAGACCACCCTGGCCAGCGAGGTGGCCTACGAGGGGCACTTCCTCAAGATCCGCCGTGACCGGGTGCGCATGCCCGATGGCCGCACTTCCGGCCGCGAATATGTGGTTCACCCGGGCGCTGCGGCCATCGTGCCGCTCTTTCCCGATGGCCGCGTGCTGGTCGAGCGCCAGTTCCGCTACCCGCTGCGCAGCACCTTCGTCGAGATCCCTGCCGGCAAGCTCGACCCGGGTGAAACCTCGCTGCAGACCGCGCGGCGTGAACTCACCGAAGAGACCGGTTACCGGGCTCGCGAGTGGGCGCTACTCACCCGCATCCACCCGGCCATCGGCTTCGCCGACGAGTTCCTGGACATCTTTCTGGCTCGCGATCTCGAGCAGGTCGGTCGCCAGCTCGACGAGGGCGAGTTCCTCGAGATCGACATCGTCACCCTGGGCTGGCTGATGGATGAACTGCGCGCTGGCCGCCTCACCGATGTCAAGACACAGATCGCCGTGCACTGGCTCGATCGCCTGACGAGCGGCCAATGGGACTGGCCCTCCTTCGATCTCGGCTGACTGTGCCTGCCGTGTCCACGCGGCGCATCCTGGGCCTGGCAGCGGGCCTCTTCTGTCTGGTGCTCGGTCTGGCCGGCTGCGTGAACCGGCCCGCGCCGGTGCCGCTGAGGCTGCTTGCGTTCAATGACTTCCACGGTCATCTGCTTGCGGCCGAGAGCGGCACGGTGGATGTGCCTGATCCGCAGGATGGCATGCCACGCCGGCTTCGGGCCGGGGGCGCAGCCCATCTCGCTGCCCTGATCGCGCAGCGTCGCGCCGGGGTGCCGCATGCGCTGGTGCTGTCCACCGGCGATCTGGTGGGGGCCAGTCCGCTCACCTCGGCGCTCTTTCGTGACGAGCCGACCATCGAGGTGATGAACCTCATCGGGCTGGACGCCAATGTGGTCGGCAATCACGAGTTCGACAAGGGCGTGGCCGAGCTCATGCGGCTCATCCGCGGCGGCTGCGCGGCGCCGGTGCCCGAGTCGCCCCTGGACAGCTGCGCCGGGCCCGAGGGGCGGTTCCCGGGCGCGCGCTTCACCATGCTTGGCGCCAATGTGGTCGATGTGGCAGGCCAGCCGGTGCTGCCGCCGGCGCTGGTTCGGCGTATCGGAGCGGTCCGGGTGGGTCTGGTGGGTGCGGTCACCCGCACCACGCCCACCATCGTGTCGCCTGCGGGGGTGAGCGGGCTGCGCTTCGAGGATGAGGCGCAGGCCATCAACCGGCAGGTGAGGGTGCTGCGTGAGCAGGGCGTGGAAGCGATCATCGCACTGGTGCACGAGGGCGGCGCAGCGCAGGCCGGGCCCGGCCACGAGGGCGATTGCAGCCAGGCGCGCGGCGAGATCTTCCAGATCATCGATCGGCTCGACCCTGCGGTCGATCTGGTGCTCTCCGGGCACACCCATCAGGTCTACAACTGCGTGCGCCGAGGCATCCGGGTGATTCAGGGCGGCTCCTACGGCCGGCTGCTGTCCGAAGTCGATCTGCTGCTCGATCCGGCCAGCGGCGATGTGATCCGCGGTTCGGTGCGGGCGATCAATCGGCCCGTGGCCAATGGCCTGGATGCCCGGGCGGCGGATCGCGGGGCAGTGGCCGTCGTTCCCCCGGATGCCACGGTGGCCGCCCGGGTGGCCCACTATGCGGCGCTGGCCGCGCCGCGCAGCGCGCGCGAGGTGGGCCGCCTGCTCGCGCCGGCCACGCTCGCGGCCGCGCCCGGTGGCGACAGCCCCGCGGGCAGGCTGGTGGCCGACGCCCAGCTCGCCGCCACCCGTGGCGCGACCGAGGGCGGCGCGCAGATCGCGCTGATGAACCCCGGCGGGGTGCGGGCGGAACTGCGCCCGCGAAACCCCGAGGGTGTGGTGAGCTATGGCGACGCCTTTGCGATGCAGCCCTTCGGCAACAGCCTGGTCACCATGAGCCTGAGCGGCGCACAACTGCTGGCCGTGCTCGAGCAGCAGTGGACCGGCGCGAACCGTGATCGGGCGCGAATCCTCCAGCCCTCCGCCGGCTTCCACTACCGCTGGGATGCGCGCGCGCCGGCTGGCGCCCGGGTGGTGCCCGGCTCGCTCAGGCTGCACGGCGAGCCGATCGAGCCGGCGCGCCGCTACCGGGTCACCGTCAACAGCTTCCTGGCGGAGGGCGGTGATGGCTTCAGCCTCTTCACCGAGGGCCGGGATCGCCTCGGTGGCGCACAGGATCTCGATGCCCTGCTTGCCTGGCTGCGCAGCCGGTCGCCGCTCATGCCCGAGACGACACCCCGCATCGAGCGGGCCGACTGAGTGGCCATGACCGAGCCGTCAGCGTCGCCCCGGCCGCCGATTCCGCGAGGCGTCTGGGTGCTCGGCTTCGTCAGCCTGTTCATGGATGTCTCCTCCGAGATGATCCACAGCCTGCTGCCGCTCTTCCTGGTAAGCGGGCTGGGCGCGAGCATGCTCATGGTGGGGGTGGTCGAGGGCATGGCGGAGGCCACCGCGCTGGTGGTCAAGATCTTCTCGGGTGCGTTGAGCGACTGGATCGGTCGTCGCAAGGGCCTGGCCCTGCTCGGCTATGGCCTGGGGGCTGCCGCCAAGCCGCTGTTCGCGCTGGCGGGCGGGGTGGGTCTGGTGATTGCCGCCCGCTTCATCGACCGCGTCGGCAAGGGCATCCGCGGCGCGCCGCGCGATGCGATGGTGGCCGATCTCAGTCCGCCGGCGATTCGGGGCGCGGCGTTCGGCCTGAGGCAATCCCTCGACACGGTCGGCGCCTTCAGCGGCCCGCTGCTGGCCACCGCGCTGATGCTGTGGTGGTCGGGTGATTTCCGGGCAGTGTTCTGGGCTGCCTGCGTCCCGGCGCTGATCTGCGTGCTGCTGCTGGCCGTGGGCGTCAAGGAGCCCGAACGCCCTCCGGCCCCACCGGCTGGCAACCCCTTGCGGCGCGAGGCCCTGGCCCAGCTGGGCGCGCCTTTCTGGCGGTTGGCGCTGGTGGGCGCGATCTTCACGCTGGCGCGGTTCAGCGAGGCCTTCCTGGTGCTGCGCGCGCAGGACCTCGGCATGACGATCGCGCTCGTGCCGCTGGTGATGGTGGCGATGAACCTTGCCTATGCGGTGTGCGCCTTCCCCTTCGGTCGCCTGGCAGATCGTGTCGACCATCGTCTGCTGCTTGCAGCCGGCGTGATGGTGCTGGTGATTGCCGATTGCCTGCTCGGTCTGGCCGATCATCTCGCCGTGCTGCTGGCCGGCGTGCTGCTCTGGGGCGTGCACCTCGGCATGACCCAGGGACTGCTCTCGGCGATGGTGGCCGAGGTGGCGCCCGCGCATTTGCGCGGCACGGCCTTCGGTCTGTTCAACCTCGCCTGCGGCGCGGCCATGCTGCTGGCCAGCGTGCTGGCCGGGGCCCTCTGGGATGCCTTCGGTGCGAGGGTCACCTTCCTGGTTGGCGCGGGGCTGTGCGTGCTGGCCTTGCTGACCATTGGCACGCTGCGCGCGCCACGGCGTTCGGGCTGAGGCCGCGGCCGCTGCGGTATAGTCAGACCGGTTCCGGAGGGTTGGCAGAGCGGTCGAATGCGGCGGACTTGAAATCCGTTGTAGGGCAACCTACCGGGGGTTCGAATCCCTCACCCTCCGCCATGCAAAGTTTCTTCAAATCTTCAGTCTTTCAAACGCGGCCGACAAGCTGTTGATCTGATTGACCTTTTCTCGGTCACCTCCTGACCAGAGCTTGAAGAAAGCCCCTTCATACAGGGGCTTCAGCGCGATTGAGACGCTGATCTGCTCAGAACCAACTGACTGAGTAAGTTCGAAAAAACCAATTGGAACAGCGAGTTACGCGATTTTGCCGTAACCCCCGTTGCCGTACTGCCGCAAAAAAGTCAGGAGCTTTTGCGAAAAGCAAGGTTTCGTACGGGCTGCGAGCGGTAGGGATTCGAACTGTCCGCAAACAGGTGCTTGGCTGCACCCAACAGCGTCTTATCGACCTCTTACGCCAAGCAACACAGCTTGCTGAAGCTGAGCATTCACCGCTTTGAGTTGAGCGGCCGGCATGCCATGCAGCATCAACTGCACCACCACATTGGAGGCTGCAACCACTGTTTGCGCAGCCTGTTGAGGCGGGATACGCAGTGGCTTGATTTGGTGCAGCC
>JAGWVN010000178.1 GCA_018970865.1 Betaproteobacteria bacterium
GCGCAGGTCCTGCCCACCGTGCGTCTCGCTCGGGGGGATGCCGACGCCGCGCTGGCGGCCAGCGCGCACCGGCTCTCGGGCGAGTTCACCGTGGGCGGTCAGGAGCACTTCTACCTCGAGGGCCAGGTCGCGCTGGCCCTCCCTCAGGAGGGCGAGGGCTGGCTGGTGCATGCCGCCAGCCAGCACCCCGGCGAGGTGCAGCACTGGGTGGCGCATGCCATGGGCCTGCCCCTGCATGCGGTGCAGGTGGTCTGCCGGCGCATGGGCGGGGGCTTCGGCGGCAAGGAGACCCAGGCCGGGCATCTCGCGGTGTGGGCCGCGCTGGCGGCGCGCAAGACCGGTCGCCCGGTGAAGCTGCGCCTGGATCGCGACGACGACTTCATGATCACCGGCAAGCGGCACAACTTCCTGTACCGCTACACCGCCGGCTTCGAGGCCGACGGCCGGCTGCGGGCGCTGCGCCTGTTCATGGCCAGCCAGTGCGGCTTCAGCGCCGATCTCTCGGGGCCGGTCAACGATCGCGCGCTCAGCCACATCGACAACGCCTACTTCCTCGAGCACCTCGCGGTGGAGTCGGTGCGCTGCCGCACCAACACCCAGTCGAACACCGCTTTCCGCGGCTTCGGCGGCCCGCAGGGCATGATCCTCATCGAGGCGGTGCTCGGCGACATCGCCCGCCACCTCGGCCTCGATCCGCTCACGGTGCGCCAGCGCAACCTCTACGGCGAGGCGCCGCGCAACACCACGCAGTACGGCATGACGGTGGAGGACAACATCGCGCCCGAGCTGATCGCCGAGCTCGCCCGCGACTGCCGCTATGCCGAACGCCGGGCCGCGGTGGCCGCCTGGAATGCCGCGCACCCGCTGCTCAAGCGCGGACTGGCGCTCACGCCGGTGAAGTTCGGCATCTCGTTCAACGCCACCCAGTTCAACCAGGCCGGCGCGGTGGTGTCGGTCTACACCGACGGTTCGGTGCTGGTGAACCATGGCGGCACCGAGATGGGCCAGGGGCTGCACACCAAGGTCTGCCAGATCGTGGCCGACGAGCTCGGCCTGCCGCTTGAGCGGGTGCGCATCACCGCCAGCGACACCGACCGCGTGCCCAATGCCTCGGCCACCGCGGCCTCCAGCGGCACCGACCTCAACGGCCGCGCCGCCCAGCGTGCGGCGGTGGCCATCCGCGAGCGCCTGCTCGCCTTCGCCGCCGCGCGCGAGGGCGTGCCGGTGTCGCAGGTCCGGCTGCACCGGGGCGAGCTGATCAGCCCCGCCGGCCGTCAGCCCTTCCAGGCTCTGGTGCAGGAGGCCTACAACGCGCGCATCCAGCTCTGGTCCGACGGCTTCTACCAGACGCCCAAGATCCACTTCGACAGGGCGAGCTTCAGCGGCCGGCCCTTCTTCTACTTCGCCTACGGCGCGGCCTGCACCGAGGTGGCGCTCGATGTGCGCACCGGCGAGAGCCGGGTGCTGGCGGTCGACATCCTCCACGACGCCGGCACCAGCATCAATCCCGCGATCGATCTCGGCCAGATCGAGGGCGGCTTCGTGCAGGGCATGGGCTGGCTCACCAGCGAGGAACTGGTCTGGGACGCGCAGGGACGGCTGCGCACCCACGCCCCGTCCACCTACAAGATCCCCACCAGCGGGGATGTGCCTGAGCACCTGCGGGTGCGGCTGTGGCCCCAGCCCAATCGCGAGGACACCGTGCTGCGCTCCAAGGCGGTGGGCGAGCCGCCCTTCATGCTCGCCATCTCGGTCTTCGAGGCGCTGCGCGATGCGGTGGCCGCCCACACCGGCGGCGTGCCGCGGGTGGATGCGCCCTGCACCCCGATGTCGCTGCTGCGCGCGCTCGGCCAGCGCGGCTCATGAACCCGCTGCGTGATACCGCCGCGCAGTGGCTCGCCGAGGGGCGGGCCGCGGTGGTGGTGGAGATCACGCGGGTGGAGGGCTCGGCGCCGCGCGAGGCCGGCACGCGCCTGCTGGTGGCCGCGCAGGCCACCGCCGGCACCATCGGCGGCGGGCATCTCGAGTGGCTGGCCATCCGGACGGCCCAGGCCGCGCTGGCCGCGCGGGCAGCGCTTCCCGACGCGCAGCGGCACGCGCTCGGCCCGAGTCTGGGCCAGTGCTGCGGCGGGGTGGTCTGGCTGAGCTATCGCTGGCTCGACGCCGCGCTGGTGGCGCACTGGCCACCGGCGCCCACCCGGCTGAGCGTGGCGGTGTTCGGCGCCGGCCATGTCGGGCGGGCGCTCGCCGCGCTGCTGGCCACGCTGCCGGTGCGCCTGCACTGGTTCGACCCCTTGCCCGCCGATGACCAGGGCGCGCCCCTGGCGGGCGGCATCGGACTTGCCCCACCCCTGGTCGGGCTGGTGTCCTGCCCGCAAGCCGAGGCGGTGGCCGAACTGCGCGGCCTGCCCGATGACTGCCATGTGCTCATCATGACCCACAGCCACGCGCTGGACTTCGATCTGTGCGAGGCGGCGCTGAACGCGGCGCGCTTCGCGCGGGTGGGGGTGATCGGCTCGAAGACCAAGGCCGTCACCTTCGGCCGGCGCCTGCGGGCACGCGGCATGGCGCCCGATCGGGCAGCCGAGCTGCAGTGCCCGATCGGCCTGCCCGGGGTGAGCGGCCGGGAACCGGCGGTGATCGCGGTGGCGGTGGCGGCGCAGCTGCTCAGCGCGCCCGACTCGCTCGCGCCACAGCGTGTGCCCGCCGCTGTGGGGCGCTGCGCGACTTGATGCGCGCGGCAATATGCGCCTTTCGGTACCGTTTTTCGGTACTATTTGATCGTGAAAAAGAGTCACCGGCGAACCCTGGAGGCAATCTTTGCTTCTCCCACCAGCGCGAATATCGCCTGGAAGGACATCGAAGCACTCCTTGGAGGACTTGGCGCTGACATCAGCGAGCGTGAGGGAAGCCGCGTCGCCATCGTGCTGTTTGGCGAGGTGCGGGTATTTCACTGACCTCACCCATCGCCCAAGACCGACAAGGGCGCGGTGACATCGGTACGGAAATGGCTGGAGCAACACGGGGTCATACCATGAACATCATGACTGTCGACGCCTACAGCGCGCGGATCGAATACGACCCGGATCTGGATCTGTTCAGAGGTGAGATCCTCGGGCTCAACGGCAGCGCCGACTTCTACGGAAAGACGCCGAAGGAGCTCCGATCGGAGTTCAGGAAGTCCCTCAGGGTATTCCTGGAAGTCTGCAACGAGAAAGGCATCGAACCTCGGCGCAACTACTCCGGGAAATTCAATCTGCGGATCACGCCGGAGTTGCACGAGCGCCTCGCCATTGCGGCGCAGGCAGAGGGCAAGAGCATCAATACCCTTGCCCAGGAGGCTCTCGAGAAGCGAATCGGCATTTGAAACACCCCCGGCTCCCGGGGGTGCTTCGGCCACTGCTCAGCGAGCCAGCGTCGCGTACCAGCCAGCCACCGCCGCGCGCTCGGCATCGGTCATGCCGGTGAGATTGCCGATCGGCATGTAGCGGCTGGCCACGGTCTCGGCGATCTTGGCGGCGTGCTGGCGGTGCTGCTCGACGGTCTCGAGCATCACGCCCTTGGGCGCCTGCGCAAACCCCGCCTGGGTGGGCTGCGCGGCATGGCAGGACACACAGCGGCGGGCCATGATGGCCTCGATGCCCATGTCGGCCGATGCCGAGGCGACAGCACCGGCGGCGGGCGCCGTGGCCGCGCCGCCCGGAGC
>JAGWVN010000002.1 GCA_018970865.1 Betaproteobacteria bacterium
CCGGTCATGGTGTCGTCCTGCTCGCCGCCCACCAGCGTGTCGTTGTCGGCGCCGCCCACCAGGACATCGTTGCCATTGCCGCCGGAGAGCGTGTCCTTGCCGGCGTCGCCGTACAGCTTGTCCTGCTGGTCGCCACCGTCGAGCAGATCGTCCTGTCCGCCGCCGCGCAGGGTGTCGTCGCCGGAGCTGCCCAGCAGCGTGTCAAGCCCCGCGCCGCCCAGCATCGAGTCGTTGCCCTCGCCGCCGTCGGCGGTGTCGTTGCCCGAGCCGCCCTCGATCGTGTCATCGCCCTCGTCACCGGCCAGGGTGTCATTGCCCAGCCCGCCCGAGATCGAGTCGTCGTCGTCGCCGCCACTGAGCGTGTCGGCGCCCTCGCCACCGATCAGGGTGTCGTTGCCGGTGTCGCCGTAAAGCTCGTCGGCGCCGGCCCCGCCGTCGATCAGGTCGTCGCCGGTACCGCCATCGGCCCAGTCGTTGCCGTTCTCGCCGTAGACCTTGTCGTTGCCGTCGTCACCCGAGAGCGAGTCGGCGTCGTCGCCGCCGCGGATGGTGTCGTCGCCGGAACCGCCGTAGAGGGTGTCGTTGCCGCCGTTGTCGGTGACCAGGTCGTTGCCCTTGCCGCCGTCCTGCCAGTCGTTGCCGGCGTTCCCGTACATGACATCGTTGTCGTTGCCGCCCGACAGGCTGTCGTTGCCGTCGCCGCCGTCGATCGTGTCGGCGCCATCGTCACCCTGGATGGTGTCGTCACCGGTGCCGCCGGCCACCGCGTCGGCGCCCGCGCCGCCGGCCAGGCGATCATTGCCGTCGCTGCCGTTGAGGTTGTCGTCTCCGTCATCGCCAGCCAGCGTGTCGTTGCCGGACCCGCCGGTGACGGTGTCGTTGCCTGCGCCACCGCTCATCGCATCGCTGCCGCCGTCACCCGACATCACATCGGCGCCGTCGCCACCCGACATGACATCGGCCCCGTCACCGCCGGCCATGGTGTCGTTGCCGGCGTCGCCCGCCATCTGGTCGTCGCCGAGGCCGCCGCTCATCGAGTCGGTGCCCAGGCCGCCGCTCAGGGTATCGTTGCCCTCGCCACCGTCCAGGGTGTCGGCGCCGGCGTCGCCGTTGAGCACATCGTTGCCGGCGTCGCCGCTCAGGCTGTCGTTGCCGTCGCCGCCGTTGAGCAGGTCGTTGTCCTCGCCCCCGCTGAGGAGATCGTTGCCGATGCCGCCGTTGAGCGTGTCATTGCCGGTCTCGCCGTAAAGACGGTCGTTGCCGCTCTCGCCGTTGAGCTCGTCGTTGCCGTCGCGACCGTAGACCGAGTCGTCGCCGCCGCCCGCGAACACCTGCGAGTTGCTGCCCGCGACCACATCCTTCCAGATGTTGTTGCTGGCCGAGAGCACATAGGTTTTGGTGAATGCCATGGTTGACTCCGTTGAAGGCTGATGAACACCGCCGCTGGGGCGGTCAATCCGGCCCGCGTCGGGCGGGCTGGACGGGCATTGCATTGCAGCGTTCATGCCAGAAAGGCAAACGATTGTTCGGTAAGGGTTTTTTCGCGTGCCCCGGTGGAGCGCCGGGGCTGTTCCGTATCGGTCGGGATACCGGCGGGCGCATCGCCGATACAGCGGGCCCCGGCGCGAAGCCCCCGCGCCGCTCAGTGGTCGAGCGGGATGTTCAGCTTGTTGATGAGGCGGTAGAGGGTCACCCGGGAGACGCCGAGCTGGCGGGCGGTCTGCGACACCTTGTTGCCGTTGGCCCGCAGGCTGCTGGCCAGCAGATTGCGCTCGAACGAGGCCCGCGCGTCATCGAGGGTGAGGCTCTCGCGCGGCGGAGCCACCGCCGCCAGACCCAGGTCTTCAGGGCTGATCAGCCGGTTTTCGCCCATCACCACCGCGCCCTGGACGCGGTTGATCAGCTCGCGGACATTGCCCGGCCAGTCGTGCGCGCGCAGGGCGTCGATCGCTCGCGCGCTGAACCCGCGCGGCCGGCTGCCGGGGTTCTGCGCGAGGGCGCGGCGCAGGAAGCGGTCGGCGAGCGCCAGCACATCGTCGCCGCGATCGCGCAGGGCCGGCACCGTCAGCTGCAGCACATTGAGGCGAAAGAACAGGTCCTCGCGGAAGGTCCCCAGACGCACCGCCTGGGCAAGGTCGACATGGGTGGCGGCGATCACCCGGAAGTCCACCGGCAGGGTCTGTGTCGACCCCACCCGCGAGATGGTCCGCTCCTGCAGCACGCGCAACAGGCTTGCCTGCATGTCCAGCGGCAGATCGCCGATCTCGTCGAGGAACAGCACGCCGCCATTGGCCGCCTCGATCCGCCCGATCTTGCGCTGCGTGGCCCCGGTGAACGCGCTCTTCTCATGGCCGAAGAGTTCCGACTGGATGAGCGTGGCGGGGATCGCGCCGCAGTTCACCACCGAGATCGGACCGGCCGCGCGACGGGAGTGGCGGTGGATGGCGTGCGCGACCAGTTCCTTGCCGGTGCCGGTCTGCCCGCCGATCAGCACCGGCGCGTCCGAGTCGATGACCTTGCGAAGCCGCTGGGTGAATGCCCGCATGGCCGGGCTGCTGCCGCAGATGCCGAAGGCCGCCTCCTCGCCCGCCTCGCGACCGAGATCGTCAGGCTGCGCCATGACCGAGCGGCGCAAGGAGGCGAGGCCACGGGCGTGGCCGAGGATCACCGCGAGCCGCTCGGCGTCGACCGGCAGGGTGTGGTAGTCGTGGAAGGCGCGCAGCAGGAAGGCGCGGAAGTCGCGCGACGCGAGCGCGACCGGATCGACCAGCGCGATCCACTCGGTGTCCTGCGACAGTGACAGGAGGGGCTCGAACTCCGCCGGGCCGAGCCCGCCCGTTGGCCGAAACACCGCGAGCGCGGCGAGGGCGTCGGCGCGCCTGAGCGCGCGGCGAGCCTCCTCCACCGACCGGGCGTGCCGAAGGAGGAGCCGTTCGTCGGCGCGGCTGCCGCGCAAGGTCGCGAATACCTCGCCCCCGATGTCCAGCACCAGCACCTCGCCTTGGCTCAATTCCGTCGCCCCGTCCTGATCCGTGGGGGACGCCGGCCAGGGCCCGATGCCCCGGCGCGCGTCCCGGGCGTGAGCTTGCGGCATGCCGCCGCGCGCCACTTGCGGTGGATCAACGGACCGGCTGGAGGCTCGGCCGGCGCGTGCGTCGGCCGGTTGCGGCGAGGCGCGCGGCGGCGCGAGATCATCCCCCGCTCCGGAAAAAGGCCCTGCACCCGCGATGATTCCGCAACTCGACCGTGGCACCCTGGATGTGGTCACCATGCTGGTGGCCATCGTCCCCTGCTGCGTGGCGATCAGCATCTGGCGGATCAATCGCGCGCTCGAGGGCCCGTTGTTCTGGATGCTCGCGATCACGCTCACCCTGCTCACCTATGCGGCGGTGCCGCTGCTGCAGGCCATCGGCGCGCCCCCCGGGGTGGCGGTGGCCATGAACAACACCTCCAGCCTCACCAGCATGCTGCTCCTGCTGGAAGGCAATCTTCGCTTCACCGGCCGGGTGTCGTCGGCCCGCCTCAAGTGGGGCGTGCTCGCCGTGCTGTTCTTCCTGACCCTGTCGATCATCAACCGGGATGACGCCGCGCGGCGGTATCTGTTCCACGACCCCATCGCCGCCAGCCTGCTGCTGGCCAACGCCGCCACCCTGCTGCTGCGCCCGCCAGCCAGCGAGCGCGCGGTGCGCACGGTGGCCGCGGTGTTCCCGCTGCTCATGGCGGCGGTGTTCATGGCCCGCTGGTGGGTGGCCTTCAATGCCGAGCCCGGCGCCGATCTGTCGCGGCATGCCATTGTCATGCCCCTGATGATCGCCGGCATCCTGTTCACCCTGGGCTGGACCTACTTCGCCAGCCTGTTCTGCTACACCCGTTCGCAGGCGCAGCTCGCGCGGCAGGCCAGGGAGGATTCCCTCACCGGCCTGGCCAACCGCCGCTACTTCGACGAGGCGGTGCAGCGAGAGATCGCGCGTTGCCGGCGCAGCGGCGCCGGGTTCGCGCTGGTCACGCTCGATCTGGACAATTTCAAGCAGGTCAACGACCGCTTCGGCCATGCCGCCGGAGATCAGCTGCTCACCGAGGTCTCGCGCCGCCTCGGCAGCTTCATCCGCAAGACCGATCTGGCCGCGCGCATGGGCGGGGACGAGTTCGCCGTGCTGCTGGTCGACATCGAATCGGCCGTGGTGCTGTCGCTGGTGATGGAGCGTCTGCGCAATGCCCTGCAGGGCGGGACGGCGCTCGCCGGCGATGTCGCCCCCATCGAGATCAGCATGGGCGGCGCGCTCTGGCCGCAATCGGGCACCGATCCCGATGTCCTGTTCCGGCTCGCGGATCAGGCGATGTACACCGACAAGGCCCAGCGCAAGGCCCGCGAGGCCGGCGCCGCGGCCGATCCGCTCACCCTGCAGGCGGCCTGAGCGGCGCGGGCCCGGGCCCGCGCGTTTCATCCAGGGCGGGCGCGTCGATGCGCCGCCGGGGCACTCGGTAGAATCGATCGTGACTCGGCGGTCCCATGTCGCCGGCCCGATCCCCGCCGAGGGTCCCATGAGCGCCTTTGCCTCACGCCACTTCCAGCCCTTCTCGGGCCAGGACATCCGCACCCTCATCCAGGCCCAGGCCCGCCTGCGCGCCAGCCATCCCTACCTGGTGTGGCGGCCGTTCACCGGGCCGCGCCGGGTGTGGACCTACGCGCAGTTCGCCGAGGCGCTGGCGCGCTTTGCCGCGGGACTGCATGCCCGCGGCGTGCGACCCGGCGACCGCGTGCTCGTGCACCTCGACAACTGCCCAGAGGCCATCCTTGCCTGGTTCGGCTGCGCCTGGATGGGCGCGGTGGCGGTGACCACCAATGCCCGCTCCAGCGCCGACGAGCTGCGCTACTTCGCCGAGCACGCCGCCGTGGTCGGCGGCATCACCCAGCCGCGCTTCGCGGCGCTCGTCGCCCAGGCCTGCCCGGGTCTGCGCTGGCTGGCCGTCACCCGCACCGACAACGGCGACGATGCCGGCGCAGCCGCGCCGTCGGCAGCCGACGCCTTCGAGGCGATCGACGCCGATCCCGCCACGCTGCCCGCCCGGGCCCACGACCCGCTCGCGCCCTTCAGCGTGCAGTACACCTCGGGCACCACCTCACGGCCCAAGGGCGTGCTCTGGACCCATGCCAATGCGCTCTGGGGCGCGCGCATCAACGCCACCCACGAGGGCCTGCGCGCCGACGACATCCACATGGTGACCCTGCCGCTGTTCCACACCAACGCCCAGGCCTACTCCATGCTGGCCACCCTCTGGGCGGGCGCCACGGCGGTGGTCAACCCGCGCTTCTCGGCCAGCCGTTTCTGGCCGGTGTCGCTCGAGGAGGGCTGCACCTGGGCCTCGGTGATCGGCTTCATCCCGCGCGCGCTCATGGATCAGCCGGTGCCCGAGCACCGCTACCGCCTGTGGGGCACCGGGGTGTGCGAACCGCCCACCGATGCCCGCTACCGGGTCAAGACCCTGGGCTGGTGGGGCATGACCGAGACCATCACCCACGGCACGCTCGGGCTGATCGACCTGCCCAACGCGCCGCTGTCGATGGGCCTGCCGGCCCCGGAGTACGGCATCCGCATCCTGGTCGACGGCCGCGAGGCGCTGCCCGGCGAGACCGGCGACTTCCAGGTCAAGGGCGTGCGCGGCCTCTCGCTCTTTGCCGAGTACCTCGACAACCCGCAGGCCACCGCCGACGCCTTCGACGCCGAGGGCTGGTTCCACACCGGCGACCGGGTCACCCTCGGCGAGAACGGCTGGCTCTACTTCGCCGACCGTTCCAAGGACATGCTCAAGGTCGGCGGCGAGAATGTCGCGGCCTCGGAGATCGAGCGGGTGATCATGACCGTGCCGGGCGTGGTCGAGGCGGCGGTGGTCGGCCAGCGTCACCCCATGCTCGACGAGGTGCCGGTGGCCTTCGTGCGCGGCGGCCCGCCCGATGCCGAGGGCCGCGCCGCGCTGGCCCGCGCGGTGGCGGCGGCCTGCGCCGCCACGCTGGCCGGCTTCAAGCAGCCGCGCGAGGTGAGGGTGGTGGATGAGCTGCCGCGCTCCACCCTGGAGAAGATCAACAAGGCGGCGCTGCGTCGACAGCTGGCCGACGAGGGCTGAGCGCCGGCCGATGGCGCGGGACAGCGCCCGGCCCCCCGCCGCGGTGGCCTGGCGCGGGCCCGGCCGGGTTCAGATCCGGTGCGCGCCGAGGTGCGCGAGCATCAGCCGGGTGACGGCCTCGGGCGCCTCGTCGGACGAGAAATGGCCGATGCCGGGGAGCTCGGCAAACCGGTAGGGCGCCCTGACGAACTCGCCGGTGCCTTCGGCGGCGGCGCGGCCCACGGTCTGGTCGCCGTCGCCCCAGACATACAGCGTGGGCACCTGGATGTGGCCCATCGGCGTGCGCAGACCTTCGCGGGCCCGGTACCAGGCCAGCGCCGCCTCCAGGGCGGCGGGCTCGCCGAGGACCGACAGATAGCCCTCGATGGCGTCGGCCGGCATGCCGCCCTCGGCCATGCGCGCCCGCAGTCGGCGGGCGCCGTCGGCGAGCAGCATCGGCCCGGTGTTGGGGTCGAGGAAGGCGGTGTGGTGCCGTGAACGGTGCTGCTGGTCGGGGTCGGCCTGCAGGGCGCGCAGAAAGGCCGACGGGTGCGGCCGCGACAGGATGGTGAGCGAGGCCAGCCGCTGCGGGTGCCGGTCGGCCACGCCCCAGGACACCTGCCCGCCCCAGTCGTGGCCCACCAGATGGAAGCGCGCGCCGGGGCCCGCGCAGGCGTCGGCGATGTCGATCGCATCCTGGATGAGCAGGTCGTAGCGGTAGTTCTGGATGTCGGCGGGATCGGGGCGAGCGCCCGGCGAATAGCCGCGCTGGTCGGGGGCCACCGCGCGGTAGCCCGCAGCGGCCAGCGCCGGCAGCTGGGCGCGCCAGCTGTGCCGCGACTGCGGATAACCGTGCAGCAGCAGCACCAGCGGGCCGTGGGCGGGGCCCTCGATCCAGGCGTTGAAGACCAGCCCGTCGCGGGTGGGGATGCGGTGCAGCACGGGCTCGGTGGGCAGCGGCATGATCGGCTCCGGAGAACGGGTTGCGATTGGGGGCGCGAGGCGCTCAGGCCTTGAAGCCCAGCGAGCGGGCGATGATGTTGCGCTGGATCTCGCTGGTGCCTTCGCCGATGACATACAGCAGGGCATCGCGGTGGATGCGGCCCACCGGATACTCGCGCATGATGCCCGCGCCGCCCAGCACGCGGATGGCGGCCTCGCTCACCCGCACCGCGGTTTCGCTGGCCACGAGCTTCACCCGGGCGGCGGTGGCGGGATCGAGCGTGCCCTGATCGACCCGCCAGGCGCCGTGGTAGACCAGCCAGCGCGCGGCTTCGATGTCGGCCGACATGTTGGCGATCTGGTGGGCGATGGACTGATAGTCGCCGATCGGGCGGCCGCCGATCACGCGATCGCGGGCGTAGCGGCTGGCCGCCTCGAAGGCGGCGCGGGCCATGCCCAGCGCGTTGGCCGCCACGCCCACCCGGTTTTCGCTGAGCGACTCGAGGATCACCGGATAGGTGCCGGTGCGCCCGCCGAGCAGGCAGTCGTCGGGCACGAAGGCGTCGGCGATGTGGATCAGGCCGGTCTCGGAGCTGCGGATGCTCTCCTTGAGCAGCTTGTGGATGTCGAAGCCGGGGTTGGGCAGCTCGACGATGAACAGGCTGATCGCCTCGGCGGTGAGCTCGGCGCCGGTGCGCGCCGCCACCAGCATGAAGTCGGCGATCGGCGCATTGGTGATGTAGAGCTTGCTGCCGTTCAGGCGCCAGCCGCCGGCGACCTTCTCGGCGCGGGTCCTGAGCGCGCGGATGTTCGAGCCACCGTCGGGCTCGCTCAGGCCGAACGCGGAGATCCGCTCGCCGGCCAGCGCCGGGCGGAAGAAGCGCGCCTTCTGGGCTTCGGTGCCGATCTTCCAGATCGGCCAGATGCCGAGATGGGTGTGCGCCGACCAGCTCGAGGCGAAGGCCTGGCAGACCGCGCTCATTTCCTCGCGGATGATGCAGTCGGCGATCTTGTCCATGCCGCTGCCGCCGTCGGCCTGCGGGTAGCGCACGCCGAGCAGGCCGAGCTCGCCCCAGCGGCGAAACAGCTCGCGCGGGAAGGTTTCGGTCTCTTCGGCCTGCCGGACGAGCGGCGCCATCTGCTCCTGGGCGAAACGGCGCACGGTCTCGCGCACGGCCTCGTGTTCGGGGGAGAAGCTGAAGTCGAGCGCCATGCGGTCTCCGGTGGGGCGGTCAGGCGGCGGCGGTGGTGGGCGCGGCGGCGGCCGCGCGGCGGCGCAGGTCTTCGCCGAGCGCCGTCAGGCGCGCCGGGGTGAACTGGTCGCTGAAGCCGACGGCGCTCAGGGCGAGCTCGGGCCGGCCGGTGGCGTCGGGCACCACGGCTGCCACCGTGGTGGCGCCGCGCACGAAGTTGCCCTGATCGGCGGCCCAGCCCTGTTCGGCGGCCAGCCGCACCGAGCGCCAGTACTGCTCGAAGGGCGGGGGCGACTCCCAGCGCAGCTGCCGGAAGGCCTCGCGCAGTTCGGTCTTGCGCAGCCCGGCCTGCGCCGCCATGCAGCGGCCGAGCGCGCCGACATGCAGCGGCAGGCGCTGGCCGATCGGCATGTGCACCTGCATGGTGGCGTCGGTTTCGGCCCGGTCGATCAGCACCACGCGATCGGCACCCACCCGCTGCCAGAGCGTGACGGTGACCCGGTGGCGGCTGGCCACGGCTTCGAGGTGGGGGCGCATCTGGCGCACCCGGGCAGCGGGCTCCAGGGCGCCGCGGGCGAGCTCCACCACCCCGGGCCCGAGCCGGTAGGTCTTGCTGGCGGCGTCGAAGCTCACCACGCCTTCCCAGGCCAGGGTGCGAAGCAGGTTGAAGCAGGTGCTGGGATTCAGGCCGAGATCGCGGGCGATGCGGTTCACGCCCACCCCGCCGCCGCTGCGCCCGAGATGGCGCAGCACCGCGAGCCCGGCGCTGAGCGCGCCCACCGGCTTGCGCGGCGGCGCGCCGGCGGCTGCGGACCCGGGCTTCGCCATCAGGCCGGTGTCAGTCACAGGGCAGCCCGAGCTCGCGGGCGATGGCGCGCAGCTGGATTTCCCAGCTGCCCACCGTGACTGGCGCGACCAGCGCGTCCATGGCCAGGCGCATGGCCGGCAGCTCTTCGGTGAGGCCCCAGCCGCCGCCGACATGCAGCGCGGTCTGGGTGACCCGCACCACCGCCTGGGTGGCGAAGAGCTTGGCCGAGGAGACATCGAGGATCAGGTCGCGCACCGGCACGCCGCTGTCCCAGCGCTGGGCGGCGTGGTAGGTGAGGTGCCGGGTGGCCTCGACATCGACATGGGCCTGGGCCAGCTGGAAGGCGATCGACTGGTTGGCGCCGATGGGCCGCCCGAACTGCTGGCGCACCGTGGCGTATTCGCGCGCCCATTCCAGCGCGTGGCTCATGTGCCCCAGCCAGCGCGCGGCAACCATCACCCGCTCGCGATTGAACCCGGCCATGATCTCGCGGAACCCGGCGTTGAGCCGGCGCGACTCGGGCACCCGCACCTTGTCGAAGTGGATCCGGTAGGTGGGCGCGGGCCGGTTGACATGGGTCTCGATGCGGGTGGCCAGCACGCCGGGGCTGTTTCTGTCGACGGCGAAGAAGGCCATGCCCTGACGGCCCGCGGCAGGGTCGGTGCGAGCCAGGGTGACCAGCACATCGGCGTCGCCGCCCAGGGTGATGAACGACTTCATGCCGTCGAGCACCCAGTGGTCGCCCTCGCGCACCGCGGTGGTCTTCAGGCCGGCCACATCGTTGCCGGCCTCGGGCTCGGTGACGGTGATGGCCACCACGCACTCGCCGGCGATCACCCGGCGCGCGATTTCGCGCTGGCCGGCGTCGCCGTGCTCGTAGAGGATGCTGCCGGCGACATTCTGGACCAGCACCGCCACGGCGAGGTTGGGATTGACCCGGCTCATCTCCTCCATGGCGATGGCCTCCTCGAAGCAGCCCAGGCCGGCGCCGCCCAGGGACTCGTCGGCCGTGATGCCGATGAGGCCGGCGCGCGCCGCGGCCACGAGGAATTCCCGCGGGAAGACGCGGGTGCGGTCGGCCTGCTCCCAGCGCGGGCCGATCTCGCGTCGCGCGAACTGCGCGCACATCTCGCGGAAGGCGACGCGGTCGACGCTGTTGACCGGGACCGGCCGGGCGGTGTGGTTCATGCAGGGCGGGCCGCGGCGGCGGCGGGGTGGGGAACGCGCCGATCGTGACACCGCCCGGATGGGCTGTCTATCCGGATTCTCTCGGGAGAATGTCCATTTTCAACGGAGAATGGCGATGCCGCCCGGGCGGCCGGACCGGGATCCCGGCATCGGCATCCGGTCCGACGCGTCAGCCCGGCCCGCTCGCTGCCGCCAGGGCGCCGCGGGTGCGGCTTTCGCGGGCCTGCGCGGCCGCGATCACCCGCGCGAGCGCGTCGATCTCCTCGGCCAGCAGTTCCCAGAGGTTGTCGGCGGTGACGATGCCGCGCAGCGCGCCGTCGCCGCCCACTACCGGCAGGCGGCGCACGCCGTGCTGGCGCATTCGGGCGAGCACCTCGAGCAGGTCGTCACTTTCGCGCGCGGTGGCCGGCTGCGGGGACATGATGTCGCCTGCAACCAGCCGCTGCGGGTCGATGCCGAAAGCCACGACCTCGATGGTGATGTCGCGGTCGGTGATCATGCCCACCGGGATGCGGCGGCCGTCGTGCGGCTCGACCACCACCACGCTGCCCACATGCTCGTCATGCATCAGCTGGGCGCAACGCACCACCGGCGTGTCGCGGCTGACGGTCACCACCTCGCGGATGCGGCATCCGGCCAGCGTGGCGCTGGCGGCCCGGTTCATGGCGATGCTCCCGGCTCAGGACGACTTGACCGCGATACGCCGCGGCTGCCGGCGCTGCGCCTCGGGCGTCTTGGGCAACTCGACGGTGAGCACTCCGCGCGAGAAGCTCGCGCTGATGGCGTTCGCGTCCACGCCCGACGGCAGCGAGAAGCTGCGCTCGAACAGGCCGTACGCGCGCTCGCTGAACTCGTAGCCCTTGCGCTGCTCGTCGCGCGACTGCTTCTTTTCGCCGCGCAGGGTGAGCATCTCGTCGGAAACGCTCACCTCGATGTCCTTCTCGTCCACGCCCGGCATCTCGGCGCTGATCCGGTAGGCCTTCTCGGTCTCCTCGATGTCGACCGAAGGCATGTTGACCTCGATGGCCTCGTCGCGGCTGGCGCGGGCGTCCCACAGCCGCGGTTCGAACAGCCGTTGATCGAACAGGCGCCGACCAAAGGGCCAGGAGGCCCAGCCGCTGGCGAAGTCGTCGAACAGACGGTCGACCTCCCGCCGCAGCGTGCTCAGCGGATGGCGGGTGGCCTCGGCGGCGGGGCCGGGTGCGGTGTCGCGCTTGACGGGCAACTGGGTGACGGACTGCATGCGAATCTCCTTCGGGAGGGGGCGCGCGCCGCTCGGGGCGACGCCGGCGTGTTGTCGGGAATCGGCTGCCCGCCGGGCGATGCCGCGCCGGCACCGGGCATGGGACGATGGTGGGCCCGCGCGGGTTTCCGTCGATTGCGCTGGCGCAATCGGCACGGACGGCACGACCGGGTTGCTGCCGGACGGGGCTGCGCCGGCGCGGCGGCTCAAGTGGACGGCGTGGCGGCCGATAACCGAAGGCAGGAAGAAGGAATCCGGCCGGTTTCAGGAGCCGCCATGATGATCGTCAACGCACTGCCGAGCCTCGAGGCCTGGAGCCGGCTTTTCTGCCAGCTCGAGGTTCCCATCCTCCGTGAGAGCGCGGTCGCCCTGGCGGCAATGATCGAGGACGAGGACCGCGCCTCGCCCATCGCCATCGGGCGCCTGGCGCAGGCCGACCCCCTGCTCACGCTGCGCATCCTCGCCCTTGCCGCGCGCCATCGCTCGCGGCGGGCGGTTACCGATACCGAGACCGCCGTCACCGGTGTGGTGATGATGGGGCTGGGGCGGTTCTTCGACGACTTCCGGTCACCGACCGTGGTGGAGGACCTGCTTGCCGACGATCCGGAAGCCCTCGCGGGTCTGCAGCAGGTGATCGACCGCGGCTTCCGGGCGGCCGGTTTCGCGCTGGGCTTCGCGGTGCACCGGCTGGACACCGACGCCGAGGTGATCCAGGAGGCGGCGATGCTCCACGACTTTGCCGAGATGCTGCTGTGGTGTCGCGCGCCGGCGCTGGCCCGTCGCATCCGCGATCGTCAGGCCGCCGATCCGGCGCTGCGATCGGCGCAGGCCCAGCTCGAGGTGCTCAACATCCGCCTGCACGATCTGCAGCGCGCGCTGATGCAGGCCTGGCACCTGCCCGAACTGCTCGCCCAGATCACCGACCGCGATCACCTCGACAATCCGCAGGTGCGCAATGTGGTGCTGGCGGTGGACATCGCGCGCCATACCCAGTTCGGCTGGGACAACCCCGCGGTGCCCGATGACCTCACCGAGATCGGCCGCCTGCTCAACCTGACCCCCGAGAGCGCCCGCCGCAAGGTCATGGGGCTCGACGCCTGACGCCGTCGCCCACCGCATGGGCGGCGCGGATGGCGTCGCTCTCGAAGAAGGGATCGCCCGCGATCTTGGCCAGCACCATTGGCGTGGCCTCGAACCCCCAGATCAGCTGTCCGTCGAGTTCGCAGGTGGGGACACCGAAGACGCCGGCCTCGATGGCGGCCTGCGTGTCGTCGCGCAGCACCTGTTTCAGCTCGGGATTCTCGAGCTCCCCGGGGCGCACATCGAGCTCGGCGAGCAGGGCCTGCCAGTGCTCGGTCTCATCGGGCAGGTGGCCTTCCACCCAGACATAGCGGAACAGGCGGGATACCAGGTCGGACGGGCTGTCGAACAGCACCGCCAGCCTGAGCAGCGGCAGCGGGTTGAAGGGATGCAGGCGCGGCATGCGCAGCACGATGCCGTTGCGCTCGGCCAGCCAGGCCACATGCTCGTAGGTGAAGCGCCGCTTGCCGGGAATCTCGGCTGGCCCCTTGTGGCCGTGGTGGGCCAGCATGCCGGCGAACAGCACCGGATGGCATCGGACGACCACCTGTTCGGCGAAGTCGTTCAGCCGGGTGCTCTGCAGATAGGCGTAAGGCGAGACGAAGTCGTAATACCAGTGCAGGGTGCGCATGGGGTTTTCCCGGGTCAGCGGCGGACTGGCCGCGTGCCGGGATGATAATTCCGCTCCTGCCGCCGCCCTGCCGAGTCCCTGCCTTGCCCTCATCTCCCGAACTCACCCTGTCCGCGGCTGCCGCGCGCCCGATCGCGCGGGCCGCCCCGGGCCGGCCGCGCCGGCTGGCCCTGTCCTGGCAGTTCCTGCGGCGCGACTGGCGTGCCGGCGAGCTCGGACTCCTGCTGGCCGCCCTGGTGGTGGCCGCGGCTGCGGTCGCCTCGGTGGGTTTCTTCGTCGACCGGATGCGCCAGGCGCTGTCGCTGGAGGCGCGGCAGCTGCTCGGCGCCGATCTGGTGATCGTCGCCGACCGCGCCCCGGAGCCAACCTGGCTGGCCGATGCCGCGCGCCGCGGTCTGAGCACCGCGCAGACCGTCGTCTTTCCGAGCATGGTGAGCGCGTCGGGCCGACCGCAGCTTGCCTCGGTGAAGGCGGTGTCGCAGGCCTACCCGCTGCGCGGGCGTCTGCGGGTGGCGGCCGCGCCCGGCCAGCCCGACGCGCCGGCCGCGCAGGCGCCCCCCCGGGGCGCGCTCTGGGCCGACGCCCAGCTGCTGCAGGCGCTGGGTGTCGCCGTGGGCGAGACGGTGTCGCTGGGCGAATCCACCTTCACGGTCGAGCGCCTGATCACCGTCGAGCCCGATCGCGGCGCGAACTTCGTCAATTTCGCGCCGCGGGCCATGATCCGCCTCGAGGACCTGGAAGCGACCGGCCTCGTGCAGCCGGCAAGCCGGGTGAGCTGGCGGATGCTGGTCGCCGGCACGCCGGCGGAGGTGGCTGCCTTCGAGGCCGCGTTCCGGGCCCGTGGCGAGCGGGCCGGGCGCATCGAGACGCTCGAGAACGGCCGGCCGGAATTGCGGATCACGCTCGAGCGGGCCCAGCGATTCCTGTCCCTGGTGGCCCTGCTCACCGCGCTCATCGCGGCGGTGGCCATCGGGCTGGCGGCGCGCCGCTTCGCGCAGCGGCATCTCGACGGTTGCGCGGTCATGCGTGCCATCGGCGTGCGCCAGCGCGATCTCGCCGTCCTGCTGCTGCTCGAACTGGCCTGGATCGGGCTGATCGGCGGGCTTCTCGGGGCGGCGCTCGGCTGGGCGGTGCACCTCGGCCTGGCCGCCGCGATCGCGCCGCTGGTGCCCCTGCCCCTGCCGGCGCCCTCGCTGTGGCCGGCCGCGCAGGCCGTGCTGGCCGCCGGGGTGCTGCTGCTCGGCTTCGGCGCCTGGCCCTTCCTGCGGCTGGCGGGCGTCCCGCCGTTGCGGGTGCTGCGCCGTGAGCTGGGCGGATCGGGCGCCTCGCCCTGGGCAGCCGCGGCGCTTGCCGTCCTGGCCTTCGGTCTGCTGCTGCTGTGGCTGGCTGGCGATCGGCAGCTCGCCCTGGTGGCGCTCGGCGGATTCGCGGCAGCCGCGCTGGTGTTCGCGCTGGCGGCCTGGCTCGCGATGCGCGCCGCCGGCAGCCTGCGCCATGCGCCGGCCCTGCTGGCCGGCAGCCCGGCCTTGCGGCTGGCGCTGGCCTCCTGGTCGCGGCGTCGCGGCGCGGCGGTGGTCCAGACCGCGGCGCTGGCGGTGGGCATGATGGCGCTGATGCTGCTCACCGTCACCCGCACCGATCTGCTCGCCAGCTGGCAGAAGGCCAGTCCGCCCGACGCCCCCGACCGCTTCGTGATCAACATCCAGCCCGATCAGCGCGAGCCGGTGAGCGCGGCGCTGCGCGAGGCCGGGGTGCGCGACCCCCAGGTCTGGCCCATGATCCGCGCCCGGCTGGTGGCGGTGAATGATCGCCCGGTGCGGGTCGACCAGTACACCGACGAGCGCGCGCAGCGCCTGCTCGACCGGGAATTCAACCTGTCCTATTCGGCGCAGCTGCCGGCGCACAACCGGCTGATCGCCGGCCGCTGGTTCGACTCCCCGGATGCCGCCGAGGTCTCGGTGGAGTTGGGCATCCTCAAGACCCTGGGCCTTGCCCTGGGTGACCGGCTCAGCTTCGATGTGGCCGGCCGGGTCATCCAGGCCCGCATCGGCAGCGTGCGCAAGCTCGCCTGGGATTCGATGCAGGTGAATTTCTTCATGATCGTGTCGCCGGGGCTGGCGGCGCAGGCGCCGCAGACCCTGATCACCGCGGTGCGCCAGCCGCCCGATCGCCCGCCGCTGGAGCAGATGCTGGTGGCGCGCTTCCCCAATCTCACGGTCTTCGACACCGGCAACATCGTGCGACAGGTGCAGTCGATGCTCGGTCAGGTGGTCAGCGCGATCGAGCTGCTGTTTCTGCTCACCCTCGCGGCCGGCGTGGTGGTGCTCTACACCGCCCTGGCGGGCTCGCGCGACGAGCGGGTGCGCGAGGCGGCCCTGATGCGCGCGCTGGGCGCCTCGCGGGCGCAGCTTGCCCGTGCGCAGCACTGGGAGCTCGGCCTGTCCGGGGGCCTGGCCGGGCTGCTCGCCGCCGGCGGCGCCATGGCCACCGGCTGGGCCCTGGCCGTTCAGGCCTTCCAGTTCGATTACCAGCCCCGCTGGGAGACCCTGGCCCTGGGGGTTCTCGCGGGCGCGGTGATCGCCATGCTCACCGGCTGGGTGGGGCTGCGCGGCGTGCTGCGTGCGCCGCCCCTGGCCAGCCTCCGCCAGGCCTGACGGCCACCGAGTGCGCCCATGACCGCCGCCGACAAACCGCCCGCCGACGACCCCGCCACCCCCCACGGCCCGGACACGCCGTTCCATCAGCTCGGCGGTGAGCCCGGGGTGCGTGAGCTGGTCGATCGCTTCTATGACCTGATGGCGATCGACGAGCGTTTCCTGCGCATCCGCGCGCTGCATCCCAACACGCTCGATGATTCGCGCGACAAGCTCTTCTGGTTCCTGTGCGGCTGGCTCGGCGGGCCGCCGCACTATGAAGCGCGCTTTGGCCATCCCCGCCTGCGCGCCCGTCACCTGCCGTTTCCGATCGCCTCCCGCGAGCGCGACGAATGGCTGCTGTGCATGGCTCAGGCGATGAGCGATCGCGGGGTGGTCTCGCCGCTCTTCGAGCGGCTGCTCCAGTCCTTTCACGGCACTGCCGACTGGATGCGCAATCGGCCGGATGTCTGAGTGCGGGGGTCTTCGCCCGGCACGCCGGGTTTTTCATATCGCGGGATTTTGATTCCTCATCATGGGATTGTTTCGGTGCGCCGCCGCACCATGATTTTCCATGACGGAATAAAGAATGCCGCCATGTGAAATAAAGCTCATAGATCATTGATTGTTATGGAGAAATTAGTTCGCGTTTCCTGAGCCAGATTGGTGCTGCTTTGCACCATGGCGGGTTACCGTCTTGTCATGTTGTTTGCCGACGCCGGCGCCAGAACCGGCACGGTCGCGCAGCCGGCCTCTTCCCGCATACCAACCCTCAGGAGTGCCTCATGTCCTCACGCGAACTCGAAGCCCAGAAGCTGCAGAAGGAATGGTCTGAAAGCCCCCGCTGGCGCGGAATCAAGCGCGGCTACAGCGCCGACGATGTCATCCGCCTGCGCGGCTCGATCACGGTGGAGCACACCCTCGCCCGTCGCGGCGCCGAGAAGCTCTGGCGGCTGATCAACGACGAGCCCTTCGTCAACTCCCTGGGCGCGCTCACCGGCAACCAGGCCATGCAGCAGGTCAAGGCCGGTCTGAAGGCCATCTACCTGTCGGGCTGGCAGGTGGCCGGCGATGCCAACCTCGCTGGCGAGATGTACCCCGACCAGTCGCTGTACCCGGCCAACTCGGTGCCCTCGGTGGTCCGCCGGATCAACAACACCCTCACCCGTGCCGACCAGATCCAGTGGATGGAAGGCAAGAACCCGAACGATCCCGGCTACATCGACTACTTCGCGCCGATCGTGGCCGATGCCGAGGCCGGCTTCGGCGGCGTGCTCAATGCCTTCGAGCTGATGAAGTCCATGATCGACGCCGGCGCCGCGGGCGTGCACTTCGAGGACCAGCTCGCCTCGGTCAAGAAGTGCGGTCACATGGGCGGCAAGGTGCTCGTGCCCACCCGCGAGAATGTCGCCAAGCTGGTGGCTGCCCGTCTGGCCGCCGATGTGATGGGCGTGCCCACCATCCTGCTGGCCCGCACCGACGCCGAGGCGGCCGATCTGGTCACTTCCGATGTCGACGAGAACGATCGTCCCTTCCTCACCGGCGAACGCACCGTCGAGGGTTTCTACCGCACCCGCAACGGCTTCGACCAGGCGGTGTCGCGCGGCCTGGCCTACGCGCCCTATGCCGATCTGATCTGGTGCGAGACCGGCACCCCGGATCTGAAGTTCGCGCGGGATTTCGCCGAGGCGATCCACAAGCAGTTCCCGGGCAAGATGCTGTCCTACAACTGCTCGCCCTCGTTCAACTGGAAGAAGAACCTCGACGAGTCCACCATCGCCAAGTTCCAGCGCGAGCTCGGCGCCATGGGCTACAAGTTCCAGTTCATCACGCTGGCCGGCTTCCACAGCCTCAACTACTCGATGTTCAACCTGGCCCACGGCTATGCCCGCAACCAGATGAGCGCCTTCGTCGAGCTGCAGGAGGCCGAGTTCGCGGCCGCCGAGCGGGGCTTCACCGCGGTCAAGCATCAGCGCGAGGTCGGCACCGGGTACTTCGACGCGGTGACCACCACCGTCGAGCGCGAGGCCTCCACCGCAGCGCTCAAGGGCTCCACCGAAGACGAGCAGTTCTTCGAGGACGGCCGCCGCAAGGCCGCCTGATCGCGGCACGGGGCCGTCGCAAGGCGGCCCGCGCGCCGGTGGCTGCCCAGTGCGGCGGCGCGCGGCGCGCACGGCCTGGGGCGGTCCCGATCGGGGCGCGCCCAGAACACCGACCCGGGGGGTGCTGCTCCCCGGGTTTTTTCTTTTCGGCCTTGCCGGCGTTCTACACTGCCGGGTTGACCGATCGCCATGTCCGACCTGCTTCCACCCGCATCACCGCCGTCGTCCGAACCCGGCGCTGAGTCGCCTGCGCTCGGCCCCGATGCGGTGCTGGTACAGCGTGCCCTCGCGCTGGCCTGGACGCCGCGACACCGCAAGTGGGTGATCGATCTGCTGCGTCGCCTCGAGCTTCGAACCTCCCGCGGCGTCTATTTCGGCCAGGCCGATGTCGACGAGTGCCTGCTCGGCCTGACCGAGCGCAGCTTCGTCGCGCGATCCGATCAGGGCTGGCAGTGCACGCCTCCCACCCGGGCTGCCGTGTTCCGGCGCGCCCTGGCCACGCCCGACTTCCGTCGGTGGCGCGATGCGGTGCTGCTCGCCGACGGCATCTTCCTCGACCGCGGCTGGGTGCACTTCAACGGCGCGGCCATGGCGGTGACCGCCGCCCGACTGGTCTTCTACAGCGGCGAGGGCCTGGAGCGCTGGCGCCTGATCGAGCAGGCGGGACAGTCGCTGCCCGACTGGTCGCAGGTGATCGATCAGGTCGCGCTCAGCGGCTTCGATGCCGAGAGCTTCGACTGCGCCGAGCCCCAGCTGGCCGCGTCGATGCTCGGCGTGGCGATCGATTTCGGCCTGCGGGTGCTGCACCCCGCGCTGCCGGCGGTGCTCGCCTGCGCCCGCGCGCGGCTGGCCCGGGGCGGGGCCCTGGCCACCGACGGACTGCGGCTGCGGGTGGCCGAGGCCCTGGTGCTGGCCGGCCGTGGCGAGGAGGCCCGGGCCCTGGTGGCCGGGCGCGACGATGGCCATGCCCGCGCGCTGCGCGCTGCGGTGCTGGCCACCGAGGGCCACTGGGATGCCGCCGCGGCTGCGTTCGAGGACGCGCTCGCCCTGCGCCGCACCGAGAGCGGGCAGCGCAAGCGGCTGCTCGCCGAGACCATCGCCTGGCTCTATCCGATGTGTCTGTTCGCCAGCCGCGATCCTGCGCGGGTGGCGCTGGCGCGGCGCTTCTGCGCGGCCGAGGCTGGCACGCGCAAGGCCCAGGACGAGACCACCTGGGGCCGCTGGATGAAGGCGGCGGACATCCGGCTGGGCGATGAGCCGCCCGATCCCGGCTTCGGCGAACTGCACGCCTGGTTCGGCACCCGTCCGCTGCTGTCCTGGACCCAGCGCATCATGCTGCGGGCCTGGCTGCTGGGGTCGCAGCCATCGGTGCCGCTGGCCGCGTCGGGGGGGGACGGGTCGGGCGGGGTGGTGGGGCGCGATCCGGCGCTCGCCCGCGCCGCCGCCCGCGCCGCGCTCGGACGCGCGCTGGAGCACACCGGCCTGGCCTGGCTCGCCCAGCAGCTGCGCAGCGCCGAGCAGGTGCTCGACGGCCGGCCGCCCGAGCAGCCTTTCTTCGCCGCCGCTCAGGGCGAGGCCTGGCGCGACGCGCTGGCGGCGATCGCGGCGCTGGGTGGCGCCGACGAGGCCGATGCCGCGGCGCCGGCGGCGGCATCGCGCCTGGTCTGGTCGATCCAGCGCGACGGCAACGGGCGCGTGATCGGCATCGAGCCGCTGGAGCAGAAGCGCGGCGCGCGCGACTGGAACAAGCCCCGGCCGCTGTCGCTGTCGCGCCTGGCGCGCAGCGCCGACCTGGCCACCGACGACGCACGAGTCGCGCGCGCGGTGCGCCAGTCGCGTGGCTACGGCGCGGCGCACGTGATCGACATCCCCGCGGCGGCGGCCGCCCTCGCGGGCCATCCTCGGGTGGTGCTGGCCGAGGATCCGGAGCGCTTCGTGCTGCTGACCGAGGAGCCGCCGGATGTGCGGCTGGAGGCGGTCGACGGCCACTGGGAATTGCGTTTCGAACCCGATCTGGTCCGGCTCTCGGGTCAGGGGCCAGGCTTCGAGTTCGACGCCCACGGCGCGGTGCGGGGCGGCGGCCTTCCGCTGGATGGCGCGGTGTTCGTCCTTGCCGACCAGCCGGGTCACGCCCGGCTGATCCGCATCACCGCCGCCCACCGCCGCGTGGCGGCGCTCGCCGCCGGCGGCTTGCGGGTACCGCAGAGCGCGGCCCAGGAACTGCAGTCGGCCTTGCCGGCGCTGGCCACCCACTTTCGCCTTCGGGCCGATCAGGCCCATGGCGCGCATGCCGTGAGCGCCAGCGGCAGTCTGCGGGCCGAGCTCGCGCCAGCGGGGCAGGGGGTGCGGCTGCGGCTGGTGAGCGCGCCGCTCGGGCCGCGCGGGCCGCGGTTCGCGCCGGGCGCGGGCCGCGCCGAAGTGGTGGCGCCGATCGACGGCCAGGTCTGTTCGGTGAGCCGCGACCTGCTGCGTGAGCGCGCGGTGCTGCGCGCGCTGCTCGAGCAGTTCGACATGCTCGAGCCACCGGACGACGCCGGCCGCATCCCGGAGTGGGAGGTGCCGGAGCCTGAGCTGGCGCTGACGCTGATCGAGGGGTTGCCGGCGCAGCCGGGCATCGAGGGTCTGGACTGGCCGGGCGGCCGATCGCTGCAGGTGGTGGGCGCCAGCGCCGGCAGCATGCGGGTGTCGGTGCGTCGCGAGGGCCGCTGGTTCGCGATCGACGGCGAGCTGCGGGTCGACGAGTCGCGGGTGGTCGAACTGGCCCGCCTGATCGAGTGGGCGGGCGAGCAGCGCAGCCGCTTCGTGCCGCTGGGCGAAGACCGCTGGCTTGCGCTCACCGATCGGCTGCGCCAGCAGATCGACGATCTGGCCGCGGTGGTCGAGACCGCCCGGGGCGAGGGCGAGGCGCCGGGTGGCCGCGCGGCGGGCGCGCGAGGGCGACGTGGCGCGCCGGTGCTGCGCGCGCCGGAACAGGCGGCCGAGTGGATCGACGATGCCCTGGCCGACACCGAGCGCGATGACGCGGCGCTGCGCGAGCGGGTCGACGCGCTGCGCTCGGCGGTGGAGGCGCCGGTGGTGCTTCCGGCCGCCCTGCAGGCCGAGCTGCGTCCGTACCAGCTGCAGGGCTTCGAGTGGGTGATGCAGCGCGCCCAGGCGGGCTTCGGCGCCTGCCTGGCCGACGACATGGGCCTGGGCAAGACCGTGCAGGCGCTGGCGGTGCTGCTCGCGCGAGCGGCCCAGGGGCCGGCCCTCGTGGTGGCGCCGACCTCGGTCTGCGGCAACTGGGTCGACGAGGCCAAGCGCTTTGCGCCCGGCCTGCGCACCCGCCTCTATGGCGCAGCCGACGCCCGCGAAGGGCTGCTGCGCGAGGCGCGGGCCGGCGACCTGGTGGTGGTGTCGTACACCCTGCTGCAGCAGGCCGCCGATGCCTTCGGCGCCGTGCGCTGGGCCACGCTGATCGCCGACGAGGCCCAGGCCATCAAGAACGCCAGCGCCAAGCGCAGCCAGGCGATCCGCGAGCTCGATGCCGGGTTCCGGCTGGCGCTATCGGGTACCCCGATCGAGAACCGTCTGGGCGAGCTCTGGGCGATCATGAGCTTCGTGAACCCCGGACTGCTGGGCAGCGCCCAGCGCTTTGCCGAGCGCTTCGTGATCCCGATCGAGCGCGACCGCGAGCTGCGCGCGCAGCGCACCCTGCGCCGCCTGATCGCGCCCTTCGTCCTGCGCCGTCTGAAGTCCGAGGTGCTGCGCGAGCTGCCGCCGCGCACCGAGACCGTGCTGCAGGTCACCCCCGATCCGGATGAGGCCGCGCACTACGAGGCCCTGCGCCGCGAGGCCCTGGCCACCGCGCTGGGCGCGGGCAACCGCGACCGCATCAATGTGCTCGCCCAGCTCACCCGGCTGCGTCGCGCCGCCTGCGATCCGCGTCTGGTCAACCCGGCGCTAGGGCTGGTCGGCGCGAAGTCGGTGGCCTTCATGGAGCTGGTTCGCGAACTCGTGGCCAACCGCCACAAGGCGCTGGTGTTCAGCCAGTTCACCGACTTTCTGGGGCTGCTGCGCGAGCCGGTGCAGGCCGAGGGCATCGCCCATCAGTACCTGGACGGATCGACGCCGCCCTCCGAACGGACCCGGCGCATCGCCGCCTTCCAGGCTGGCGAGGGTGACCTGTTCTTCATCAGCCTGAAGGCCGGCGGCTTCGGCCTGAACCTTACGGCGGCCGACTATGTGGTGATCGTCGATCCCTGGTGGAATCCGGCGGCCGAGGATCAGGCCACCGGCCGGGCCCACCGGATCGGCCAGAACCGGCCGGTGACGGTGTACCGGCTGGTCAATCGCGGCAGCATCGAGGAGCGCATCGTGGCCCTGCACCACGACAAGCGCTCGCTGGCGCAGGGCATCCTCGAGGACATCGACGCCGCGGCCCTGCCCTCGATGCAGGAGCTGGTCTCGCTCCTGCAGGACTGAGGGCCGCTCAGCGCCCCTGGAAGACCGGCTCGCGCCGGGCGGCCATGGCGGCCACGCCCTCCTTGAAGTCCTCGGTGCGACGCTGCCAGTCCTGCTCGTGGCTCTCGCGGTTGACGGCGGCGGTGACCGCCTCGACCAGGCCCTGGCGCAGCGTGGCCCGGGTGGAGACCACCGCCAGGGGCGCGGAGATCGCGATCTCGGTGGCGAGCTTCAGCGCAGCCGAGCGCAGCTCCTCGCGCGGCACCAGCATGTCGGCCAGGCCCATCTGGAAGGCCTCCTCGCCGCCCACCCGTCGTCCGGTGTAGAACATCATGGCGGTCTTCTGCTGGCCGATCAGCCGCGGCAGCGTCGCGGTGAGCCCGAAGCCGGGGTGAAAGCCAAGCCGGTTGAAGTTGGCCGAGAACCGCGCTTCGGGGCAGGCCACCCGGAAGTCGGCCGAGACCGCCAGGCCCAGGCCACCGCCCACGGCCGCGCCCTGCACGGCGGCCACCACCGGCTTGGCGCAGGCGAACATCCGGATCGCCTCGGTGTAGAGCGGATTGAGCACGCCCGGGCGGCGGGTGGCGGCGTCATCGTCCCGCTTGGAGAAGTCGGCGCCGGCGCAGAAGGCCGTGCCCTGCGCGCACAGCAGGATCGCGCGGCAGCTGGCTTCCTTGTCGAGCGCCTCGTAGGCGATGGCCAGGCCCTCGATCAGGCGCAGGTCGAAGAAGTTGTGCGGCGGACGCCGGATCTCGACGACGGCCACATGGCCTTCGAAGCTGACATCGATGTCGGGGATCAGGTCGGGAATGTGCATGGCGAAGGTCTTCCGGGATGAGGGGCGTGAGCGGGGTTGGACGGGGCGGGAATGGGGCGAGCCGGATGCCCGGCAGTTCAGGCCGGCAAGGCGCGTTGGGTGAGGGCGGGCCAGAAGCCCGCGGCCCCGGCGGCGATGGCCGCCTGGCCCAGGCGCTCGGCCCACCAGGCGTCGGCGCCGAACTCCTCTCGCCAGGCCCACAGCCGGCGCGTGGCGAAGTGCAGCGAGTGCTCATGGGTGAAGCCGATGGCGCCGTGCACCTGATGGGCGATGGCCGCCCCGCGCGAGGCGGCCTCGCCGACCCGCACCTTGGCCACCGCCGCGCTGAAGCGGGCGTGATCGGCCCGGGGCGAGCCGGCCCAGGGCGCGTCGGCAGCCGCCACCCGCGCCGCCATGCGCGCCGCGGCGACATCGCCGGCAAGCATCGCGAGCTGCTGCTGGATGGCCTGGTTGCGGCCGATCGGCTTGCCGAACTGGACCCGGTCATTGGCGTACTGAACCGACTGCTCGAGCAGCCATTCCAGCGCGCCCACCATCATGATGGCCCGGGCGATCGCCCCGAGCGTCCAGACCGGCGCGGTGAGCCCGGGCAGCGGGCTGGCCGCGAGCGCCGCCACCGCGGTCCCGGCGAAGGCCAGCTGGTCGGCGGGCAGACGGGCGTGGTTCAGACCGGGATCGCAGCGAACCGCCTCGCCCTGGTGCAAGGCCAGCAGCGCGATCCGGCCGTCGGCGAACGAGATCACCGCGTGGCCGCAGTGCCGGGCCCAGGCCACGCGCCGGGCCTGGCCGCTCAGGCGTGCCGCCGCGCCCTCGCCGCTCAGCTGCAGCTCGGCATCATGGCCCTGCTCGATGAGCGCGATCGGGCCTTCGGGCACGGCGATGCCGGCCATCGAGAGCAGCTGCCCGGCGATCAGGGTCTCGGCCAGCGGCAGCGGCACCTGCCAGTAGCCCAGCCCGCGCAGCACCGGATAGGCGGCGCTCCAGGGCTGGCCCAGGCCGCCGGCGTCTTCGGTGGTGAGCGCCAGGCCGAAGCCGTTGTCCATGGCGAGCTGCCACAGCGCCTGCGGGAACTCCCCCTCCTCGACACGCTGGCGCAGGGCCTTGTCGGCGGTGTCGGCAAACAGCCGGGCCGCGCTCTGTTCGATCAGGTCGTCGCTCATCTCAGGTCCATGCCCTTGGCGATGATGCCGCGCAGGATCTCGCGGGTGCCGCCGCGCAGCGAGAAGGAAGGCACCGCGAGGGTGGTGTAGGCCATGGCCTGGGCCAGGGTGGAACCGGGCTCGGCCAGCCCCCCGAAGAGGTCATGCGCGATCTCGGGCATCTTCTGCTCCACCAGAGCGCCCTGGTCCTTGACCGCCGCGGCCGCCAGCGCGGGATTCTCGCCGCGGGCCAGCATGGCGGCCACGCCGAGCGACATCTCGCGCAGGCTGCCGTACTGGGCCACCACGCGGCCGAGCTCGACCGCATGCCGCGGGTTGGCGGGATCGGCCGCGGCCAGCATCTCGAGCAGCAGCTGGGTGCTGCTCAGGTAGCGCTCCGGGCCGGATCGCTCGAAGGCGAGTTCGGTACCGACATTGCGCCAGCCCTCGCCCTCCTTGCCCAGCAGGTTCTCGTGCGGCACCAGCACATCGTCGAAGGTGACCTCGTTGAAATCATGCTCGCCGAGCTGGTTGACGATCGGGCGCACGGTGATGCCGGGGCTCTTCATGTCGATGAGGAACTGCGACATGCCGGCGTGGCGGTTCTCGCCGCGATCGCTGGTGCGCAGCAGGGCGATCATGTAGTGGCAGCGGTGCGCGCCGGAGGTCCAGACCTTGCGTCCGTTGACCACCCAGCCATTGGCCGCGAGGGTGGCGCGGCTGCGGATGGAGGCCAGGTCGGAGCCGGAATCGGGCTCGCTCATGCCGATGCAGAAGAAGGCTTCGCCGCGCGCGATCCTGGGGACGATCCGCGGCGCGAGCACATCGGGCGACAGCCGCATCAGCAGCGGGCCGCTCTGGCGGTCGGCGGTCCAGTGAGCCGCGACCGGGGCGCCGGCCGCCAGCAGCTCCTCGATGACCACATAGCGCTCCAGCGAGCTGCGCTCATGGCCGCCGAAGGCCTTGGGCCAGGTCATGCCGATCCAGCCGCGCTCGCCGAGCTTGCGGCTGAATTCCGGGCTGAAGCCCTGCCAGTTGCGCACCCGCTTGCTGACCGGGTAGTCGGCCAGGTGCTCGGCGATGAACTCGCGCACCTCGGCGCGCAAGGCTTCGCATGCCGGGGGCAGTTCCCCCGGGTTGATGTTCAGGACCTGCATGGCGCTCCTCGTGGGCTCTGGCGGGTTCGACCAGAGGTTTCATGGATGGCAACCGGGCCCGCACCGATCGATCGGATTGCGGTCGATCGATTCTCGGCGCGCCTGCCTTGTTGGGCAACCGGCCTGCGTGCTAGCGTCCCTCAGCCAATCGGCCAGGCGGTTCGGTTTACCCGGGCTTGCAGGCCGCCCTGCCCCGGCGCGCCCGCGGGGTTTAGGCAAATGAAACAGGCCGTCGCCGCCGACGGCCGCGCACCGGAGACCGCAATCCATGAGAAGACTGTTCGTCGCGCTGCTGCTGCTGCTGGCAACCCCGTTCGCCTTTGCGCAGGCCGCGTTCCCGACCAAGCCGATCCGGATCATCGTGCCCTTCAATGCCGGCAGCGGATCGGACTCCTATTCGCGCTTCTACGCCGAACTGCTCAACAAGATGTACGGCTGGTCGGTGACCGTGGAGAACCGACCGGGCGGCAGCGGCGTGGTCGCGATCAACGCGGTCAAGGGCGCGCCGGCCGACGGACACACCCTGCTGCTGGCCAGCGTCTCGCCGATGGCGGTCAATCCCATCGTGCTGAAGAACCTGCCCTACGATCCCTTCAAGGACTTCCGGCCGGTGCATGGCCTGTCGGTGGGGCCGGCGGCCTTCGTCGTGCGCGGCGACTCGCCGTATCGCACCGTGGGTGACCTGGTCGCGGCGATGAAGAAGGCCGGTCGCCCGATGTCGGTGGGCAACTACTCGAAGGGCTACGAGCTGATCGGGGCCTGGCTGGGCACGGCCAGCGGCGTGCCGGTCACCCCCGTCACCTACAAGGGCGGCTCGCAGATGGTCACCGATGTCATCGGCGGGCAGCTCGATGTCGCGGCCAACGATTTCTCCGGCGTCGCCCCGCTCATCCGCGAGGGCAGGCTGCGCGCGCTGGCGATCACCGGCGACCGCCGTGATCCGATGTTCCCGGATGTGCCCACGATGAAGGAGAGCGGCTTCCCCGACTTCGAGACCTATGTCTGGGCTTCGCTCTATGTGCGCGCCGAGACGCCCGACGATGTCACCGCGAAGCTCGCGGGTGCGATCGGCAGGGCGATGGCCTCCGAGGAAGGCAAGGCCTTCTCGGCCAAGAACCCCGGCCAGTCGCTGGCCCTGGCGATGAAGGAGCTCGGCGACTTCCAGATGCGCGAGTACACCCGCCTGAAGAGGGCCGCCGACGCGGCCGGCATCAAGCCGGAGTGAGGCGCGCGCACCGGCTTGCGCACAGGGGCTGCTTGCCGGCGTAGTCCGTGAACTAGGTCGTCGGCGCAATGGCCGCGCCAGGCGGCCCGGCGGTTCAATGGCTCCCACGCATCGTGCGTGACAAGGAGCCCCACATGACCTTCCCCGTTCCCCGCCGCGCGCCCGCCGGCCCCGCCCGCCGCCCTGCCGGTCAGGGCATGACCGAGTATGTGATCATCGTCGCCCTGGTGTCGGTGGCCGCCATCGGCATCTACACCCTGTTCGGCCAGACCCTGCGCAACCAGACCGCCGGGCTTGCCCTCGAGATGTCGGGCACCGATGCCACCTCGGCGGTGGCCCATGCCCAGAGCAGCGCCTTCACCGCGTACACCAACGCCAATGTGCGCAAGGGGCTCGACAACTACCACGCTTCCAACCGTCCCTGAACCCGGGCTTGTCCCGCTTTCGTCAGGCGTCTCGCGGTGTTCGCCGTGTCGTCGAATCCCTGCGTCCCGCGACCCGCGGTCACCGGTACGGTCAGGGGCGCGCCTGCCCCGGCCGGCGCGGGGAACGGCCGGCGCGCGTGCGCGCGCCCTCGCCGGCAGGCCGGCGTGGTCCTGGTGCTGTGCCTCGCGCTCCTGCTGCTCGGCGCGCTCGGTCTGCATCTGTCGTTCGCGGCCGGCCGGGCCTTCACCCAGCGCGAACGGCTCGACGCCGCCGCTGATGCCGCGGCCTACAGCGCCGCGCTGTGGCAGGCCCGCGTGCTCAACTACCAGGCGCTCGCCAATCGGGCCATCGTCGCCCACGAGGTGGCGATCGCCCAGGCGGTCACGCTCGCCTCCTGGGCGCGGTACATCGCCCGGTTCAGCCAGACGGCTTCGGTGCTGGCCGCCCCCTGGCCGCCGGTGGCGGGGGTGCTCGCCGCGGTGCAGGATGCCGCGGGGGTCGTCACCGAGATCACCGAGCAGGTCGCGGGCGAGGAGGTGGCCGTGCGCAGCGCCGACAGCCGCCTGCTGGCCGCCGGGCAGGAGTTCCTGCAGCTCTCGGTTGGCGGCTTTGCGGCCAGCGCGATTGCCAACGAGATCGTGCGCTCGGCAGACCCCCGCTTCTTCGCCTTCACGCTGCCGCTGCCGGGTTCGGTGGTGCCCACACGGCGCCTCGCCGGTGACGATCGGGCGCGGCTCTTCGAGGTGGTCCGGCGCTCGCTCGATGACTTCGTGCTCGGCCCGCGCGGGCTTGACCTGCCCCTGTACCTGCTGCCCAGCCCCTGCTTCGGCAGTCCCGGCGCCGGGTGGTCGGCGTGGTTCAGCGCGCTGCGCAAGCGCGGCGGCACGGCCATGGCGCCCACCCTCGAGCGTTGGGAGGCGGCCGACACCCTGTCGCTGCACACCCACCTGCCTCAGCGGGGTTGGTTCGGCTGGTTCCTGGGCTGCCGTCAGGCAGAGGTGCTGCCGCTCGCCTGGGGCGCGGCCGAAGCCGCCTCCCCCCAGACCGGCCTGCTCGCGGGCGATCCCGGTCAGGTGCGCGAGAACCCCGCCGCCGCGGCGCTCGCCGAGCAGACCCTTGGCGCGAGCCCGATCGCCGGCATGTCCGCCTATCCCGGTTTGCCGGTGGTTCGCGAGCTCGATCAGGCCGCCCTGAGCGACCCCCGCTTTCCCGTGGCCCGGCTCGCGGTGCTGGCGCGCGCCCCGGCTGCTGTCGGACGCGGCGCGGGTCGTCTGGCGCTGCCCTCCGGCGAAAGCGGGGGCCATGTCTGGTCGCTGGCCTCGGCCGAGGTCTTCTTCCGCCGGCCGCCAGGCGAACCCTCCCGCATTGAATATGCCAGCCTGTTCAGTCCCTACTGGCAGGCGCGGCTCGTCGAACCCTCGGCGCCCGAGCGCGCGGTGGCGGCTGGCTATGCCCGGTGAACCGCGTTCGTCCCGGCAGCTCGCGCCCCGGCAGCGCGGGCAGGCCCTCGTCGAGTCCCTGGTGGCTCTGCTGGCCCTGGTGCCGCTGCTGCTGGCCATCGTCTGGCTGGGCAAGGTGGTGGGGCTGCGCCAGTCGGTCATCCAGGCCAGCCGCCTGGTGGCCTTCGAATGCACGGTCCGCCTGCCAGTCTGTGACCATCCCGAGGGCGCCGCGCTCCTTGCCCGTGAGGCCCGGGCGCGGGTGTTCGCGCCCACGGATGCGCCGGTGCGCAGCCCGGTGGCCGACTACGGCCCGCTCGATCCCTTCCTGGCGCGTGGCAGCGGGCGGGCGGGCGCCACCGCCCCGGAGGCGGTGTCGGTGAACATCGCGGCCCGCCGCTTCGATGCCGGATTGAATGTCGCGCTCGCGCGGCCGGCGGACGATCTGCCGCCCCTGGCCTGGTTGTCGGCGGTGGCCGGGCCGGCGCGGTTCGGTCATGAAATCACTGACGGCCTTCGGGTGGCCACCGTGAAGGCCTCGCTGCCGCTGGCGGGGGGTCCGTGGCGGGACACGGTCAGGGTGTCCCTGTCGGCCGATACTGCCGTGCTGTCCGGCGCCTGGCAGGCCATCGGGCCGCGCGGCGCGCATCCCGACCATCTCGAGAACCGGGTCCGCTCCGGCGCGCAGCTGCATGCGGTCTACGAGACCGCGGTCGGCCTGCGTTATGCGCCAGTGCTTGGTCTGCTCAGCCTGATGGGCGGCATCGGACTCGAACCGCGCGCGGGCGGCTTTCGTCACGGCGTGTTCGATGTCGATGTGGTGCCGCTCGATCGCATCGGGAGCGCGCCGTGAGCCGGGTGGGTACGGTCCTGCTTTCGTTGTCGGCCGTGCTCGCGGCGTTCGCGGCGAGCGCCGCGGTGGCGCAAGGCCTCCCGCCGCCGCTGCCCGCGCTGGCCGATCTCTCGCTGCCGACGCCGATCCGCATCGCGCGGGTCATGGACGATGCCCGGATCGATGGCCGCGTCGCGTCGGTGCTCGGACTGCGTTCACCCTGGCCGTGCCCGCAGACCCAGGCACTGGTGCAGTCCCGTTGGCGGTCCACCTGGCCGGTGCCCTTGATCCGCGCCGATGTCGACGGCTGGCTGACGCTGTCGGCGGCATTTCGCGATGGCCTCCTCAGCGCGCAATGGCGCGCGACGCCTGCCGGTGGTTGCGATGGCTTCCTCTCGCGCTGGTCGCTCGCCGCGTCAACGCAGCCGGCCCCGCGTGCCGTGGCGTCATCGCCCTGGCCGGGCGCGCCGGTGTCGGCGCGATGGCTGGGTCGGACCGACTCCGGCGCGGGCGACCGCCGGCAGTCCACCTGGCTGGTGCGCGATGACCGGCCTCTCGAACGGGCCTTGCCCGAGTGGCGACGCTGGCTGCTGCAGGCCGGTTGGCGTCTGCGCCCCGACTTCCAATTCGATCCGGCCGATCCCAGCGCCGGTGTGCTGCTTGCCGGGGAGCGATCCCGCTCCGCCGAGGTCGGTCTGCTGTTGCGGCCAAGGCAACAGGCCACCGAGCTCGTTCTCATCATTCAGGGAGATCCCGCATGACTTGTCCGCAAGCGCGCGCAATTGCGCCGCGCCTTTCCCCGCCAGCCCCGCGCCCATTCATCCGCCAGGGCGCACGCCGCGCGCGAGGTCAGGCTGCGATCGAATATCTCGTCCTGCTGCTGCTGGTCGGCATCAGCCTGGGGCTGGGCGCCGGCGGCCCGCTTGGCGCCCTCTGGCAGTCGCTTCTCACCCATCACGCGCGGCTCACCGACGCCGTGTCCCGTCCATGAGCCCCCGTTGGCAGAGCGGCGCGCGCGCCCTGGCCGCGGGTTCGCTGGGCTGGGCCCAGCGTCACCGGCAGTGGCTCCTGCTCGGTGGCGCGCTCGTACTGGGCACCGTCGCGGCGCTGGTGGCCCGCTCGTACATCGAGGGCCAGGTCGCGCTGGAGCGACAGCGCCTTCAGCCGGCGGGCGAGACCGTGCCGGTGGTGGTTGCGCGGCGCGACCTGCCGCGCGGCGAGACCGTGAGCCCGGCCACCATGGCGGTGCGCGAGATTCCGAGGGAATACCTGGTCGGGGGAACGGTATCGCCGGAGCGCTTTGACGCCCTGAGCGGCGCGCGCCTGGCAACTGCGATGCGCGCCGGCGAGCCGTTGCTGCAAAGCGGCGTGGAGGGCGCCGAAAACGGCGGCTTCGCCGCCCGGGTGCCCGCCGGCGTGCGGGCCTTCACCGTGGTGGTCGACGAGGTGAATTCCCTCTCGGGCATGCTCCAGCCGGGCGATCGCATCGACCTGCTGCTCAGTGCCCGTCCGCCGTCGGGCCCGGGCGCTGCCCAGCCACCTGAGATCACCCGGGCCCTGCTCCAGGATGTCAGGGTCCTGGCCACCGGGCGCCAGTTCAGGCCCGGTGCCGATGAACGCGGCGCGGCGCGCAGCTTCGGCGCGATCACCGTCGAGGTCACGCCAGCCCAGGCGCAGCGCCTGGTGATCGCGCAACGCATCGGCCGTCTCAGCGCCACCCTGCGCAATCCCGATGATCGCGCGCCGGTGCCGGCCACCAGCGTCGACGCCTGGTCGGTGCTCGGTCTGCCCCCGCCCGCGCCGGCGGAGCGCGCGGCAGCCACGCCACGCGGCGCGGAACTGATCGTCGGCGGTCAGGGCGCGATCAAGACCCTCCGATCGCCCGACCCGTCACCCGCGGGGGCAGCCGGGCCCCTGATGCCCTCACCCCCCCTGGCTCTCCTGCCCGGCATCGCGCCGGATGCCGTCACCCCCAACCTGCCGGGCGCTGCCGCGCCGGCCAGACAGCCATGACCCGCCTTCTTCGATGTCTTGCCTGGTCCGTCGCGCTGGCCTCCTGCGCGCCGGTGCCCGCCCTGGCCAACGAACCCGTCGCGCTCACCCTCTATGTCGGTCAGGCCCGGGTGCTCGACGAACCTGGCGTGCGCCGCATCGTCATCGGCAACGGCAAGGTCGTGCAGGCCACCGCGCTCGATGAGCGCCAGGTACTGGTGATCCCCGAGGCGCCTGGTCAGAGCACGCTGCATCTGTGGGGCGCCGCCGGGCCCGAGAAGCCTTTCGTGATCACGGTGCTGCCGGCCGATGTCGGTCGTCTGGTGAGCGAGGTTCGCGCCCTGCTGGGCGAGGCGCCCAACCTGCGGGTGCGGCCGCTGGGCGACAAGCTGCTGCTCGAGGGCGAGAACCTCGGCGAGGACCAGGTGGCGAGGCTGGCCGAGGTGGTCCGCCGCTATCCGCAGGTGGTCAATCTCACCAGCAAGGTCGGGGCCGAGCGGATGATCGCCATGGATGTGCGCATGGTCGAGATCCGGCGTGACTCTCTCGAGAATGTCGGCGTGCGCTGGAACCCGAGCGCCGCGGGTCCCACCTTCGGCGTGCTGGGTGACCTCAAGCGCAACCCCGCCTTCACGCCCGGCGGCAGCGCAGCGAGCGTCGAGGGTCTGGACATCCGCCCGCGAGTGGCGCCCTTCGCCTCGATGCTCGGGATCGCATCGTCGTTCGCCTCGGTGATCAACCTGCTGGTCCAGCGCGGTGAGGCCACCATCCTCGCCGAGCCGAGTCTGTCATGCCGCAGCGGGGGCTCGGCGCGATTTTTGGCCGGCGGCGAGCTGCCCATCCCGTACTCCACCGGGCTGGGCAACACCAGCGTGGTCTTCAAGGAATACGGGGTGAAATTCGATGTCAGCCCCACGGCGAACAGCGCCGGCGTGATCGCGGCGCGCATCGCCACCGAGATCTCCGCGGTGAACTTCGATGTCCAGGTGAAGGACATCCCCGGCATCTCCAAGCGCCGCGCCGAGACCGAGGTGAACCTGCGCGAGAACGAGACCCTCGTGATCGCCGGCCTGCTGGCCGACGAAAGCACCCGCAGCGTCGACCAGGTGCCCGCGCTGGGCGATCTGCCTGTGCTGGGCCGGCTGTTCCGCTCGCGTGCCTTTCGTGATCGTCAGACCGAGCTGGTGGTCTTCATCACGCCGCGTTTCGTCGGCGGCGTGGCCGAGGCGCCCGAGCGCGACGCCGCCGGCGATCTCGATGCCGCCCGCCGCAAGGCCGCCACGGTCCGCGAGCGGGCCGATTGGGCGCGCGAGCGCTCGCGCTTTGTGGAGTGAACCGATGCTGATGCTCGTGATCGAGGCTGATGGTCAGGCGCCCCGGCGGGTGAGCATCGAACAGCTCCCCTGCCGGATCGGACGCCGTCGTGACAACGCCGTGGTGCTCGACAGCTGGCGGGTGGCGCGGGTCCACGCCGAGATTCACGCCATGGAGCACGGCGTGCGCCTGGTCGATGCCGGGGCGCTCACCGGTACCTGGGTGAACGGCGAGCGCATCGTGGAGTTCGGTCCGGTCGATCCTGCTGACGAGATCGTCATCGGGGGATTTCGTCTGAGGGTGATCGCAGCCGTGCCCGCTGCGCTCCTGACGCCGCAGGCGCCCGAGGCCGACGCGGTGTCCTCGACCGAAGAGCCGTGCATGTCGCCCCTGGCTGGGCACGCATCCGAACCGCCCAGGGCCGAGGGTGCCGCGCCGGTCGACGATCCCGGCAGGGCCTGGCGCGTGCTGTTGCACCATCGGCTGCTGCAGACCATCGATCTGCGCCGAAAGGATGTCCGGCGGCTCTCGGCCGGTCAATTGCGGGCCGAGGCCAGGGCCTTGCTCGAGGAACTGATCGCCAACGAGCCGGCGGTGCCGCCGACGCTCGATCGGGCGCGGTTGATCGACGAAACGCTCGACGAGGTGGTTGGTCTGGGCCCGCTGGAGCGCCTCATGGCCGATCCGCTGGTGAGCGAGATCATGGTCAACAGCGCCACCGAGATCTTCGTCGAGCGGGGGGGCCGCCTTCAGCCCGCCCGATGCAGCTTCAGCAGCGAGGCCGCCGTGCATGCGGTCATTGAACGCATCGTCGCGCCGCTCGGACGGCGCATCGACGAGAGCTCTCCCATGGTCGATGCCCGACTGCCCGACGGCTCGCGCGTGAATGCGGTGATCCCGCCGCTGGCGGTCAAGGGCTGCGCGCTCACCATCCGGCGCTTCGGGCGACAGGCCCTGCGTCCGGAAGACCTGATCCGGCTCGGCTCGGCCGATGCCCGGATGCTCGGCTTCCTGCGGCAGTGCATCCGAGCGCGCCGCAACCTCGTCATTGCCGGTGGCACCGGTTCGGGCAAGACCACGCTGCTCAACCTGCTCGCCGGTTTCATCGATCCGGGCGAGCGCCTGGTCACCATCGAAGACGCCGCCGAGCTCTCGCTCGACCATCCCAACCTGGTGCGGCTGGAGGCCCGGCCGGCCAATGCCGAGGGCCGCGGTCAGGTGGCCATCCGCGACCTGGTGCGCAACGCGCTGCGCATGCGGCCGGATCGCATCATCGTCGGCGAGTGCCGGGGCGGCGAAGCCCTCGACATGCTTCAGGCGATGAACACCGGCCATGAGGGGTCGCTCACCACCGTGCATGCCAACAGCGCACGCGACGCCATCGCGCGCCTGGAGACCATGGTCCTCATGGCGGGCATGGATCTGCCCCTGCCCGCGGTGCGCGAGCAGATCGCCTCGGGCATCCAGATCGTGGTGCAGCAGGCGCGGGCCGTCGATGGCAGCCGGCGCATCGTGGAGATCAGCGAGATCACCGGCAGCGAAGGTCCGCGCCTGCTCATGCAGCCGATTTTTCGCTACCGGCAGGGCCGCTTCGAGGACTGCGGGAACATGCCGCAGTTCTACGAGCGCATCGGACTGCCGCCGGCGTCCTTCCATGCCGTGGAACGGGAGCTGCCATGAGCGACGCGATGGTCTCGCAGTGGGCCCAGGCTGCCATCTGGCAGCCCACGCTGATGGCAGCCTGCATCGGCATCGCCGTGGTCTGTGCCACCTTGCTGATCGGACATCTGCTGGCCCGGGTCTGGCCGGCCTACCGTCGCCGCTTCATGCACGGGGTCACTCGGCAGCTGCAGCGTGCGCACCTGTATGTCGATGCCAGTCGTCTGCTCGCCTTGAATATCGGGCTCGCGGGGGCGAGCACGCTGGCCGTGCTGGCGATCAGCGGCAGCCTTCTGCTGGCAACGGTGTGCGCGCTGGGCTGCGGCTTTCTTCCGCGCGGCGTGCTCTGGTGGCTGCGTCATCGCCGATCGGCGGCGCTGCGCCAGCAGTTGCCCGACATCGCCATGTTGCTGGCCGGTGGTCTGCGGGCGGGCATGAGCCTGAACCAGTCGCTCGGCCAGGCCGCGGCCGAGGTGCCCGCACCCTTCCGGCAGGAGCTCGAGCTCATGTTGCGCGAGCAACGCCTGGGCGCGAGTTTCGACGCTGCGCTGGCGGGTCTGGAGCGTCGGGTGCCGCTGGAAGAGACGCTGTTGCTGTGCGCCGCGCTGCGCATCAGCCGCCACACCGGCGGCCATCTCGCCCAGACGCTCGAGGCGCTGGCCGATGCCCTGCGCCGCAAGATCGCCCTCGAAGGCAAGATCCGCTCGCTCACCGCGCAGGGTCGCCTGCAGGGCTGGGCGATGGGTCTGCTGCCGGTAGTGTGCGCGCTGGCGCTGGCCATGATCGAGCCCGAGGCGATGGCCATGCTGATCAGCACTCCGCTGGGCTGGGCGACCTGCGCCGTGCTGGTGCTCATGCAGGCTCTGGGCCTGCACGGGCTGCGACGCATCGTGAGCATCGATCCATGAGCGCGCTTGCCGTGATCATCCCGTCGCCCGGGGCCGGGCCGGTGGCGGGAACAGGACCCGATTCCTCCCTGACGCTCGCGGTGCTGTGCCTGGCCGGCGCGGTGGCCCTCGGCCTGGCCTGGCTGGTCGGCTTTCTGTCGGCGCGGCCGATCGTGAACCATCTGGTCGACGGGCCGCGTCCGCGGCTGCCGCTGTTCTGGCGGCTGGGCGCGCCGCTGATCGATCCGCTGGCTGCGCATCTGGCGCCCTGGCTGTCGGCTGCCACCCGCTTTCGGCTGGTCGAGCAGTTGCGCCGAGCCGGGCTCGATGTGGTGCTCGGTCCCGAGCGCTTCGTCGCCGGTCGGCTGCTCGCCGCGGGCCTGGGTGGCGGCTTCGCGGTGGTGCTCGCGCATCCGTTCGGTGGGCCGTCCCTGTTGCTGGTGGCCGCATCGGTGGCGCTTGCGGGGCTCTTGCCGCGCACCTGGCTGGGTGACCTCATCCGCCGGCGCGAGCGCGCGGTGCTGCGCGAGCTGCCCTTCTATCTCGATGTGATCACGCTCGCGGTCGAGGCGGGGCTGAACCTGGCCGCCGCGCTCGCGCAGGCCGCCGACAAGGGGCCGCCGGGTGCGCTGCGCGAGGAATTCGAGCGGGTGCTGCGCGATGTCCGCGCCGGTCGGCCGCGGGCCGACGCCTTGCGCGCCATGGCCGAGCGGCTCGCCCAGCCGGCGGTGGGCAGCCTGATTTCCTGCCTGATCGTGGCCGAGCAGCAGGGCGGGGCGCTCGGGCCGGTGCTTCGCGCCCAGGCCGAGCAGCGCCGCACCGAGCGCTTTCAGCGTGCCGAGAAGCTCGCCATGGAGGCGCCGGTGAAGATGCTCGCGCCGCTCCTGCTGTTCATCTTTCCCTGCACCTTCGCGGTCCTGCTGTTCCCGGTGGCCGCTCGCATGCTCATGGAGGGCTGGCTGAAATGAATCTGATCCCCGCGCGCAACTTCAGGGCGCGCCTGCTCGGCTGGCTCGGCCGTGCCCGGCCCTCGCCGGGCGAGGCGCTCTGGCTGCATCCTTGCCGGGCGGTGCACACCCTCGGCATGCGATTCCCCATCGACCTGCTGTTCCTCGATGCCCGCGGCCGGGTGCTGCGGGTGGTGCATCGGCTGCCGCCCGGCCGCATCCGGTATCACTGGTCAGCCCGTTCGGTGGTTGAATTGCCGCCGGGCGAGGCCGCGGCCCGTCTCCTGCGTCCGGGCAGCCAGCTCGATCTGCCCTGGCCCCACGGCTCCCCTGGCGCCCGGTTGAGGTCCGGTCCGGCGATCGCGCTGCTTGGCGCCGCGCTTTTCGGGCAGCCACCGGCCGAGGCGGCGGCACCGATCGAGCATGAGAGCGCGGCCGAGATCGTCTTCGAGACCGAGTGGACTCCAGACCTGAAGCGACTGGTGGAAGAGCCTCTGGTGAGCGTCCTGCCGGCCTGGTTGTCGACGGTTGCGTCCACCGGTATCGCGCCAGCCGCGTCGGGTCGCGCGGCGATCACCGCCGCCGCGCAGCCGACCGAGAGACCGCTGCCTGCCGAACGGCCGCCGTCCGCCGAGCGGGTCACCCCCACTGCGCCCGAACTGCCGGCCCTGGCGCTGGTGCGGCCGCTGGCGCCTCAGACCCTGGCTCGCCTGCTCGATGAGGCCGAGAGCCTGTATCTGGCGCGGCAAGGCAACCGGGCCCTCGAGGCCTTCCGGCAGCTGACCGAGCTCGACCCGTCACACCGGGGCGCCTGGCTGCGCATCGGCAATCTGCATCACCAGCGCAACCAGCTCGACGCGGCGGCGCACGCCTATCGCCGGGCCGCAGCGCCCGCCACCGACGCATCCGAGCCGGAAGGGGGCACCGACGCCCCGGTGCGGGCGCGCGCGCTGGCCAATCTGGCGGCGGTGGCCCTGGAGCAGGCGCGCGACGCGCTCGGCGAGCTGCAGCAGGTGCGGGTGCCAGCCGCCTCGGCCACCGCCGCCTTGCGCGATCAGCTCGTCGCCGATCTGCGGCAGGTCGAGGCGGCCGCCCGCGCCTCGGGCCCGGCGGCCGCCCGCGGGGTGGTGGAGGTGCTGCGCGGCGGGGCCGGTGGGTCCGGACATGGGCGCTGATGTCCATCCGCAAAGAAGGCGCGTCAGCGGCGCGGCGGCGCTCGAGACCCTGCTCGCGGTTCCCCTGGTGCTTCTGGCCAGTCTGCTCGCCCTGCAGTTCGCGCTGGTGCTCAATGCCCGTCAGGCGGTGGTCCATGCCGCGATCGAAGGCGCCCGTACCGGGGCCGTGAACCACGCCGATCCGCGCGCGATCGAGCGCGGCTTCGCGCGCGGCATCACGCCCTGGCTGATCGGCTCCCAGGGCGCCCTGGATCACGAGCAGGCGGTGTGGCGCGCCGGGATGCATCTTTACGGCGGCATGCTGGACGGCTGGGTGCGCTGGCGGCAGCTGTCGCCCACCGAGGCCTCGTTCCAGGACTGGGCGGTGCCGGTGCTTGATGACGCCGGCCTGCCGATTCCTGGCAGCCGGGAGATTCCCGCCGATCATCTCGACGCCCGTCGCTGGCTGGCTGGCGGTGGTGCCGAAGCGGGCGCTCTGCCCGGTGAGGGGCCGGTGGGCGCGGCCTCCGGGCAGACGCTGTCCGAGGCCAACCTGCTGAAGCTGGAATTCACCTACGGCGTAGCCCTGGTGGTGCCGCTGGCGGGACGGCTGGCTGCGTGGGCGATGGCCCGCATCGAAGGCTGCCCGGCCGCAGCCGCCGCTGCGGCTGCCGGGGCCGGCGCGGGCCAGGTCGGCGCCTCACGACTGGGAGCGCTCGCGCTGGGCGCCCCGCCGCCGGTGATCGCGCCCTGGGTCCGGCACTGCGCGTTCTACAACGCGGTGGATGCCGCCGGCCGGCCCCGCCCGCGCTGGCCGGTGCGGGTGTCAGCGGTGATGCGCATGCAGCAGGCGGCCCGCCATGCCGGCGCGGGCTGAGGCAATGGGCCTGTCAGTCGAACAGATTGGCCAGGCGCTGCTTGATCTGGTCGGCGATGTAGAGCGCGAGCGCCTGGATCGTGGAGGTGGGGTTCACTCCGCCCGAAGTGACGAAGATGCTGCCGTCGACGATGAACAGGTTCTTCACATCGTGACTTCGCCCCCACTCGTTGACCACGGAGCGGCTCGGATCGGTGCCCATGCGGGCGGTGCCGAGCAGGTGCCAGCCGGCCATGGCCAGCGGCGCTTCGGTCACGATCTTGTGCGCGCCAGCAGCGCGCATGGCCTCGGTGCCGCGCGCCATGGCGTGGTCGAGCATCCGGCGGCTGTTTTCGCTCAGCGTGTAGCTGATCCGTGGCGCCGGAATGCCGTGGCCATCGGTGAGCACCGGATCGAGCGTGACGGTGTTGTGCTCCTCGGGGAGGTCCTCGCAGATGCCCATCATGCTGGCGCTGTTGCCGAAGTGTTCCCGGAAGGCGCGGTGGTGGTCCGCGCCCCAGGGCACCAGACCGTTGGCCATCCCGGTCACGCCAGCCATCACCGGCGCCTGTCCGCGGTTGAACTGAAAGGTGTAGCCGCGCACGAAGCCCCGGCTGCGATCGGTCTCGTAGAACTCCTGGCTCCAGATCGAGATGCCCGGGCCGTGAAAGCCGTCGAGCGGTTCATCGAAATAGCCGCGGATCAGCGCGTAGGGATGGAACATCAGATTGCGCCCGACCAGGCCGCTGCGGTTGGCCAGGCCATCGGGGAACTGCGCCGACCTCGAGTTGAGCAGGATGCGCGGCGTGCCCACGCCGTTGCAGGCCATGATCACGATCTCGGCCGGCTGGAAGTGCTCCACGCCGTCGGCGTCGTAGTAGACGGCGCCGTTGGCCATGCCCTGGGCATCGACGGTGATCTCGCGTGCCCGGGCCCGGGTGCGCAGCATCACCCGGTTGCGCAGCGCCTGCGGCCAGTAGGTGATGTCGGTGCTGGCCTTGGCGCCCTGGGCGCAGCCGCCGATGCAGTGGCCCAGGTTGATGCACGGCGCCCGGCCCTCGTACTCGCGCGTGGCCATGGCGGTGTCGGCCGGCCACCAGTGCCAGCCCAGGCGGTTCATGCCGCGGCCCATGCGGGTGGCGGTCTTGCCCAGCGGAATCGGCGGCATCACCGCTTCCTTGGGGGGATAGGCAGGGTCTCCGGCCAGACCCGAGATGCCCATCATGCGATCGTTGAGCGCGAAGAAGGGCGCCAGGCGGTCATAGTCCACCGGCCAGTCCTCGGCCACGCCATCAAGGCTGCGCACCCGGAAGTCCGACGGGTGCAGGCGGGGGAAATGGCCGGCATACAGGATGGTGCCGCCGCCCACCCCGTTGAAGTTCACCACCTTGATCGGCGAGCCGTCGTCGTTGATCGGGTAGTCGGTGGGCCGGGCGCGGATGTTCGGGCTGATGTGGAAGTCGCCGAGCTGGCGGGCCTCCCAGTCCCGGCCGTTGCTGGGATAGTCGGTGGGCTTGACCCAGTCGCCCTGCTCCAGGCACAGGATGCGCATGCGGGTGTCGGCCAGGCTCCAGGCCACCGCCGCGCCCGAGGCGCCGGCACCGATGATCAGGACATCCACCGCCTCGGTCATCGCGGGCTCCGGCTCAGGAGGTGCGCCGGTGCATCAGGCCATGCACGGCGATGGGCGGATAGGCGGCCATGGCGGCTTCATTGGGCTCGGTGCCCCAGCCCGGCCGGTCGGGCATCACCAGGTGCCCCGCCTCGTACTGCGGCACATGGGTGAAGATCTCGTGATCCCAGGCGATGCGGTCGATGTCGACTTCCATGATGCGCAGGTTGGGCACGGCGGCGCAGAAGTGGGCGTTCATCATCGTGCACAGATGGCCGTAGAAGTTGTGGCAGGCCACATTGATCTCGTGCGCCTCGGCCGCAGCCGCGATCTTCATCGACTGCCACACCCCGTTCCAGGGTGTGTCCACGATGGCCACATCGATCGCCTGCTCGCGGAAGAAGGGCATGAACTGCTGCACCCCGATCAGGGTCTCGCAGGAGGCGATCGGGTGCCGGCTCTGGGAGCGGATGTAGGCCAGGGCCTTGGGGTCACGGGTATCGATCTCCACCCAGAACATGTCCAGGTCCTCGATCGCGCGCAGCACCTTCAGGTAGCCCTCGGTCTTGGCGTTGAAGTTCAGGTCGAGCAGGATGTCCATGTCGGGGCCGGCGGCCTCGCGCATGATCTGGAGGTGCTCGCGCACGCCCTGGGCGATGCTGCGCTCCATGTTCAGCGCGGGCAGGTTGGGGTTGCCGAAGCCCGGCGCCCAGCCCTTGATCTGCCCGTTCTCGTAGCGGTAGATGTTGGTCTTCAGTCCGGTGAAGCCGCGCTCGCGCACTTCGCGGGCCAGCGCCCGCACGCCTTCCACATCGGTGATCTCGGGCTGGTAGTGCGGCCGCCGAGAGGCCCGCCAGGTCACGCAGTGCGACCAGTACACCCGCAGCCGGTCACGCATCTTGCCGCCGAGCAGTTCATAGCAGGGCACGCCCAGGGTCTTGGCCTTGGCGTCGAGCAGCGCGTTCTCGATGGCGCCCAGCGCCTGGCCGACCACGCCGCCCGCGCCGGGCCGGGTGACCGCCATCAGTTCCTCGCGGATGCGCTCGTGGTCCATGGCCGACTGGCCGACCACCCGGCGGGCCAGGGTCTCGATGACCGCGCCCACGCCCGGCGAGCCGAAGCCCTCGTCGAACTCGCTCCAGCCCACCACGCCGTCCGCGGTGGTCAGCTTCACGAAGTAGTAGTTGCGCCAGGCGGCGCTGCACGACAGGGTCTTCAGTTCGGTGACTTGCGCCTTCACGGACATGGGCTCGCCTCGGGGTGGGAGGGTTGACAGGCAGGTGGGGGTCGGCGGCCATTATGGCCGGCCGATGCATGGGATCCGAGCGGCTCGGCTAGCGGCTTGGCCCCGCGCATTCCGCGATCTGCGCGGCGAGCCAATCCACGGCCTGCGCCCAGTGCGCAGGCTCGCTCAGGCTGTGGTCGGCGCCGGGCACCCGCAGCACGCGGCCCTGGACTTCCAGCCGCTGTCGCCAGGCGCTCTGGCCGCGGATCAGGGCTTCGGTCTCGTCGGCGGTCAGGTCGGCTCCGCTGAGCACGGTCAGCAGCGCGCCGCGGTGTCGGCGCAGCGCCGCCAGCAGGGCGGCGGGCAGATCGGCAATCGGAGTCGCGCTCGGCGAGGGGCTGCGCATGGCGCTGGCCGTGGCGCCGGCAGAGCTCCGTCGTCCCCGCAGGCCAAGCCCGGCGGCAAGATGGCGCAGCGGGTCGCCCACCAGATGCCGGACCGGCACCTCGCCGCGCAGCAGACGGCGCCAGAACTCGGGCGCCAGGATCCGCCGGGCGTAGTAGCCGCGCACCATGGCCGCGCCCAGGCTGGCCTCGCTGCGCACCCAGGGATTGATCAGGGCCACGCCGGCCACCGGGATACCCGCGGCCTGCAGCGCCGGCAGAGCGAGCGCCGCGGCGCTCGCGCCGTCGCACAGGCCGCACAGCCAGAGCGGCGCGCTGCCGCCGTCGAGCTGCTGCGATGCGGCCAGCGACCGCGCCGCGGCGACGATGTCGGGCACCGCGGCCTCGAAGGGCCCGGCCTCGCCCGGGCTGTCGCCCCAGCCGCCGATGTCCACGCGCAGGCTGGCGATGCCGGCGCCGGCCAGACCTCGGGCCAGGTCGACGAACAGGCGGTGTGATCCGACCCGGGTCTGCGGCTGTCCAGGCACCACCAGCAGGCGGGCGACGGGGCTGGCCGCCGGCAGCGTCAGTGCGCCCATCAGCGGGCCCTGCGCGCCGGCGATGACCATTGGCGCGGGCTCGCCGGGTGGGGGTGCCTCAGACGCGGCCGGCGCGCCGGCGTGCTGCGCGCAGCCGGTCCGAGATGAGCCGGCCTGCAGGCAGCCGGTCTGCCCCGTGCCGGGCTGCTCGAGCGCAGACTCCGACGCCGCCGGCAGCGCGCCGATGAAGGCAGCGGTCAGATCCTGCAGCGCCGTGGTGTCCACTGCCTGCATCGCGGCCCACCAGGGTTCCTGCGCGACCAGACGCGCCTGCGCCTGCCAGCCGGCCGCCTGCCAGGCCTGCGCCGCGGCCTGCAGCGCCGCGGGCGCGGGCTGGCCCGGCTCGGCCACCCGCTGGCCCTGCACCGCCAGCCAGGGCGCGCCGACGGCTGGCGTGGCGGCTGGCGCCCGGTCCAGCCGCAGCGCGCGCAGGGCCTCGATCAATGCCGGCGCCACCGGGTAGCCGGCCAGACGACCGGCCCCGCTGCCGCGGCCGGGCCCGCCGCCGCCGTCCACTGGACTCGCGCGTACCCCGCCCGTCGCGCCGGCTTCGCCCCCCGCCACGGTCGCGCCGGCCCCCCCCACCGCTCCCAGCCGCCCGAGGCGTCGCAACGGATCGATCAGCGCCGCGCCGCTCGCCGGCGGATTCCACAGCACCACGGCCCGCGGCGGCACGGGCAGCCGCCCGACCAGATCGGTGGCCAGCAGCGCGCCCAGGCGCGCGCCGATCAGCACCGGCGCGGGGTCGCGGGCGCGCGCGCGCAAAAGGGCACAGGCCCGGTCGAGGTCGTCGCGCCACTGGTCAAGGCTGGCGTCGGCATGGTCGCCCGCCGAGTCGCCGGTGCCGAAGAGATCGGCCATGAGCACCGTCCAGCCATCGCCGGCGAGGCGTCGCGCCATGGCCGAGAGCACCCGCCGGCCGAGCGGCTGCTCATCCAGGAAGGACTGCACCATCAGCACCCCGCCGCGGGCGGCCGTGCCGGCGGCGGGCAGCGCCCACTGCGCCCAGCGCGGCCCCTGGGCGAAGCCCGTCAGCCGCTCGGCAAGCAGGCGGGGCGGCAGGCTCACCCCAGCCTGGCGCGCACGAACCCGGCGAGGTCGCCGTAGGTGAGGAAGATGTCGGCGCTGACCTCGTCATCGGGAATGCTCAGGCCGAAGTCCTCCTCGATCTGGGTCAGCACCGCCAGCACCGCCATCGAGTCGAGCTCGGGAATCGCGCCGAGCAAGGCGGTGTCGGCCGCCAGCGACGCCGGCAGGGCGCGCTGGCCGACCGCGGATTCGAGGATGGCGCGCAGCAGGGTGTCGACGCGGTCGGGTGGCATGGTCAGGGGGTTCCGGTGGGGGTGGGGCGATTCTAGCCGTCGCTGCCCGCGCCCCGGCGCGCATGACTGGCAGATTAAGCCGCGGCGCTGCGCTCGGGATTGCGGCAGGGCAGCCCTCAGGCGCGCGCGACCGGGGGATAATGGCGGATTACCAGCGATTTTCGGAAGGCTCGGCATGCGTCTGCGCAAGGCGGTGTTCCCGGTGGCCGGGATGGGTACCCGTTTCCTGCCCGCCACCAAGTCCATCCCCAAGGAGATGCTGCCGATCGTCGACCGGCCGATCATCCAGTACGCGGTGGACGAGGCGATCGAGGCGGGCTGCGACACCCTGATCTTCGTCACCGGCCGCAGCAAGCGGGCGGTGGAAGACTATTTCGATCGCGCCCCCGAGCTCGAGGCCGAGCTCGAGGCCAAGGGCAAGCTCGAGGCGCTCGATGCCGTGCGCAACATCATCCCGTCGCATGTGAAGGTGCTGTTCGTGCGCCAGCCCGCGCCGCTTGGCCTGGGCCACGCCGTGCTCTGCGCGCGGCCAATGATCGGCGACGACGAGCACTTCGCGGTGCTGCTGCCCGATGACCTCATCGACGGCCACCCCCAGGGCGTGCTCAGCCAGATGCTGCCGGTGGCCCAGTCCACCGGGGGCAGCGTGATCGCCATCGAGCAGGTGCCGCGCGCCGATGTCAGCAAGTACGGCATCATCGACCCCGAGTCCTCGAGCGGCACCAGCATGAAGGTGCGGGCCATCGTCGAGAAACCGGCGGTCGAGGCCGCTCCCTCCACCTTCGCGGTGGTCGGCCGCTACATCCTGCATCCCGGCGTGCTGGCCACCCTCGAGACCCAGCCACCCGGCACCGGCGGCGAGATCCAGCTCACCGACGCGCTCGCCGGCCAGATCGACAGCCCCGGCCTGCATGGCTGCCGCTTCAGCGGCAAGCGCTTCGACTGCGGGAACAAGCAGGGCTTTCTGACCGCCAACATCTACTTCGGACTGCGTTGACCGTCACGGATCCCTCCGCGCCGGCCCGGGTGCTGGTCTATGCCAGCCTCTTTCCCAGCCCGGCCGCGCCGGGCGCGGGCCTGTTCATCCGCGAGCGCATGTTCCGGGTGGCGCAACGCCTGCCGCTGGCGGTGGTGGCGCCGCAGGCCTGGTCACCGGTCGATGCCCTCATCCGCCGCTGGCGGCCGGGCTTTCGCGCGCCGGCGCCGCGTTTCGAGCGCATGGACGGCATCGAGGTGCACCGGCCACGCTTCGTCAGCCTGCCCGGTGTGCTCAAGCGGGCCGACGGCTGGCTGATGGCCCGCTGCACCGAGGCCACGGTGCGGCGGGTGGCCGCCGGCCTGCGGGCCACGGTCATCGACGCCCACTTCGGCTACCCCGATGGCGTTGCCGCAGTGCGCATCGGGCGGCGGCTCGGCCTGCCGGTGGTGCTGAGTCTGCGCGGCAGCAAGGATCAGCGCCTGCTCGGCACGGCCTGCGAGCCGGCGCTGCGCGAGGCCCTGGCCGGCGCCGCCCGCCTGATCGCGGTGAGCGAGTCGCTGGTGCGCGAGGTCGGCGCGCCGCTCGGCCAGCCGGCGCAGCGCTTCACCGTGGTCGGCAACGGCGTGGACCTCGCCCGCTTCGCGCCGGCGCCCCGCGCCGAGGCCCGCGCCCGGCTGGGACTCTCCCCCGACGCGCCGGTGATCATCTCGGTGGGCAACCGGGTGCCGGGCAAGGGCTTCCAGCGATTGCTGCCGGTGGTGGCGCGGCTGCGCCGCCGTTTCCCGGATCTGGTCTGTCTGATCGTGGGTGGCGGTGCCGACCAGGGCGATCTCGGCCCGGCCCTGGCAGCCCAGGCCGCGGCGCTGGGCATCGCCGACGCGGTGCGGCTGTGCGGCCGGCAGACGCCCGAGGCGCTGCGCTGGCACTATGCCGCGGCCGATGTCTTCGCGCTGGCCACCGCCTACGAGGGCTGGGCCAATGTGTTCCTGGAGGCGATGGCTGTCGGCCTGCCGGTGATCAGCACCGCGGTGGGCGGCAATGCCGAGGTGGTGAGCAGCCCGCAGCTCGGCACCCTGGTGCCGTTCTGGGACGACGCCGCCTTCGAGGCCGCGCTGGAAGACGCCCTCACCCGAGCCTGGTCGCGCGAGGCCATCCTGGGCCATGCCGCGGCCAACGGCTGGGAGGCGCGGGTCGAGCAGCTTGTGCAACTGTTTTCGCGGGTCTCGGCTGATCGGCCGGCGCGCGGGGAATCAACCGGAAAGAGCACATGAAAGTCACCATCATCGGCACCGGCTATGTCGGTCTGGTCACCGGCGCCTGCCTGGCGGACATGGGCAACGAGGTGCTCTGCCTGGACATCGACGCCGGCAAGATCGAGCGCCTGCGTCAGGGCATCATTCCCATCCATGAGCCCGGGCTCGAGCCGGTGGTCCGCCGCAATGTCGAGGCCGGGCGGCTGAGCTTCACCACCGATCCGAAGCAGGCCGCCGAGTTCGGCCTCATCCAGATGATCGCGGTGGGCACGCCGCCCGACGAGGACGGATCGGCCGACCTGCGCCATGTGCTGGCGGCGGCCCGCGGCATCGGCCGGCACATGCCCGGCTACCGCGTCATCGTCGACAAGAGCACCGTGCCCGTGGGCACCGGCGACCGGGTCGAGCAGGCGGTGGCCGAGGAACTCGCCGCGCGCGGCGTGGCCCACGGCTTCTCGGTGGTCTCCAACCCCGAGTTCCTGAAGGAGGGCGCGGCGGTCGATGACTGCATGAAGCCCGATCGCATCGTGCTCGGCGTGTCCGACCCGCAGGCCGAGGCGGTGATGCGCGAGCTCTACCAGCCTTTCCAGCGCAACCACGAGCGCACCCTGGTGATGAGCCGGCGCGCCGCCGAGCTCACCAAGTACGCGGCCAATGCCATGCTGGCCACCCGCATCTCGTTCATGAACGACCTCTCCCGCCTGTCCGAGGCGGTGGGCGTCGACATCGAGGATGTCCGCCAGGGCATCGGCTCCGACCCGCGCATCGGCTGGTCCTTCCTCTATGCCGGCACCGGCTATGGCGGCTCGTGTTTTCCCAAGGATGTGCAGGCGCTGATCCGCACCGCCGAGGAGCAGGGCACGCCCCTGCGCCTGCTCAAGGCGGTGGAGGCGGTCAACGAGGACCAGAAGAGCGTGCTGGTGCGCAAGGCGCGGGCCCGCTTCGGCAGCCTCGCCGGCCGTCGCTTCGCGCTCTGGGGCCTGGCCTTCAAGCCCAACACCGACGACATGCGCGAGGCGCCGGCCCGCGCGGTGATGCAGGCGCTGTGGGCCGAGGGCGCGAGCGTGGCCGCCTACGATCCGATCGCCGCCGACGAGTGCCGTCGCCTGTATGGCGAGCGCGCCGACCTGGTTCTGGCCGCCTCGCCGCTGGAGGCGGTGCGCGGCGCCGACGCGCTGGTGATCGTCACCGAGTGGAAGGAATTCCGCTCGCCCTCCTTCGACGAGATCCGCGCCCGACTGAACCAGCCGGTGATCTTCGATGGCCGCAACCTCTACGACCCCGCCACGGTGGCCCGGCATGGTCTCGAGTACCACTCGATCGGCCGGCCGGTGGCCGGCGGCTGACCGGGCGCAAGCCGCAGCCTGCCCGGCCATGACACGATGCCGGTTCAGACGATGACCCGACTGATCGACCTGGTGGCCGGCGCGCGGCCCAACTTCATGAAGATCGCCCCGATCGTGCGGGCGTTGCAGGCGCGCGCCGATGCCTTCCGGTTCCGCCTCGTGCACACCGGCCAGCACCACGATCACGAGATGAGCGCGGTGTTCTTCGAGGAGCTGGGCATTCCGGCGCCGGATGTCCACATGGGCGCCGGCGGCGGCAGCCACGCCCGCCAGACCGCGCGGATCATGCTCGCCTACGAGGATGTGCTGCTGCGCGAGCGCCCCGACTGCACCCTGGTGGTGGGCGATGTCGACTCCACGCTCGCCTGCGCGCTCACCGCGCGCAAGCGGCAGATCCCGGTGGCCCATGTGGAGGCCGGCCTGCGCAGCGGCGACACCACCATGCCCGAGGAGATCAACCGCCTGGCCACCGACGCGATCAGCGACTGGCTGTTCGTGACCGAGCCCTCGGGCTGCGAGAACCTTCGCCGCGAGGGCAAGCCCGAGGAGCGCATCTTCTTCGTCGGCCATGTGATGATCGACAACCTCATGCACCAGCTCGGGCAGCTGGCGCAGGCCGATGCCGCCGGCTTTCGCAGCACCGCGCTGCGCGCCGGCCTGCCGCGTTACGGCGTGGTCACCCTGCACCGGCCCTCCAATGTCGACGAGCCCGCGGTGCTGGCCGGCATCGTCGCTGCCCTGGGCGAGCTGGCGGCGGAACTCCCGCTGGTGTTCCCGGTGCATCCCCGCACCCGGGCCAGCCTGCAGCGCGCGGGCCTGAGCCTGCCGCCTGGCGTGATCGACACCCAGCCGCTCTCCTTCATGGATTTCCTTTCCCTGTGGAAGGATGCGGCGCTGGTGCTCACCGACAGCGGCGGCCTGCAGGAGGAGACCACCGCGCTGGGCGTGCCCTGCATCACGGTGCGCGAGAACACCGAGCGGCCGGTGACCGTGGAGCAGGGCACCAACCTGCTGGCCGGCACCCGACCGGCGGGCATCGTGCGGGCCGCGCGACGCGCGCTGCGCGGCGAGATCCCGGCCGGGCGCCGACCGCCGCTCTGGGATGGCCAGGCGGCGCAGCGCATCGTCGATCACCTGGCGCGGCTGCTGCCCGCCTGAGCGCAATGTCCACCCCCGAGGTGCTCTTCCAGCGCCTGCAGCCGATTCCGCCGGCGCATCCCCGACCGTGGTTCCCCACCCTGCCGGTGATCGGCCGCGCCGGCGGCGCCGGCCAGGCCTTTCCGGTGGCCAGCCGCTTTCTGGCGCCCGACACGCTGATGGTGCCCTCGGGCAAGGTGGCCACCTACTGGGCCCTGCGCGATGCCGGCGTGGGTCCGGGTGACCGGGTGGCGGTGCCGGCCTATCACTGTCCGACCATGATCTATCCGATCGTCGCCCTGCGGGCGCGCCCGGTGTTCATGCCGGTGGAGCGGGGCCTGGAGCTCACCGCCGGGGCGGTGGCCGAGGCCCTGCGCGAACGGGTGCGCGCGGTCATCCTGCCGCACTACTTCGGCTTCGTGCAGCCCGACACCGAGGCCGTGATGGCGGCCTGCCGCGATGCCGGCGCGGTGCTGGTGGAGGACTGCGCCCATGCGCTGTACGCGCGTCGCGGCTCGGCCCTGCCCGGCGCCTGGGGCGACTATGCGATCGCCTCCACCCGCAAGTTCGTGCCCGGCAGCGAGGGCGGCGCCCTGGTGGCCAACCAGGGCCAGCGCTCGCACCCGCGCCGCGAGCCGGGCTGGACCGACGAACTGCGCGGCCTGTGGCGGCTGCTCGGCGATGCCGCCGAGGTGGGCGCGATCCGCTGGCCCGCGGCCACACCGACCGGGCTGATCGGACCGCCCGACGAGGCCGCCGCGGCGCGCGAGGCCCTGCCGACACCGGCGCCCGCCGCCGAGATCGATGCCTCGGCCTGCGACCGGCTGGCCCTGCGCTCGGTGCGGCGCCTGTTCGCGAATGCCGACCATGACCGCATCGCGGCGGTGCGCCGGCGCCGCTATGCACGCTGGGCCGAGGCCCTGGGCGCCTTGCCGCAGGTGCGTGCCTTCGCGCCGACGCTGGCCGATGACCAGGTGCCCTATGTGTTCCCGGTGCGGCTGAGCAGCCCGCAGGCGCAGTTCCGGGCCCTGAAGTACCGCGGCATCGCGGTCTGGCGCTGGGACCACCTTGCCCAGAGCCGGTGCGCGGTAAGTGCCGAACTCGCCCTCTCGCTGATCCAGCTGCCCTGTCAGCACAGCCTCGACGACGACGCCTTCGAGCGCCTGGTGCGGGAGTTCACCCTCGCACTGAGCTGAGCAGCCCCTCGGGAGACCCCCCTGCGCACCCCGTCCGATCCCGCCCCCGGCACCTGGCAACTCAGCCCCTTCGACCCCGCCGATGCCGCCGCCGCGCGCGACTGGAACGCGTTGCAGTCGGCCGTCGGCGGCAGCGTGGTGCAGCGCGCCGAGTTCGTCTTCGCGGCGGCCGCGATGGCGGCGCAGCCGCTGCGGCTGGCGGTGTTCCGGCGCGCCGGCGAGCCGCGCGCCATGGCCTTGCTGCGGCTGCGGCCCGGGTTGCCCGAGGTGTTCGTCGAAAGCCAGATGCCGCTGGGCGCCTGGCTGCAGGCGCCGCAGGAATCCCTCACCGAACTTGCCCGCGCGCTGTTGGCGCGGCTGCCGCTCGGCCTGCGCCTGGGCATCAGCCAGATCGATCCGCGCTTCGTCGCGCCGCCGGTCTCGCCCCTGGTGAGCACACTGCCCTACATCCGCACGCCCTGGCTTGCCGTCAGCGGCCGCTATGCCGACTACTGGGCCGCGCGCGGCAAGAACCTGCGCGCCAACCTGCGCAAGCAGCGCGAGAAGCTCGCCGCGCAGGGCATCGCGCTGCGCACCGAGGTGCTGCGCGAGCCGGCGGACATGGCTCGCGCGGTGGCCGACTACGCGGCGCTGGAGTCGCGCGGCTGGAAGGCCGGCGAGGGCACCGCGGTGAGCCCCGACCATCCCCAGTTCGGGTTCTATCGCGGCATGCTCGAGCGTTTCGCGGCGCGGGGCCTGGCGCAGGTGCATCGCTGCTTCTTCGGCGACCGCCTGGTGGCGAGCGAACTGTGCCTGCTCGATCAGGGCGAGTTCGTGATCCTCAAGACCACCTACGACGAGAGCACCGCGCCGCTGTCGCCGGCCTCGCTGCTGCGCCAGCCGATGTTCGAGTCGCTGTTCGACGGCGGCGAGGTGAGCCGGGTGGAGTTCTATGGCCCGCTCAAGGAGTGGCACACCCGCTGGAGCAGCGAGAGCCGCGACATCTACCACGCCAATGTGCACGCCGGGCCGCTCGCCCGCGGCCTGGTCTCGGCGCTGCGCCGCGCGCCGGGGTCCGCGGCATGATCGCGCGCCTGGCCCGTGGCCTGCGCGCGCGCCACGGCACCCACCGGGGCTGGGTGCGGCTGCAGCTCACCCGCGCCGCGCATGGCCTGGGTCTGCTGCGGCCCTACACCCGGCTGCGGCTGGCGCGGGTCGACCGGGTGGTGTTCGTGTGCCTGGGCAACATCAACCGCAGCGCCTTCGCGCTGGCCGTGGCCCGGCAGGCCGGCCTGCGCGCCGAGTCGGTGGGGCTGGCCACCACGCATGGCGCGCCGGCCAGCCCGGCGGCCTGTGCCGCGGCGCTGCGACGCGGGCTGTCCCTGCGCGCGCACCAGGCCACGCCGATCGCCGATCTGATCCCGCGGCCCGGCGATCTCTACGCGGTGATGGAATGGCGCCACGCCGACGCGCTGCTCGCGCGCGGCCTGTCGGCGCAGTCGGTCCTGCTGCTCGGCGCCTGGGCGCGGCCGAAGCGGCTGCATCTTCATGACCCGCACACCCTCGACGATGCCTTCTTCGACACCTGCTTCGGCCTGATCGATTCGGCGGTGCGCGCGCTGGCCGCCGAGCTCGCTGCGGGCGGCCACCCCGCCGCGGCTGCGGTCAGCCCGACCGTGGCCCGGCGAGCGCCCGCTCCAGCGTGAGCAGCCGGGCGCGTTGCGCGGGACTGCGCAGCGCGGCGGCATCGATCAGCGCGCCGGTCGCCTCGAAGCGCGGCGCGCGGCCGTCGGCGGCGCCGGTCGGACCGTTCGCGGTGGCCCCGCGGCGCAGGCCGGCCCGGGCCCGCCAGCGCGCGCTCGCCGCGCGCAGCCAGGGCGGTCGCCGCTGCTGCAGCCACATCGACAGCCGGTAGCCTATCGGCGGCCCCTCGGCCGGGCTGAAGCCGTAGCACAGCGGCAGGCTGGCCAGCTCGGGGGCGAGCCGCTCGATCAGCCGCGCCTCGAAGCGGCCGTACTCCTTCCAGGCCAGCGGCAGTCTCGCCGCCGACTTCACGATCACCGGGTCGAGCAGCGGCGTGAGGAAGTGCCCGCAGCGCGCCGCCATCGAGTTGTTGCGGCTGGTCCAGTAGCGGCCGCGCACCAGCGGATAGACCAGCTCCACCTGGCGCCGGCTCAGCGGTCCTCGGCAGCCGGTCTCGGCGGCGATCGTCTCGGCAAGATGCGCCCGCAGTTCGGCCAGGGCCCGCGGCTGGCGCACGGCTGCCGGATCGAAGCCGCTGTAGAAGACCTGCACCAGGTCGATCGGCCGGTACGACCGGTCGGGCAGGTAGAAGAAGTTGCGCAGCACCTCGCCACCGCCGCCGTTGAGGGCGAGCGCGCCGTCGGCCGACTGCGCCAGGCGGGTCTGGCGATCGGCGCCGGCGTCGTCGATGCCGTCGATCGGCAGACCGTCGAAGAAGTCGAGATTGGCTGCGGGGTCGGGCAGCGCGGCCTGTCGCAGTTGCTGTTCCAGCCGCTGCTTGTCGATGGTGGCCAGGCCCAGGCCCAGCGCGCGGTCGATGGCCTGCGCCACCCGCACATCGGCGCTGTCCGGGCTGCCGTAGACATGCAGCGCGGGCTGCTGGCCGGTGGCCCGGGCCACGGCCAGCAGCAGCCGCGAATCGAATCCGCCGGAGAGCGCCGCCCGCAGCCGCCCGGGAAAGCCCTGCGCCCACCCCTCGGCGAGATGTCGCAGGCGTCCCCCGATGCACGCCAGGGCCTCCTCGGCATCGGTGAAGGGCTCGCCGGGCAGCCAGTGGGTGGGCCCGAAGAGCGGCACCCGCAGCCCGCGGCTGAGCTCGCGCACCAGAGCCGGGTCGGCGATGCGCACCTGCTCGCAGACCGTGCGGCTGCCGTGGTTGGCGCCGTTGAAGACATAGTCGAGCGCTCCCACCGGGTCGATGCTGCGACGCGACTGGGCGTCGGCGCAGGCCAGCCACGAGGTCGAGAGCAGCCTGCCGTCGGCCGACTCGTAGAGCTTGATCATGCCCAGCGGATCGCCGAAGGACCAGATCCGGCCGTCGCGGGCCAGCACCACCTGGTACTCGCCGGCCAGTGCGTGGCTGGCCGCGCAGCGCGCGCCCTGGAAGTCGAGCCACAGGGCATCGAGCGCCTGCGCGCCGCTCAGCCCGCGGTAGAAGAGCGTGCCCACGCAGGCCACCAGCCCGCCGTCGAAGAGCCGCCATTGCGCTTCCGGGTCGTGGCAGCCCGGCGTGGCATGCCAGCCCAGACGGATGCCGGCCCAGTCGTGCCAGCGGGGCGCGGGCAGCCCCTGGCGCATGAGGCTGTCGGCCATGCGCCGGCTGGCCTGCTCGCGGCGCGCCGGGTCCGGGTCGATCGCCAGATGCAGCGCGCTCATGCCCGACGCGCGCTGAGCCGTCGTTGTCCGGGTCGGGTGATCTTCGCTGCCGCTGACGGGCGGGCGTTCGTCGCGCGCCCGCGTGCGGCCTGCGAAGACGGGAAGTGGTGTCGCGCTGGCATCTCGGCTGCCCTCCGGGTGGGGCAGCCAGTAGGCCGGCATCAGGCACGGGCCGCGCTGCGCGGCCTCAAGGTCGGTGAGGGGCGCGCGCGCGCGAGCGCGCGACGCTGAGCAGACTCAGCCCGGCACTGGCACTCGACCGCGCGCGCGGGCGCGCTCGGCGGCGATCCGGTAGGCGCGGCGATAGGCGTCCACGCTGCGCGCCCAGGTGCGTTCGCGCTCGACATAGTCGCGGCCGCGGGCCTGCAGGCCGGCGCGCAGGTCGGGCTCGCCGAGCAGCCGCAGCAATCCCGCAGACAGGGCGGCCTGATCGCCGGCCGCAAAGAGCAGGCCGGTGCGGCCGTCCTCGATCAGCTCGCGGTGGCCGCCCACATCGGAGGCCAGCACCGGCTTGCCGCGGGCCATCGCCTCCAGCGGCTTGAGCGGGGTCACCAGCTCGGTCAGCCGCATCGGCAGGCGCGGAAACGCCACCACATCCACCGCGTCGTAGAGCGCTTCGATCTGATGATTGGGCACCCGACCGGTGAACACCGCCGCGGCGCCCAGACCCAGCTCGCCGGCGAGCGCGCGCAGGCGCGCGTCCTCCTCGCCCTCGCCGACCAGCAGCAGCCGGGCTGCCGGCATGGCGCGCAGCACCTCGGGCAGGGCGCGCAGCAGCAGCGCCAGCCCCTCGTAGGCATAGAACGAGCCCAGAAAGCCCACCACCGGCCCTTCGCCCAGGCCGAGCGCGGCGCGCGCCGACGCGGTCGATCCCGGGGAGAACGCGAAGCGGGTGGTGTCGACCGCATTGGGGATCAGGGTGATGCGCTCGCGCGGCACGCCGCGGGCCGCGATGTCATCGGCCAGGCCGTGGCAGATCGCGGTCACCGCGTCGGCCTGGCGCAGCGCCTGGGTCTCCAGCCAGCGGGTGGCCCGATAGCGCAGCGCGCCCTCGGTGGTGGTGCCATGGTCCACCGCCGCGTCCTCCCAGAAGCCGCGCACCTCGTAGACCACCGGCAGGCCGAAGCGGCGGCCGGCGCCGATCGCCGGCCAGGCATCGAGCGCCGGCGAGTGGGCGTGCAGCAGGTCGGGCCGCTCCTCGCGCACCGCCTCGTCGAGTCGTGCCCGGGTGGCGCGCATCTCGGCGAGCGGCCACAGGCCCGGCAGCGCGCGCAGCGGACCGGCGGGCGCCGGCGTGCGCAGGAAGCTGAGCTCGCCCACGGTCTCGCGCGCCGGCTCGCCGGGATTGGCGCGCGGCGAGGTGAGGTGCGCGGTCTGCCAGCCCATCGCCCGCTGGTGCAGCACGATCTCGCGGGTGCGCAGGGTGTAGCCGGTGTGGATCGGCAGGGAGTGGTCGAGGACGTGCAGGATCTTCATCAGGCCGCCTTGCGCCCGAGGCGGGCGTCGATGTCATCGAGGAGCCGCTGCATGAGCGGGGCCCAGCCGAAGTGCTGCTCGACATGGGCGCGGGCGCGCCGGCCCATGGCCCGGGCTGCCTCGGGTCCGTCGAGCAGTTCGCAGACCGCGGCGGCGAAACTCTCCGCCTCGTCGGCCATGCGCAGATGCCGCCCGTCCTCGGCCGAGACCCCGTCGGCCACGGTGCGGGTGGCCACGCAGGGCAGCGCGCAGGCCATCGCCTCGAGCGCCTTGTTCTGGATGCCGCGCGCGATCCGCAAGGGCAGCACCCCCACCGAGGCGGCCTGGAAATAGGGCACCGATCGCGCCACGAAGCCGGTGACCCGCACGCCGTCGAGCGCGGCCAGCGCCCGCACCCGGGCATCGGGCCGCGCGCCGACCACGATGAAACGCGCCGCCGGGTGGCGCTGGCGCACCCGTGGCAGCACCTCGTGGGCGAACCAGATCGCGGCGTCGACATTCGGCGGGTAGTTCATCACCCCGGTGAACACCAGGTTGGGCCCCTCGCCGGCAAGGTGCTCCCGTTCGGCGTCGGGCAGCGCATCGCGCGGATCGGTGTCGGGCGCGGCCGGGCAGAAGAGCGTGGTGTCCACGCCATTCGGGATGGCCACCAGGCGCGCGCGCGCCGCGGCATCGAGGTCGGGCAGCAGGCTCTGCATCTCGCGCTCGGTGACCAGGCAGGTGCCGGCGAAGCCCGCCACCGCGTCGAGCTCGAGCTGGCGCAGACGCCGGGCCTCGAGCGCGTGGATCCAGCGCCCCGGGCCGCGGCCGGCGCGCGCGTACTGCGCGAACTTCTCGGAGTCGACATCGGTCATGTCGAGGTAGGCGCGATCGCGCAGGGCCGCGGGCACATAGGGCGCGACATTGGAGGAGTGGGCCACGATCAGGTCGGGGCGCACCGCGGCCAGACAGGCCTGCCAGCGTCGGGCCAGCCGCCGGTTGCGGAACCAGCCCACCGAGAGCGGCTCGCCGGCGAGCAGCGACAGGCCGGCGCCCAGCCATCGTTCGATCGGGTCGAGGGTCTCGATCAGGGCCGAGTCGGCCATCAGCGCGCTCTCGGCCTGGGCGCGCTCGCGCTCGTCGGCCTCGGCGAAGCCGAACACATGCACCTCGTCGCCGCGGGCCTTGAGGGCACGGATGATGTGGTAGTGCCGGATGGTCGCGCCGTTGATCGGCGGCCAGGGCGCGCGGTTGGCGATCAGCAGGATCTTCATCGGGGTGGGCGGTGGGGCAGCGCGGGCGGCCGAAGGCCGGCCCCGGTGATCCCGTCGGCATCGATACCGCGCAGCGGCGCGGCCGGCAAGCCGGCGCGGCCGGGGGGAGGCTGGCGCTGACAGCCGGCCGGTTTCGTGGCGCCGCCGAGGGCCTGACGCAGGCCCAGCGCCACCCCCACCCCGGTGAGGATCAGCAGTCGCGCGTACCAGAGTTCGCGCAGCGCGGCCGGCGCCTCGGCCAGCCAGGCGGCACCCGTCCACACCGGCACCAGCCAGGCGATCGCGGCGAGCCCGCCCAGCGGCCACCACGCCGGATGGCGCAGCATCGACACCCACAGCGGGGCGAGCAGCGGGATCGCGAACACGAAGGCATGCACATGGCCCTTGGGCGAGAGGCAGGGCACCAGCGCGAGCAGCAGGCAGGCCACCAGCCGCAGCCGCGCCGGACTGCGGCGGCCGCGCCAGGCGGCCAGCGCGCAGGCACCGAGCAGGCTGAGCGAGGCGATCGAGACGACCGCGGCCATGGCGGGCGCAATCCGCACCAGATCGCCGCGCAGGGCGTGGGCCTCGCCCCAGTGCGCGAGCCGGTCGAGCACGGCGTGCAGCGACTGGCCGCCCAGCTGCGCGTCGAAGTGAGCGCCCAGCCAGGGCATCAGCTCGCGCCCGTACCAGCGCTGCTCGGCCCAGGGCACCCAGGGCAGGGCGAGCATCGTCAGCAGCGCCAGCCAGCCGGCGGTCCAGGCGATCGCGCGATGGCGGCCGCCCGCGATCGCGGTGAGCAGCAGCACCGCCGGATAGAGCTTGAGCGCGATGCCTGCGGCCAGCAGCGCGCCCGCCAGCGCGGGACGGTCGCGCTGCCAGGCGAGGAAGCCCACCGCCGCGGCCAGCGGCAGCGCGTTGAGATTGCCTGCGGTCACCAGGTGCCAGGCGGGTGCGCCGGCCAGCGCGAGCAGCACCGCCGAGGCGCTGGCCAGACCGGCGCGGCCCCGGTGCCCGCTGCCCGCCGGCCAGGCCTGACGGCAGGCCCACAGGGCGCAGGCCGCCAGCAGAGCGGCCTGCGCCAGCGCGCACAGTCGGGCCACGGTCAGGGGATCGAGCCAGGCCATCCAGGCGAGCAGCGGCAGGGCGGGCGGGGGATAGAAGAACAGGTCGAAGTCGGCCGCCTCCGCCAGCGGCAGGCGAGGCCGCTCATCGGCCGCCAGCCGGTGATGGGCCGGGCCGTAGAGCGGCTGTCCTTCGCGCAGGGTCGCGCGCAGCGCGTCGGTGTAGATGAGGGTGTCGTAGAAGCCGCTCTGGCGCTGGGCGAGGCCCAGCCACTGCGCGGCCAGCAGCAGGGCGAGCAGCAGCGAGGCCGCGAGCGCGGCCAGGCGCGCGGCCTGAGCGGCCCGGCGGGCGCGATCGCGCGAGCTCGCGTCGCTCATGCCAACCCGCTCATGTCGGCTCGCTCATGTCGGCTCGCTCATGTCGGCTCGCTCACGCCGGCTCGCTCACGCCGCCCGATCAAGGCTGTCTCCGTCCGGCGCACCCTGCCCTCATCGCACGCATCCGATGCAGCCCCTCAGGTGAGCCGCGAGCTGCCGCGCGCGGGCGCAGCGGCGAGAGCCTGCCTGCCCAGGCGGACCAGCCAGCGCCGCAGCCCCGGACGGCTGCGGTCGACCAGCGTCCCGGTCGAGACGGCCGCGAGCAGTGCGCCGGTCACCACCAGCACCCACTTCGCCGGGCCGGGCGTCAGGCCGGTGAGCAGCGCGCCGCCGAGATAGAGCAGCGGAAAGTGCAGGATGTAGATCGCGAAGGTCAGCATGCCCAGGCGCGCCGCCGCGTCGCGCAGGCCGGCCGCGGGCGCACCGCGCGCGGCGAGCAGACGGCGGGCGGCGATGAAGTTCAGGCCCACCACGCCCGCCAGCCAGACATCGGCCGCGAAGTAGCGCGAGAACGCCAGGTGCTCCATCAGCCAGGGGCTGACCCGGGGCGCGAGCAGGCCGTCGGCAAAGCCGCGCATCAGGTCGAGCCGGTGGTGCAGCCAGAAGAGACCGGCCGATCCCAGCCAGAGCGCAGCGGCCAGACCCGCAGGCCAGCGCGTGTCGCCCCGGTAGCGGCAGGCCGCCACGCCGAGCAGCCAGCAAGGCAGCAGCAGCAGTATCTTGGGGCCCGCCAGCAAGGCGACCGTGGCGAGCATCGGCCGGCGCCAACCCGGCGGGGCGTGCAGCGCGATGCCGAAAATCAGGTAGTAGACCACCTCGTAGCACAGCGACCAGTAGGGCACATTCGAGAACGGCATGACCGACAGCCACCAGGTCTCGTTCAGGAAAGCCGCGCTCAGCGCGAGCCGCAGCAGCACCCGGTCGGCGGGAATCACCTGATAGAGCGCCGGCGCGAGCGGGCGGCCGAGGTGATCGGCGGCCAGCGCCGCCAGCACCGAGACCAGGGCCAGCGGCACGATGCGCGAGATCCGCGCCGCAGCGTAGTCGATCCCGTCGCGCTCGCGGCCTTCGGCGACATGCGCGATCACATACCCCGAGAGCACGAAGAACACCACCACCGCCGAGTGCCCGAACTCGGCCAGCGGCAGCGGCGCCGGCAGCAGGAAGCGCAGGTTGGAATGCGCGTAGACGACGAACAGCGCCGCGCCGATGCGCACCGCGTCGAGGTAGAGCGAAAGCGCCGGGCTCATCGCGATGCCGTGGCTGTGGCGGGTGCGGCAGCCCGCGAGGCCCGCCGCGCACCCTGGCGCCGCTGTCGCGCATCGCGCCACAGCCCGAGCGCGCAGACGGCCAGCGCCAGCAGCGACAGTGCCGCGCCGGCCTGTTCGGCGGGCAGCCGCTGCCAGTGCAGCCGCAGCGCATGCTCGCCGGCGGGCAGTGTCAGCGCGACCAGACCGGTCTGCGGATCGGCGCTCGCCGGGTGCGGCGCGCCATCCAGCGTCAGGCGCCAGGCCGGAAACCACAGCACCGGCAGCCGGATGCGCTGCGGCTGCTCGGTGGCCAGCACCCAGCGCCAGCCGCCTGCGCCGTTGCCGGCCGGCGCGATCAGCCGCACCCCGGTCTGCGCGAGTTCGGCCTCGAAGCCGCCGGCGCGCTGCCAGTCCAGGGCCGCGGGGCGCTGCCAGGGCAGGGTGTATTCGCTGTAGCTGCCGTAGGCGCGGATGGTGTCGTCCCCGGCATTGACCGGCTCGCCGTCGCGCAGCACGAGCCGCGTGGCGAGCAGCGCGGTGAGCAGCGCGGCCCCCAGCAGTGCGGCCGCGGCCACGCGCCGGCCGAGCCGATCAGCGGCCGGCCCGCTGCCGGCGAGCAGGGCCAGTGCCCAGCTCGCGCTGATCGAGGACACGAACAGGAACCGGTGCGGAAACTGCACCTTGCGCAGCGGCGTGTCGATCAGCCACAGCGGCAGGCTGAGCTCGCTGGCCAGCAGCAGCGCGCACACGCTCGCGATCAGCAGTGCGATGGCGGCATGCCGCGCCGGGGCGTGCGCCACGACCGGGCCGTGCCCGCGCGTGCGCTCGGTCTGCCGTGCGCGCGCGCCGTCGGCGCGCATCCTGTCGGGACCATGGGCCTCCGGCCCCCGGCAGCGTTGCCGTCGCAGCAGCCAGATTCCCGCCCCGGTCAGCCCCAGGCAGACCAGCGACACCGGCCACTGGAAGCCGAACCAGCGGATGCCGTAGCGCCAGGCCGTGATGGTGGGGAACGAGAAGGCGTCGTGTGGCCGATAGGTCTCGGTCCACTCGCGCGCGCTGATCAGGTCCATCGAGGCGAGGGCCGGCAGCAGGAACACCCCGGCCAGGGCCAGACCCAGGCCGGCGCTGAGCCCCCACGACAGCGCGGCGCGCAGCAGCGCGCGCCGGCCGGCATGAATCCCGCCCGACCACAGCCACACCAGCGCCGGGGTGAGGCAGATCAGCGCCATCAGCGTGGATACCAGATGGGTGAGCGTCATCAGCGCGACTGCGCAGGCCACCGGCACCCGGAGCAGGCCATCGGAGGCCACGATGCTCGCGTCGGCCCGAGCGTCGCCGTGGCGTCGCGCCATGACCGGCAGTCGCAGCGCCGCCCAGAGCAGCAGCCCGAAGCCCGCGGCGTTGCTCGCCCAGGGAAAGCCGTTGAAGTGGTTGAACAGCATGAAGACCATGGGCGTGGCCTGACAGGCCATCGCGCCCAGCAGCGCCGGCAGCGGCCGGGCGAAGCGGCGCAGCAGCGCCCAGCCCGTGAGGCCCAGGCTGAGCAGCGCGAGGAACTCCACCAGCCGCATGGCGCTCCAGATGCTGTCGGTCAGCGCTCGCAGCAGCGACACCGCGACGCTGTAGGCCGGCGAGTAGTAGAGCAGCGCGGGCTCGCCCAGGCCGCGGTTGCCCAGCGGCATCCAGCGCGGATAGGGGTCGCCGGCGGCCAGCCCCTGACTCACCTGGAAGGCCCAGGCGAGGTGCTGGTCGAAGTCCTGGTTGCGGTCGGCGAGATTGAACACCGCGTGCGGCGAGGCCACCAGCCAGGCGCTCAGGCTGAGCGCGAGCAGCGCGGTGGGCAGGCCCGGGCGGAATCGGGAGGTCATCACCTGCGCATGGTCCGGGCCGCCGCCCGGACTGGCGCTGCGCAGGATCAAGTCCGGGCCAATGGCGCCGTTGCGCGCGCTCAGCGGCGCAGCGCGGCCCGGGCGATGCCGATCAGATCGGCCAGACAGGGCAGGGGATCGGAGCCGCGAAACACATAGTGGCCGCGTCGCCGCCCGATGGGGTAGACGAGATAGCGCCAGAGCTCGCGGCCGGCCTGCCAGCGCCGGCTGCGATCGGCGATCTGGCCGGGCGCGAACAGGATGCGCAGCAGGCGCCGGGTGTCGGGCACGAGGAAGCGGCACTGCCGCCCCGGCGGCTCGGGCGCGGCGGGGCTGGCCGGCAGACCGGCGACCAGGCGCAGGTGAGTCCAGGCGAAGTGCGCGCCGGCCTGCTGCGCGAGCGGATAGCTGCCCCAGTAGCGGCCATTGACCTCCATCAGCACGCTGCGGCCGCTGGCCGGGTCATGGCGATACTCGACCATGGCCGGCCCGCTCCACTCCAGCGCCCTCAGCAGCGCTTCCGACTGCGCCATCAGCGCCGGGTCGCGGTCCGGGTCGACGCTCTCGCAGCAGGTGGCGGTGCCGCCCTCGGGCGGCCATTCCCGCAGGCGCCGGTGCTCGAAGCGCAGCACGGCGCGGCCCTCGTGCATCAGCAGCATCTGGCCCATGCCCTCGCCCGGCACCTGCGCCTGCACCAGGGGGTATTCGCCCACCGGCGCATACCGCGCCAGCAGCGCGGCGAGCTCGGCCGCGTCATGGCAGTAGCGCGCCTTCTCCAGCGGCAGGCCCAGCGCGCGCAGGCGGTCGGCCACGCGGTTGGGGTCGGCCCACTTCACCACCACTGGATAGCGCGCCAGGGCGGGCACCTGGCGCGCGGCCTCGGCGTCGGCGATCGGCCAGCTCTGCGGCACGGCGATGCCCAGGGCTGCGGCAGTGCGGTACACCGAGGCCTTGTCGAGCACCCGGGCAAGCCGGGGGCCGTCGGCCATCATCAGCGTGAGGCCGGGCAGGCACTCGCGGTGCCGGTTCAGCCAGGCGATGTCGCTTTCGGACACCGCGAAGCAGTGACGCGCGCCGTGCTGCCAGGCAAGATCGCGCAGCAGCGCCAGCAGCGCCGCGTCGCGCGGGCCATGGCAATGACCGGAGGCCAGGCCGCGGGCGCGCAGACCCGGCGCGCGCGCCGAGCGGGCGATGCCGTGCACCGCCACGCCATGGCCGGCGAGCTCGCGCACCAGCGCCAGGCCGATCGGCGTGTCGATGCCCAGCAGCAGCACCGCCCGGGCGGGCTGGGCGCTGTCGCCCGCGCCCGCGGTCGCGGCGAGCGCACCTGACTCGCCGCCGAGCGTCACCCGTCTCAGCATCCCGGACATCCGATGTCGGCCAGCCGGTTGGCGATCATGCGCGGCCAGGCCAGGCGCGCCGGCACCGACAGGGCGGCGGCGGCGGCCGGCGCCGGCCGTTCCTGGGCGAGCTCGCCCAGGGTGCTCACCCGGAAGCGGCGCCGCGCGGTGGCCAGATAGCGGCACAGCGCGCGCAGGCGCCGCTGGCTGGTGGGATTGGGGCGCAGCTCGCCCGCCGGATCGCCGCGCGCGAACTCGTGGCAGTGGGTGAGCAGCACCACCGCCGGCGCGCCGGCTTCGTGGGCGCGTTCGAGCAGGAAGCGCGTCTCGGCGAACGACGCGCCGGCCACGGTGAGGCACTTGGCGCGTGGCCGGCCGGGCAGCGCGCGCTCGGCATAGCTGAGCACCGGCAGCTCGAGCACCCCGCCGATCCGGTGGATGCCGGCATCGAGCCGCAGGGCCGGGTCGCGCGGCTCGTGCAGGCCGCGGCCGACATTGGAGGCGATGCACAGCCCGCATGCCGCCATGGCCTGGTAGACCGAGCGGTCGGCCCGCAGGTTGCCGGTGCGCAGGGCCACCGGCGGCGGCAGCCCCCAGCGCGAGAAGGCCGACTGCCCGCGCCGGATCCACGCGATCAGCTCGGCCGGCGAGCGACCGTCGGCGTCATCGTTCGGGCGGCCATCGGCGAGGCGCGCGCGCCAGGCCGGCGCATCGAACCAGGTCCACACCGGATGCAGGTGGAGCTGGGCGTCGTGCCCGCGCGCGCGGATGTCGGCGGCGATCGCGCCCATCGGCCCGTCGCCGAACCAGGCGGTCTGCAGGGTCTCGATGAAGAAGGTGGCGCGCAGGCCGTGGTCCTCCAGGGTGTCGAGCACGAAGCCCAGCCCGGCCTGCCCCTCCCGGGTGGGGCAACGCACGCTGCGCGCGCCCACCGGGCGGCGCCGGTCCGGGTCGCGGAAGGCGCCGCCGATCGTGAATTCGGTGTCGATGGTGAGGAAGACCCGGGTGTTCATGGGCTGCCGGTCGCGCGGGGGAGGGGCGGCCAGTAGGCCAAGCGCCGAGTCGCCGGGCATTGCGCCGGATCAACCGGTCGTCGCTTCGATCGGCCACAGTCCCACTGGCAGCGTCGGGCCGTGAGAAATGCAACTCGCGGCGCGGCATCCCTGCGCTAGAGTCCGCCGACCCGGTCCGCCCGCCTCCCGATGTCCGAACTCCTTCACGAGCTGCTCTTCGCCACTGCACAGCGACTGCCCGCGGCGCCCGCGCTCACCTGCGGCCGCCGCGAGCTCGACTACGCCGGTCTGGCCGCGGCGGTGCGCGGCTTTGCGGGCGCGCTGAGCGGCGCGGGCGTGCAGCGCCACGAGCGGGTGGCGGTGTGGCTCGACAAGCGCCAGGAGACGGTGGTGGCGCTTTTCGGCGCGGCGGCGGCCGGCGCGGTGTTCGTGCCGGTGAATCCGGTGCTGCGCGCCGAGCAGGCCGAGCATGTGCTGGCCGACTGCAATGTGCGGCTGCTGGTCACCAGCGCCGAGCGCTGGCGCGCGCTGCGTCCCCGTCTGGCGAGCCTGCCCGATCTTCGGATGGTGGTGCTCGCCGGCGCCGCGGCGACCGAGGCCGGACCGGACGAAGCCGAGCCCGGACGCGTGCCGCAGGTGCTCGGGCTGACCGCATTCCTCTCGCGCCCGGCCGGCGAGCCGCACCGGGTGATCGATGCCGACATGGCGGCCATCCTGTACACCTCGGGCAGCACCGGCCGGCCCAAGGGCGTGGTGCTCTCGCACCGCAATCTGGTGGCCGGCGCGCGCAGCGTCGCGTCCTATCTGGGCAACGGACCTCACGACCGGCTGCTCGCGGTGCTGCCGCTGTCCTTCGACTACGGCCTGTCGCAGCTCACCACCGCGTTTGCCACCGGCGCCTCGGTGGTGCTGCACAACCACCTGCTGCCGGCGGACCTGCTGCGCGCGCTCGGCCGCGAGCGCATCACCGGGCTGGCCGCGGTGCCCCCGTTGTGGATTCAGCTGGCGGCGCTGCCCTGGCCGGCCGAGGCCGCCGCGCACCTGCGCTACTTCACCAACTCCGGCGGCGCCATGCCCGGCGCGACCCTCGCGGCGCTGCGCGCCCGCATGCCCGCGGCCGCGCCGTTCCTGATGTATGGCCTGACCGAGGCCTTCCGCTCCACCTATCTGCCGCCGGCCGAGGTCGACCGCCGGCCGGACTCCATCGGCAAGGCCATTCCCAATGCCGAGATCCGGGTGGTGCGCGAGGATGGCAGCGAGTGCGCGCCGCACGAGCCCGGCGAGCTGGTCCACCGCGGCGCGCTGGTCGCGATGGGCTACTGGAACGACCCCGCGCGCACCGCCGAGCGCTTTCGGCCGCTGCCCGGCCAGCATCCCGAGCTGGTCCTGCCCGAGATGGCGGTCTGGTCGGGCGACACCGTGCGCCGCGACGAGGAGGGCTTCCTCTATTTTGTCGGGCGGCGCGACGAAATGATCAAGACCTCGGGCTACCGGGTCAGCCCCACCGAGATCGAGGAGGTGCTCTACCGCAGCGGCCTGGTCGCCGAGGCCGCCGCCTTCGGCGTGAGCCATCCGGTGCTCGGCCAGGCGGTGGTGGTGGTGGCGCAACCCGCGCCCGGGATCGCGCCCGATGGCGCCGCGCTGATCCAGGTCTGCCGTGACGCGCTGCCGGCCTACATGGTGCCGGCGCGAATCGACTGGCAGGCCGAGCCCCTGCCACGCAACGGCAACGGCAAGATCGATCGCCGGTTGCTCGGCGAGCAGCGCGCCGGCCTGTTCGCGCAGGCGGCATGAGCGGCATCGTCTTCGCCCAGCACGCCACGGTCGACGCCTTTCAGCGCCTCGGCGCGGAGCTCGCCCTGGGCGCGCTGCCGGTGTCGCGCCTGGTCGAGCGGGTGGGGGGCACGCCCTTCTACGCCTACCACCGGCGCGCCATCGTCGATCGGGTGGCCAGCCTGCGCGCCGCCTTGCCCGCGGCACTGCACCTGCACTATGCGATCAAGGCCAACCCCATGCCGGCGGTGGTGCAGCTGCTCGCCGGTCTGGTCGACGGGCTCGATGTGGCCTCGGCCGCCGAGCTGCGCGCCGCGCTCGACACCGGCACCGACCCGGCGCGCATCAGCTTTGCCGGCCCCGGCAAGACCGCGGCCGAGATCGCGCAGGCCGTGGCCGCCGGTGTCACGCTCAACCTCGAGTCCGAGAGTCAGCTCGAGCAGGCCCTGGCGGCCGGCGAGCGCCTGGGCCTTGCGCCGCAGCTCGCGCTGCGGGTGAACCCCGCCTTCGAACTGAAGGCGGCCGGCATGCGCATGGGCGGCGGCCCGCGTCCCTTCGGCATCGACGAGGAACGCGTGCCCGCGGCGATCGCGCGCATCCGCGCGGCCGGCCTGCGTCTGCGCGGCCTGCATGTCTACAGCGGATCGCAGAACCTGAACGCGGCCGCGCTGATCGAGTCGCAGCAGCGCGTTGTGGCCCTGGCCGAGCGGCTGTGCGCCGGCGCGCCTGAGGGCATGGACTGGCTCAATCTTGGCGGCGGTTTCGGCGTGCCCTATTTTCCCGGCGAGAAGCCGCTCGAGCTCGCCCCGATCGGCGAGGCGCTGAGCGCGCTGGTCGCGCGGGCCCGCGACACGCTCGGGGTGCCGCTGGTGCTCGAGCTCGGTCGCTACCTGGTGGCCGAGGCCGGCGTCTATGTCTGCCGGGTGCTCGACCGCAAGGTCTCGCACGGCCAGGTCTTCCTGGTGACCGACGGCGGACTGCATCACCACCTGGCCGCCTCCGGCAACTTCGGTCAGGTGCTGCGCAAGAACTACCCGGTGGCCATCGCCAATCGGCTCGATGCCGATGCCACCGAAGTGCAGAGCGTGGTCGGCCCGCTGTGCACCCCGCTCGACCTGCTCGCCGATCGCATGGCGCTGCCCAGCGCCGGACCGGGCGATCTGGTGGCGGTGTTCCGCTCCGGCGCCTACGGCCCGAGCGCGAGCCCGGCCGCCTTCCTCTCCCATCCGCCGGCGCGCGAGGTGCTGGTATGAACGGTGCGGGCATGTCGATGCCATGGCTGGAGGCCTGCCTCGACAGCGAGGCGCCCTCGCGACTCTCGGCCGGCGGGCTGCAGGCCTTCACCCAGGAGGAGCCGGGCGCCGAGGGGGCGCGGGTGGCGGGTTTCGGCCGGCTGCGCTTTCGCGAGCCCGAACTCGCCGGCCTGGCCCGCATCCGCGGCGAGGGCGCGGCGCTGCTGGCCGCCTGGCGCCGCCACGGCGAGTCGCTGCCCGAGCAGCTCGCCGGCGAGCACGCCGCGCTGCTCTGGGACGCGCGCGAGCGCCGCGGCGTGGCCCTGGTCGACCGCTTCGGCAGCCTGCCGCTCTACTGGGGCCGACGCGGCGGCCGCGTGGCTCTGGCCAGCCGGCCGGCCCGGGTGTGCGCGCTGCTCGGCCTGCCCGTCGAGCTCGATCCGGCGGCGCTGCATGCCTATGCGCATTTCCATGTCATCCCCGCGCCGCTGTCGATTCATCGCTCGGTGTCGCGTCTCGACATCGGCCAGATGCTGGTGATCGAGCGCGGTTCGGCGCGGGTGCTCACCCACTGGCAGCCGAGCTTCCAGGAGGAAGAACCCTTCGACTTCGTGCGTGAGCGCCAGGCCTTTCTCAGCGCGCTGCGCGAGGGCGTGGCCGAGTGCACGGCCGATGTGCCGCGCGGCCGGCTGGGCTGTTTCCTGTCGGGCGGCACCGACAGCTCGACCATCGCCGGTCTGGCCTGCGAGGTGCGCGGCGAGCCGGTGAAGACCTTCGCGATCGGCTTCGATGTCTCCGCCTACGACGAGCGGCGCTACTCGCGGCTCGCAGCCGCGCACTTCGGCACCGATCACACCGAGCATGTGCTGAGCGTGGCCGAGACCGAGGCCGCGATCGACCGCCTGGCCTGGGCCAGCGAGCAGCCCTTCGGCAACGCCTCGGCCGTGCCGACGCTGGTCTGCGCGCAGATCGCGCGGCAGGCCGGCGTGACGCGGCTGCTCGGCGGTGATGGCGGCGACGAGCTCTACGGCGGCAACGAACGCTATGCCACGCAGTGGCTGTTCTCGCTCTACGAGCGGCTGCCGGCCGGCGCCCGCCGCCACCTGCTCGAGCCGCTGCTGTTCGGCCCGCTCGGGCTGCTGCAGGCCTGGCCGCTGCGCAAGGCGCGCAGCTATGTCGAGCAGGCCCGCCTGCCGCTGCCCGACCGGCTGGGCGCGCGCTACAACCTGCTCAACCTCTTCGGCGCCGACGCGGTGCTCGGCGATCCGGTGCTCGCCGCCGGCTTCCAGCCCCTTGCGCTGGAGCGCGAGGTCTGGTCGCGCAGCCAGGCGGGCACGCAGCTCAACCGGCTGCTCGCCTACGACTTCAAGTTCACCCTCGGCGACAACGATCTGCCCAAGGTCACCCGCATGTGCCACGCGGCGGGCGTGGAGGTGGCCTTTCCGATGCTCACCGAGCCCGTGGCGGCGCACTCGCTGCGGCTGGCTCCGGGCGAGAAGCTCAAGCGTCGCCAGTTGCGCCACTTCTTCCGCCAGGCCCTGCGCGGCTTCCTGCCCGACGAGATCCTCGACAAGCCCAAGCATGGATTCGGCATGCCCTTCGGCGAATGGCTGCTCGGCCAGCCCCGGCTGTCGGAGCGTGCGATCGATGCCCTGCTCGGGCTGGAGGACCGCGGTGTGCTGCGCGCGGGCTTCGGCCACGAGGTGCACCGCGCGGTGCGGCTGGGCCATGCCGGCTACTACGGCACGCTGGTGTGGGTGATGATGACCCTGGAGCTGTGGCTGCGCGCACAGGCGGGCACCGAGGGCATGGTCACCCGACCGGCGCCCGAGCCGGCGCTGGGCTGAACCGCCATGCTGCGACTGGTCACCTCGCTTGCCTCGCCGGCCGGCCCGCGGGCGCGGCTCACCGCCTTCATCTTCCATCGGGTGCTGCCCGAGCCCGACCCGCTGCAGCCCGAGCTGCCCGATGTCGCCGGCTTCGAGCAGTCGCTCGACTGGATCGGCGCGCAGTTCCGGGTGCTCGATCCGCGGCTCGCCTGCGAGCGGTTGGTCGCCGGCGGCCTGCCGGCGCGCGCGGCGATCCTCACCTTCGACGATGGCTACCGCGACAACGCCGAACTGGTCGCGCCGATCCTGCATCGGCGCGGCTGGCCCGCGGCCTTCTTCGTGGCCACCGGCTTCCTCGAGGGGCGGGTCATGTTCAACGACCGGATCATCGAGGCGCTGCGCGCCACCCGTGCGGCTGAGATCGTGCCAGGGGCGATCGGGCTCGACGCCGTGCCGGCGCTGCCGCTCGACGGACTGCCGGCGCGACGCGAGGCCATCGCGCGTCTGATCGCGGCGATCAAGCACCTGCCCGCGTCGCGACGCGAGACCACGGTCGCGCGCCTCGAGGACTGCCTGGGCGCCGCCGCCACGCGCAGCCCGATGATGGATGCCGCGCAGGTGGCCGGCCTGCATGCCGCCGGCATGACCCTGGGCGGCCACACCCGGCACCATCCCATCCTCGCGACGCTGGAGCCGGCGCAAGCCCACGCGGAGATCGCCGGCGGCTTCGACGATCTGCGCGCGATCAGCGGCGAGGCGCCGGCGCTCTTTGCCTATCCGAACGGGCGCTTCGGATCTGACTGGCAGGTCGCCCACATGAGCATGGTTCGGCGCGCCGGATTCACCCACGCCTTCAGCACCGATCCGGGCGCCGCCGATCGGCGCAGCCCGGCGCTGGCCCTGCCGCGCTTCACGCCCTGGGACCGGTCGCGGCTGCGCTTCCAGGCCCGCGCCTGGGGCAATCTCCTCACCCGGCCGCTGGCCGCCTGAGCGATGGCCCTGCGCGACATCGTCCTCATGCTGCTGCTGCTGGGCGGGCTGCCGGTGGCGCTGCGCTTTCCGTTCTTCGGGATCTGCGTCTACGCCTGGCTCGGCCTGATGAACCCGCACCGGCTGTCGTGGGGCTTCGCCTACGACTTTCCGTGGGCCCAGATCTACGGCATCGTCGCGCTGGTCTCGCTCGCCTGGGAGCGGGACCGACGCCTGCTCGCCTCGCTCGGGCGCTTTCGCATCCTGATCGCTTTCTTCGCCTGGATGGCGGTCACCTCGCTGATGGCGCTCGAGCCGGATCGCGCGGCGGTGCGCATCGTCGAGGTGCTCAAGATCTATCTCATGGCGATCGCCACGCTGAGCGTGCTCACCACCGAGCGGCGGGTGCGGATCTTCCTCAGCGTGGCGGTGCTCTCGGTGGCCTTCTTCGGCATCAAGGGCGGTCTGTTCACGGTCCTGGGTGGCGGCAACTTCCGGGTGTGGGGTCCGCCGGGCAGCGTGATCGAGGACAACAACCAGCTCGCGGTGGCGCTCACCATGACCGTGCCGCTGATGGTCTGGATGCTGAAGGTCTATCCCGCGGCCTGGGCGCGGGCCGCGCTGGCCGGGTCCATCGGCCTGGTGATCGTGGCCATCCTGGGCACGCACTCGCGCGGCGCGCTGCTGGCGCTGGTGGCCATGGGCCTGCTGCTGATCGTCAAGAGCGATCGCAAGGCGGCCTTCGCCGCGCTGTTCCTGGTTGGCGCGGTGCTGGCGGTGATGCTCATGCCCGAGCACTTCTGGGACCGCATGGCCAGCATCGGCAACTATGAACGCGACAAGTCGGCCTACGGCCGCTTCAACGCCTGGCAGACCGCGCTGCGCATCGCCGACACCCGCCTCACCGGCGGCGGCTTCGACTACGCCGGGGTCCGGGCCTTCGCGGCCTACGCCCCCGACCCCACCGATGTGAAGAGCGCGCACAGCATCTACTTCCAGGCGCTGGGCGAGCACGGCTGGCCGGGTCTGGTGCTCTTCCTGGTCTTCTGGAGCGGGGTCTGGCTGGCCCTGCGCGCCGCGATCCGCCGCCACCGCGCCGACCCGGCGGGCGGCGCGCGGGTGGCGCTGGCGGCGATGATCCAGGTCTCGCTCGTGGGCTTCCTGGTGGGCGGGGCCTTCGTGAACATCGGCTACTGGGACTTTCCGTTCTATCTCGCGGCAGCGGCCTTCGCGCTGGCGGCCTTGCCGGTGGGGGCGCCCGCGCCCGCCGCGGCGGACAGGCCGGCAGCGGCGGGCCCGCGCGGCGCCGCCATGCCCGCGCGGGCGGCGATGCCGGCAGGGACGCGGACATCCTCCGCCCGGGCTCCGGCCACGGGCATGCCGGTGGGCCTGCCGCGGAGGATGCATGGCCCACGCTGAGCCCGCTCTGGGCGTGTGCGGCATCTGCGCCGGGCCGATGGGCGAGGCCTTCATCGCCCGGGAGCAGCATCTCGGCCTGGGCGATGCCTTCCGCTACGCGGCCTGCGCCGACTGCGGCACGGTGCAGCTGATCGATCCGCCGGCCTCCTTCGAGCGCTACTACCCCGCGGGCTACTACTCGTACGAGGTCGAGGCGCTCGCGGCGCGCATCGCCGCCGAGCCCTGGCGCACCCGGCTGGCCCGGCGCTGGGTGGGCGCGGCCCTGCTGCGAGGCGGGCGCGCGGCGCGGCTGGCGCGGCGCTGGCGGTCCTGGCTGGCCCAGGACTTCCCCGTCTGGCTGGAGGGCGAAGGCGCGCGCCTCGGACTGCGTCGCGATGCCCGGGTGCTCGATGTCGGCTGCGGCGCGGGCGGCCACCTGCTGCAGCTCGCCTCCTACGGCTTCGCCCGGCTGGAGGGGGTCGACGCCTTCGTGGCCGGCGACATCCGGCATCCCGGTGGCGTGTTCATCCGCCGTGGCGAACTGCCCTCGGTGAGCGGCCGCTTCGATCTGGTGATGTTCCACCACTCCCTCGAGCACATGCCCGAGCCGGTCGCCGCGCTGCGGGCGGCGCACCGGCTGCTCGCCCCGGGGGGGCGGCTGCTGGTGCGCATTCCGGTGCTCGGCGAGGCCTGGCGACGCTACCGCGAGGACTGGGTCCAGCTCGATGCGCCGCGCCATCGCTTCCTCTTTTCGCGCGAGGCCTTCCTGCGCGCGGCCGCCGGCGCGGGCTTCGCGCCCCTGTCGGTGCGCTGCGACTCCGGCGCCTTCCAGTTCTGGGGCAGCGAGCAGTATCGTCTGGGCATCGCGCTGAACTCGCCGCGGTCCTGGCAGCGCGATCCGCTCGCCTCCCCCTTCTCGCCGGCGCAGGTTCGCGAGTGGGCCGCGCAGGCCGAGCAGCTCAATGCGGCGCTGGAAGGCGACCAGGCCTGCTTCGTGCTGCGCCGGGTCGATGAGGAAAGGATCGCCGCATGAACATCGGTCGTGAAAGGCTGGTCTTCGGCCTGCTGCTCTGCCTGCCGCTGCTGGCCAGCCCGGCGCGCGCGGCGCTGCCGCCGCAGTACCAGAACGCGAAGGATCTCGATGCGCTGGTTGCCTTCGTGAAGGCGCACCACCGGGTGATCGCCTCGCTCGAGGGCATCGACCTCAGCGAGCAGCGGGTGCGTTTCGGCAATGGCTGCGAGGCGCGCTTCGAGCGGGCGCCGCTGCCGCCGGGCATGGTCGGGCCGGCGCGCCCGCTCACGCTGCAGTCGGCCAACTGTCCGCTGGACTGACGGGCAGGGTTGCAGGCGCTGGCCGCGCCCGCCGCGGCCTCAGGCCCGCAGCCGCGCCTGGGCGCGGCCGAGCACCGGGCGGGCCAGGCGCGCCCAGCCGGGATGGAAGCGCGCGCTGTACTCCAGGTGCTTCTCGAGGTTGAGCGCGAGCAGCGCCGCGCGCACCGCCGGGTCGCGCGGGAAGCGCGGCAGCGACAGCAGCCACCGGCTCATCGCGCCCACCGGCAGCAGCCGCTCCAGGCGCGAGGCGGCGTCTTCGCGCACCATCTCCACATAGCGCGCCGTGGGGGTCTTGTCGCGCACCATGAGCACCGCGGGCACCTCGGCGTGGCCGCCCTCGCAGAGCGTGGCCGCCGAGAACCCCCAGTCCCAGGCGTGGAAGCTGCGCGCGGGGAAGGCGCGCTGCGCGACCGCAGTGCGGAACACCCCGTACATGCGGCTGTTGTCGCCCGGGGCGGCGAAGAATCGCCGCAGGTTCGCCGCCGGCGTGCCGGTGAGCGCTGCGGTGCCGGTCGCCAGGCCGATCGCCCGGCCCTCGCGCTCGAAAGCCACCTGGCTCACCGCGCCGACCAGACCGGGGTGGGCGCGCAGCTCGGCCAGGCAGGCGCTGGCAAAGCCGGGCAGCCAGCGGTCGTCGCCGGCGGCCCACATGAAGAACTCGGTGTCGGCCTGCGCCAGCAGCCAGCCGAAATTCCCGTAGCGCAGGTTCACCGGCTGGCGGGTGTAGCTCACCCGGTCGTCGGCGGCGGCGAGCGCCCGGCCGACCGCCTCGGTGTCGTCGCGCGAGCCGTCGTCAGAAATCAGCACGCGCAGGTCGGCGTGGTCCTGCGCGAGCAATGAGCCGACCGCCTGCGCCAGCGTGCGCGCGTTGTTGTAGGCGGGCACGCCGATGGTCAGGCGGCTCATGGCCTGCTCAGCGGCTTTCCGCCGGCTGGCGCAGGCCGCCCAGCCGGCCCAGGGCCATCGCCAGCGGATGACGCGTGAGCACCGCCAGCGCGATGCTCACGCCGGCAAGCAGGCCCAGGCCCGCTCCCAGGGACAGCAGGGCCTGCCACGCAGTGTCCGCGGGCATCAGCCGGGCGAGCGCGGCCGCGGCGAGCGCGGGCCCGATGACCCGCAGCGAGGGCGAACAGGCCCGCCCAAGATCGCCGAGACCGATGCCGGTGGCCGCGCGCAGCGCGTGCTGGTAGGCGGCCAGATGGAGCAGACTCGCCAGGGCGAGCAGCAGGGCGGTGGCCAGCAGGCCGATCTGCACGCCCACCGCCACGGCCAGGCTCGCCGCCACCAGTCGCACGAGCGCCACCCGCAGCATCGGCCCTGCCCGTCCGGTGCCGATCAGCAGGCCGGGCGCGAGGTACCAGGGAACCGCCAGGGCCAGGCTCACCGCGGTGACCGCCAGCACCGGCGCGCTCGGCAGCCAGGTCGCGCCGAACAGCACCCGCACCAGCGGCTCGGCGAAGATCGCCATGAACAGGAAGGCCGCGAGCGGCGGCGCGGCCAGGCGGGTGAGGAAGGCGAGGTAGGTGTCGCGCAGCGCCGCCGGCTCGCGCTCGCCGGCGGCGAACACCGGCCGGGCCACCCGCACGAAGCCCGTGACCAGGACATCATGGGCGGTAAGCGCAAGACTCTGGCCGCGGCTGAACAGGCCGAGCGCCTCGAAGCCGAGGCTGCGCGGCATCAGCAGATCGGGCACCCGCGCCGCGAGCTGCTCGGACAGGTAGCTGCCGGTCATCGGCGTGCCGAAGCGCAGGATGCGCCGCAACTCGCCCAGCCTTGGCCACATGAAGAACTCGGCCGGACGCAGCAGCGCGAACAGCACCAGGGTGACCGCATTGCCCGCCACCGCGCCCCAGGCGAGGCTCAGCGACGACCATCCCGCCCAGGCCAGCGCCACGCTGGTGGCCGCGGCCACCGCGGTGCTCGCGGTCTGCACCGCGGCCAGCCGCCCGAAGGAGAGCTCGCGCACCAGCATGGTCGAGCAGATCGAGCCGATCGGCATCAGCAGGAAGCTGAGGGCCATCACCTGCAGCACCTGGGCGACGGCGGGCTCGCGATAGAGTGCGGCCAGCGGCGCGGCGGCGAGCAGCAGCAGCGCCGCGATCGCCCAGGACACCGCCAGCGTCATGCCGTAGGCGGCGCGCAGCAGATCGCGGTCGAGCGCGCGCTCCTGGACCAGGAAGTCGCCCACGCCGAACTGCCGGAAGACATGGCCGATCGCCACCAGGCTTGCGGCCAGCGAGAACACGCCGACCTCGGCAGGCGAGAGCAGACGGGCGATGATCACCGTCGCGCCGAACTGCAGCACGAAGGCGACCAGACGCTCGCCCACCGAGAAGAGCGTGGCGCGCGGCAGCTTGCCGATCAAGCGGGCGCTCCCGTCGGGGCGGCCTCGCGATGGCAGACGAAGACCTTCTCGCCGGGCATCAGCGCGTGCGTGATCACGGCCGGGCCTTCGGCGGTGATCTCGTCGATGCGGGCGAATCCGGCGGCCCGCAGGCGATCGCGGAAGTCCTGCCCGTACCAGCGGACATGGTCGAAGCGGCCGAAGTGCAGCGCGCGCTCCTCGCGGCTGCGGATCGAGGCATCCTCGTAGGTACGCCCCCAGCCCTCGACGATCGGCACCGAACACACCAGCCGCCCACCCGGCGCGAGGATGCGGTGCAGTTCCGCCATCGCGAGGGTGTCGTCGACATGTTCGAGCACATGGTTGCAGATGATCGCGCCGAAGGCGCCGTCGGGCAGGCCGGTTCGCTCGATGTCGATCCGCAGATCGGCGGCCTCGAACAGATCGGCGCTGCGGTAATCGGGCAGCAGCGGCCGCAGCCGGCGCTCGAGCACCCGCTCGGGCGCGAAGTGCAGCACCGGGCCGGGGAGCTGCGCCGGGTTGCCGCCGAACCACAGCCAGAAGAGCCGGTGACGCTCGAGCGAGCCGCAGCCGGTGCAGGCCGCATCGATGCGCGGCGGTCGGCCGAAGTGCGTGAACAGGCCGCGGTGGCCGCAGATCGGGCACTCGCGCGGCTGGGTCGAGCTCACCGCCTCGAGCAGCGCGGACTTCACCGCTTCGCGCCGGCGCCATCGTCGCAGGGCCGGCGGCACCAGCGGACGAAGCCAGACGGGCAGGCTCATGACACCTCCACAAGGACCGATTGCCGATCGGGCGCCGGGATGCCGAGCGCGGCGACGATGGCCGCGGCGTTGCGTTCCCAGTCCCAGCCCCGGGCGATGGTGGCGTTGACCCGCGCGGCCGCGATGCGGGCCGGATCGGCGGCCCGCTCCATCGCCCGCGCCAGACCGGCGGTGTCGCCGGCCGGGTAGCGCTCGTTGACGCCTTCGGCGAGCAGCGGACCCACGCAGCCGGTGTCGGGGCCGACCACAAGCTTGCCGAAGCTCATGCCCAGCACGGCCACGCCCGAGTTGAGCACCTGTCGGTGGGCGAGCACCACCGCATCGGCCGCCGCCATGAAGTCGCGGATCTCGTCATCGGCCACATGCCGGAACTCGCAGCGGATCGTGCGCGCCCAGCGCCGGATCCAGGCCATGCGCAGCCGTTCGCCCAGGGGCTGCCCCTGCGGCGCGATCGCCCAGGTGCCGGCGATCACCAGCCGCTTGCGCGGCACGCGCGCGGCGCGATAGGCGTCGAGCAGCAGGTCCAGTCCCTTGTAGCCGCGGATCAGACCGAAGTGCAGGAACACCGTGGCGTCTGCGGGCAGGCGCAGGCGGGCGCGGGTGGCGGCGCGATCGCCGCCTTGCGGGTAGCCGCCGAAGTGCCCGTGCGGCAGGACGATCTCGCGGATCTCGCCCACGGTGTGGCGCTGACGCAGCAGCGCGCGCGAGGGCTCGCCGTGATGGATGAGGAGATCGGCCCGGTCGATGACCGCCTGGTAGGCCGCGTGATCGACCGGATCATCGGGATGGTCGTGGGGCGCGAGGTTGTGGACCGTCCAGGCCAGGCGGGCGCCGCCCGCCTTGAGCGCATCGAGCCGGTCGATGAAGTCGCGCGCGCGCCGCTGCGGCGGGCCGCTGCCATGCCATCGATACAGCTCTTCGGGCCACTGCAGATGGACCAGCGCCGGGCGGTGCTGCGCCTCGAACAGGGCCTGCGGACCCTGCACGAGCGCGAAGCCGAGACCGCGCCAGGCCTGCGCGAGCTCGTCGACATAGCGGTTGCGCGCGATGCCGTGGGGCAGCAGAACCGTCGGACGCATGCTCACGCCCCCCGGCTGCCGACGCTGCGTCCGAGCGCCGTGCGGCCGCGGTCGAGCAGCACGCGCATCGGCACCCAGGGAGCCAGCCCCAGGATGGCCGGGTCCATGGCAACGATGTCGCGCAGCAGCGCCATCCTCACCGGCTGGCGGCGTCGCAGGCGGTGCAGCACATCGCGCACCACGCTGGCCTGGAGGTGGCGGATGGTGCGGCGATTGCTCGCCCGCTGGCTGTCGGTCAGGCGGTAGAAGCGGCGCACCGAGGTCCAGACGAAGAGCTCGTTGCGCAGCCGCTGCAGCGAGCGCTCGGTGCCCCAGCCCGCCCCCTGGTAGATGTTGATGCCCTCGCCGTTGTCGGCATCGGCCTCGGTGGAGAACACGAAGGGCGCGCCGCGCTCGCCGAGGTCCATCCAGAAGAAGAAGTCCTGGCCGTTGTAGAACTCCGCGCGAAAGCGCAGCGCCGGATGCCGGTCGTGGCGGTAGACCACGGTGGACGTCTGGATCACCCCGCCGCCGTCCCGAAGGATGTGCTCGAGCGGGCTGATGCCCAGCGCATACGCGCCGGGAACGCCGGGCAGCGGCGCGTGCTCGGCCGGCCGCAGCGAGCCGATGCGGGTGAAGTTGCTCTGATCCGGGTGGTTGAAGGACCACCAGTCGGCGAAGTAGGCATCGTGCGCCTCGCCGAGCGCGCGCACCGCGCGCTCCAGATGCGCCGGGCGCCAGGTGTCGTCGGAATCGAGGAAGGCCACGAACGGCGTGCCGGGCGGCACCTGGTCGAGCGCGCGATTGCGCGCGGCGCCGGCGCCGCCATTGGGCTGGGTGACCAGCACCACCCGGTCGCGCCAGGCGGCGGGCAGGGTGGCGATCTCGTCGCGCGCCGGCACCGGCGAGCCGTCGTCGACCACGATCGGCAGCACCCGGTCGCCCAGCGTCTGCTCGAAGGCCGAGCGCAACGCCTTGGCGAGCAGGCCCTGCCGGCGCTGGTAGAAGGGCGTGACGACGGCGATGGTGTCGCGGGCGGATCCGGTCATGGCGTCTTTCGGGGCGACGAGGTCAGCGGCTGGATTTGCGCGTGGGCGCCGGCAGGCAGGCGCGGGCGATCAGCTGCCAGTGCCCGCGGTTGACCGGGTCGAGGCGCACCGCGCGCCACAGCGCGCGCAGCGCCACCGACCGGTTGCCGGCCTGCAGGTGCTGGGCGCCGTGGCCCTGCCAGTCGATCGCCCGACGCCGGCGAAAGGCCTGCGGATCCGGACGGCGGCCGTCGGGCCCGCTCATGCCCCAGCGCGCGATCGCCCGTTGCAGCACCCGCTCCGACCAGTTTTCGTTGCGGGGCTGGCGCGATCCCTGGCGCGCGCTCTGCCGGTAGGCCACCATCGGCGCGGCCAGGAAGGCGAAGCGGGTCAGGCGCGAGGCCCGCAGCCAGTAGTCCCAGTCTTCGCCGTACTCGAGGCCGGTGTCCCAGTCGCCGAGCGCGGCGGCCAGCTCGCGGCGGATCAGCGCGCTGCTGGTGAGCACGCAGGACTCCAGCAGCATCTGGTGGTAGACCCAGCCCGAGAGCGCGGGGTCGAGTCGCGCCTGCGCGTCATCGGCCAGCAGCAGCGCCGGGTCGCCGTGAAGACCGTCGGCCCCGGCATGCCAGAACCGGTAGCCGGTGCAGCACAGCCCGGCGTCGGGGTCGCGCGCCAGGGCGGCGAGCTGGCGTTCGAGCTTGCGCGGGTGCCAGACATCGTCCTGATCGCAGAAGGCGATGAAGGCGCCCCGGGCAAGGTGCATGCCGTGGTTGCGGGCGGCCGCCACGCCCTGGCGGGGCTGGCGCACCAGGCTCACCCTCGGGTCATCGGCCGCCGCGCACAGCGCGTCGCCGCCGTCGTGTGAGCCGTCGTCGATCACCAGCACCTCGATGTCGCCGGCGCTCTGCGTCAGCAGTGAGCGCAGGGTCTGCGCAATGAACGCGCGCCCCTGGTGCAGCGGCACCACCACCGACACCTCGGGCGGGGTCATGCCGTGCCTCCCGTGATGCCGGGGCCGGCGCCGCGCCGCAGCCACAGCGCACGGACCTGCGGCCACAGCGGGTGATCGGCCATGCGCAAGGACAGCAGCCAGCCCAGGGCCAGCACCGGTGCGGCCAGCGCCAGCCAGCCCGGGCCCGCCTGCGCCTGGGCGCGGATCGTGAGCAGCACCGGCCAGGCCACGGCCAGGCAGCACAGGCCGGCGACCAGGCTCGGGCGCAGCGCGCGCAGCCAGTCGCTGGCGCGGATGCTCGCGTGCCGCGAGACCGCCCGCATGGCGAGAGCGGTCACCAGCGCGGCCGAGAGCAGCGCTCCCCAGGCCGCGCCGTTCAGACCCCAGGGGCCGATCAGCGCCAGCCCTGGCAGCCGAAGCAGCTGCGCCATCGCCTGCAGCCGGTGCGCCCGGGCGACCGCGCCGCGCGACACCAGCAGGTCCTGCCAGGAGGAGCAGGCCAGCTCCAGGCCTGCCGCCAGGCACAGCACCGGCAACAGCGTGGCCGACTCGCGCCAGACCGGACCGTAGAGCAGCGCCACCACCGGATCGGCCAGCACCGCCAGCGTGAACAGGAAGGGCCAGGCCACGCCGGTGAGCAGCGACTGCACCTGCAGGAATCGCGCGGCCTGCGGGTCGCCCTGCCGCGCGTCCGCGGCGTAGAGCGCGAGCGCGAGCGGCGAGACCACCCGCGAGGCGAGCCCGCTCAGCATCTCCACCAGGCCCTGCGCCCGGCTGTAGAGCGCGGTCGGCTCCACGCCCAGCACACGGCCGATGGCGAGTTCGTTGAGCGAGCGGCCTGCCTGGGTGAGCACGGAAAGGCCGGCCAGGTGGCTGCCGAATCCGGCCATCTCGCGCCAGCCGCCTGTGCCCGGCACGAGGCTCAGGCCGGCCGGCCGCCCGAGCACTGCCACCAGCACCGACACCGCCACGCCGGCGATCGATGCGCAGACCAGGGCGCGAAAGCCCAGACCGGCCGTCGCGCCGCCCACCGCCACCGCGAAGTGGGTGAGGTTCGAGAGCAGGCTGGCCATGAACATCGGACGGAAGTCGATGCGCCGCTGCGCGCTCGCCAGGCACACCGCGCCGAAGGGCACCACCAGCAGGTTCACCGTCATCCAGCGGATGGCCTCGGCCACCCGCGGATCGCGGTAGAGCTCGCCGATCAGGCCCGCGCCCGAGAAGACCAGCGCCGCCATCAGCCCGGACACCAGCAGGTTCAGGCCGAGCGCCGCGCGCACCCGGCGCGGCGAATCGTCGGCCGCCTGCACCAGGTACTCGCCGATGCCGAAGTCGCGCAGCCGGCCGGCGATCGCCAGCACCAGGGCAGCCAGGGTGAACACGCCGATGTCGGCCGGCGCCACCAGCCGCGCCACTACCACCGTGGCGGCGAACTGCAGCGCGAGGCTGAGCGCGCCGTCGGCGAGGCTCAGCGACACCGAGCGGCGGGCCTGGCTCATCGATCAGTTCGCGGCCGCCAGTCGCTGCACCGCGGCGTCGAGTTCGGCTGGATCGGCCACCAGGCTCCGGGCCCGGCTCAGCACCTCCTCGGCCTCGGCCTGGCGGCCGGCGCGGCGCAGGTACCAGGCCAGCCGGGCGTGCGCCTCGGCCTGCTTCGGGAACATCTCGATCATGTCGTTGAGCCCCTCGAAGCCCTCGCGCACCCGGCCGAAATGCATCAGGTATTCGACCCGCTTGAGCATCACCATGGGCAGCAGCGCGAAGTCGGTGGGCGCCCAGCGGATCACATAGTCGAGCTCGCCGATGATCCGCGATGACAGCTCGTTGCGCCGATGCACGCCAATGCCGAAGCGGTTGTACTCGATGAACTGGCGCAGCGCGTTGCAGTAGTGGTGCATGTGCGTCCAGCCCTCGCCGTAGCGGCGCACCAG
>JAGWVN010000063.1 GCA_018970865.1 Betaproteobacteria bacterium
CGCCCCGCCGCCAGCGTCCGCCGCTGCTGCCACGGGCGCGCTCGCCACCCGGCCGGCAACCCGCCGCAAGGCCTCCTGAAAACTGCCCTGGGCACGCTCGCCGTGGCGGGCGCGCAGCTCGGCGAGATGTCGGGAAAGGTCGAGCACGCCGCCGTGGGCATCGACCAGGCGAAAGTTCATGAACAGGTGCGCGGGCACCGTCTCGAGCTTGAAGTCGCCGGCGCTCACGGCGAGCTGCCGGGTCTGGCGCAGATCCTCGATGAGCGCGTTCACCAGCGGCAGGGTGGCCTTCGCCTGCCCGGTCTGCGTGTCGGTCCACCGGGCGATGAAGCCGTCGACCCACTCGGGCAAGGGCACCAGATGCCGACGCAGCTTCTGCGGCAGCGACTTCACCAGCGCCGCCACCTTGTCGGCGAGCATGCCCGGCACCAGCCACTCGCAGCGCACCGCGTCGACCTGGTTCAGCGCGAACAGCGGCACGGTGAGCGTGGCGCCATCGTCGGCCGCGCCAGGATCGAAGCGGTAGTCGAGGTCGAAGCCCAGGCCGCGCAGGGTGATCCGCCGCGGAAAGGCCTCGCTGCCCACGCCGGCCGCATCCTTGCGCATGAGCTCCTCGCGCGAAAGCTCCAGCAACCCGGGGCTGCCCGGCGCCGCCTCGCGGTACCAGCGCTCGAGCAGCGCGCCGGAATGCACCCCCTCGGGCACCCGGGCCTCGAACCAGTCGCGCAGCCAGGCCTCGTCCACCAGCAGGTCCGGGCGGCGGATCTGCTGCTCGAGCTTGCGGATCTCGGCGATCAGGCGCCGGTTGTGGCGAAAGAAGGGCAGCTCGCTGTCCCAGTCCATGGCCACCAGGGCTTCACGGATCAGCAGTTCCCGGCCCAGCACCGGATCGCGCGGACCATAGTGCACCCGGCGCTGCGACCAGATGGTCAGGCCGTAGAGCACCCCGCGCTCGAAGGCCACCACCTGCCCTGCCTTGCGCTCCCAGTGCGGCTCGCTGAAGGAGCGCCGGATGAGGTGGCCGGCGGCGCGCTCGATCCAGGCCGGCTCGATGCGCGCCACGGTGCGGGCATAGAGCCGCCCGGTGTCGACGAGCTCGGCAGCCATCAGCCAGCGCGGCGGCTTGCGGGCGAGCGCCGAGCCGGGGTGGATCGCGAAGCGGGTCTCGTGAGTGCCCTGGTAGAGGGGCTCGTCGGGCGCGCGGGTGCCGAGGTTGCCGAGCATGCCGGTGAGCAGGGCCTGGTGCAGCTGCTCGTGGGTGGCCGGGCTGGTGTTCACCCGCCAGCGCATGTCGGCCACCGCATCGGCGAGCTGGCCGTGCACATCGGACCACTCCCGCAGCTTGCGCGGCGACAGGAACTCCCGCTCCAGGCGGGTCTGCAGGCGGCGGTTGCTGGGGCTCTCGGCCTGCGCCTGACGCCAGTAGTCCCAGAGCTTGACGATGGCGGTGAAGTCGGAGTGCTCGTCGGCGAAGCGCTTGTGCTGCTGGTCGGCCGCCTGCTGGGCGTCCATGGGCCGCTCGCGCGGGTCCTGCGACGACAGCGAGGCGGCGATCACCAGCATCTCGCGCAGGCACTGGCCATCGCGCGCGGCCAGCAGCATGCGGCCGATGTGCGGATCGACCGGCAGCCGCGCCAGCTGCCGACCGGTCTCGGTGAGCTGATTGCGCTCGTCGAGCGCGTCGAGCTCGCGCAGCAGGGCATAGCCGTCGGCGATCGCCTTGCGCGGCGGCGGATCGATGAACGGGAAGGCCTCGATCTCGGCCAGCCGCAGCGCCTTCATGCGCAGGATCACCGCGGCGAGCGAGGAGCGCAGCACCTCGGGGTCGGTGAAGCGTGGCCGAGCGGCGAAATCGGCCTCGCCGTACAGGCGCAGGCAGACCCCGTCGGCCACCCGGCCGCAACGGCCGGCCCGCTGGTTGGCCGCGGCCTGGGAGATCGGCTCGATCTGCAGCTGCTCGACCTTGCTGCGATACCGGTAGCGCTTGACCCGCGCGGTGCCGGTGTCGATCACATAGCGGATGCCCGGCACGGTGAGCGAGGTCTCGGCCACATTGGTGGCGAGCACGATCCGCCGCCCGCCCGAGCCGGAAAACACCCGCTGCTGGTCGGCCGCCGACAGGCGCGAGAACAGCGGCAGCACCTCCACCGGCCCGCGCCCGAGGGGCCCGCCCCGCGCGCCTGCCGTGGCGCGGGCATGGGCGCGGCGCAGGTGCTCGGCCGCGTCGCGGATCTCGCGCTCGCCGGGCAGGAACACCAGCACATCGCCCGGGCGCTCGCGCCAGAGCTCCTCGACCGCCTCCTCGATGCGCGAGGGCAGATCGTCTTCATCATCGTCGTCGCGGGCGGCCTCGTCGAACTCCCGGTAGCGGATCTCCACCGGATAGAGCCGGCCGGAGACCTCGATCACCGGCGCCGCTTGCCCGCCCAGGGTGAAGTGCCGGGCGAAGCGCTCGGCGTCGATGGTGGCCGAGGTGACCACCAGCTTGAGGTCGTCACGCCGCGGGCCCTCGAGCAGCTGGCGCAGGTAACCGAGCAGGAAGTCGATGTTCAGACTGCGCTCGTGGGCCTCGTCGATGATCAGGGTGTCGTAGGCGCGCAGCAGCGGATCGGCCTGGCTCTCGGCCAGCAGGATGCCGTCGGTCATCAGCTTGATGCAGGCGCCGCGGCTGAAGGTCTCGCTGAAGCGGATCTTGTGACCGACATGGGTGCCCAGCGGCGAGCCGAGTTCCTCGGCGATGCGGCGAGCGACCGTGGTGGCCGCCAGACGGCGCGGCTGGGTATGCCCGATCAGGCCGCGGCGGCCGCGCCCGGCAAGCGCCGCCGCGATCTTGGGCAGCTGGGTGGTCTTGCCCGAGCCGGTCTCGCCGCAGACGATCACCACCGGATGGGCCATGATCGCCTGCGCGATCTCGTCGCGACGCGCGCTGACCGGCAGCGCCTCGGGAAACTCGAAAGCCGGCAGCGGCCGCAGGTCAGGGGTCACCGCGAAATTATAATGAGCCGATGACCGCCTCCACCGCCCTGCCCGACCCGCAGCAGTTCGTCGACTGGCTGCGCCGCGTCGCGCCCTACATCCACGCCTTCCGGGGCAAGACCCTGGTCGTGGCCTTCCCCGGCGAGCTGGTGCAGGCCGGGCGCCTGCCGGCGCTCGCCCAGGACATCGGCCTGCTCAGTGCCATGGGCATGCGCCTGGTGGTGGTCTTCGGCTCGCGCCCGCAGATCAACGAGCAGCTGCGTCTGCGCGGCGAATCCCCGCGCTACGCCAACGGCCAGCGCATCACCGACCCGGTGGCCATGGAATGCGCCAAGGAGGCCTCCGGCGAGATCCGCCTCGACATCGAGGCGGCCTTCTCGCTGGGCCTGCCCAACACGCCCATGGCCCACTCCTCGGTGCGGGTGGTCTCGGGCAATCTGGTGGGTGCCAGCCCCCTGGGCATCGTCGAGGGCGTGGACTTCGGCCACACCGGCGTGGCCCGGCGCATCGAGGCCGAGACCATCAAGTTCGCGCTCAACAGCGGCGCCATCGTGCTGCTCTCGAACATCGGCTTCTCGGCCACCGGCGAGGCCTTCAACCTGAGCATGGAAGATGTCGCGGCCACCACCGCGATCGCGCTCGATGCCGACAAGCTGGTCTTCGTGACCGAGACTCCTGGCGTGCTCGGGCCCGACGGCGCCGTCGTCGGCGAGGTCTCGGAGGCCGACGCCCAGGCGCTGCTGCGCGAGGGCGACCTGCCCCCGCCCACCGCGCGCTACCTGCGGCATGCGCTGCGGGCCTGCGAGGGCGGCGTGGCGCGGGCGCACATCATTCCGTTCGCCATGGACGGCAGCATGCTGCTCGAGCTCTTCCAGCACGATGGCGTGGGCACCATGGTGGTCGAAGAAACCCTCGAGGCCCTGCGCGAGGCCACCGTCGACGATGTCGGCGGACTGGTTGCGCTCATCCGCCCGCTCGAGGAAGACGGCACCCTGGTGCGGCGCGACCGGGCCCGCATCGAGCGCGAGGTGAGCAACTTCACGGTCATCGAGCACGACGGCGTGATCTTCGGCTGCGCCGCGCTCTATCCGTATCCCGAAGACGCCATCGGCGAGATGGCCTGCCTGGCGGTCAACCCGCAGGTTCAGGGCAAGGGCGACGGCGAGCGGCTGCTCAAGCGCATCGAGCAGCGCGCCCGCGCCGCCGGCCTGCGCCGGCTGTTCGTGCTCACCACCCGCACCATGCACTGGTTCCAGAAGCGCGGCTTCGTGCAGGCCGATGTCGAGCAGCTGCCGCGCGAGCGGCGCCACCTCTACAACTGGCAGCGCAAGTCGCAGGTGCTGATCAAGACGCTCTGAGCCGCGGGCATCGCCCGCGGCGTTCGCCGGGCGCGCCTAGCGGCAGACGCTGCTCGCCAGAGAGTCCGGCATGGGGTCGGCATCGGGTATGGCGTATTTCGCCGCGGTCAGAACGCCCCTGGCCGCCTCATCGCTCAGACAGGACCAGACGGTGCCGGTGGCCCCGCCGGAAGGCCTGAGCACGAGGTAGAAGCGTTTCAGGCCGGCCGGATCGACCGCGGTGGCGTACTTCACCAGCACCAGGGCGTCGGCGCGATAGACCGCCTCCACCTGCCGGCTCGGCCAGCTCACCACCAGTTCGGGCTCCGGCAGCGGCGGCGGTCCCGGGTCGGCCCCCTCAGGGAGAGACATGGCAATCGGCGGCCTGCTGGCCTTGGGCTTGGCCTTGCTGAGCTCGTAGTACTCGGTGGCCGCCGCCTTGGCCGGCATCGCCAGTTCCAGCCCCTGACTGATGTAGACCCGACGGGTGTAACTCGCATAGCTGGGCATGGTGATGACCGCCAGGATGGCCACCACGGCCAGCCCCGCCAGCACTGACGCCACCGAGAGGCCGCGCTGCCGGCGCGCGACGCAACCGCGCCGGCAGGGATTGCTCAGCTGGGGCGGCATACCGAACTCGCAAGGCTGGAGGGCATGCCCTGCCCGTAGGGCATGGCGTAGTTGGCGTCGATGAGCGCGCTCTCGGCGGCACTGCCACTCAGGCAGGACCAGACCGTGCTGCCTCCGGTAGCGCTCGGCTTGAGCACCAGGTAGTAGTTCATCTGTCCTCTCGGATCGACTCGCGTGTCGTAGACCACCACCACCATGGCCCCGGCCAGGCGCACTGACTGCACGCCCTTGCCGGTCCAGGTGCCCACTTCCTGCGGCATGTTGTACTGGATGATCTCCTCCTGCCCCAGGTCGATGACCTGCAGGGGCGGGTTGGGCTTGCCCTTGTTCAGCTCGTAGTACTCGGACGCCGCCGCCTTGGCGGGCATGGCCAGCTCCAGTCCATCGCTGATGTAGACGCGGCGGGTGTAGTTGGCGTAGGTGGGCACCGTGATGGCTGCCAGGATGCCGATCACGGCGAGCGCCGCCAGCATCGACACGACCGAGACGCCCTGCTGGCATTGCAGGGGGCGGGGAGTTCCAGGCGGCAAGGCGCAGGGCACCAGGGTCATGGCGTCAGGACTCATCGACAGGCCGAGCCGGCCAGTTGCGCCGGCATCGGCAACCGCCCCCCGATGAAGATGTTGCGTTCATCGATCGCGGCTTGGGCTTGATCTCCGCTCAGGCACGACCAGGCCGTGGCGCCAGCCATGGCCGAGGGTCTGAGCACCAGGTAGTACACATTGACGCCTTCCGGATCGACGACGGGCATGTAGCTGACAACCACCAGAGAGCCCTGGCGCATGACCGCCTCGACACCCTTGCTCGGATTGTCGACCACCACCTCCAGCACCTGCCCCTCGCCCACGGTACCCGCCCGTCGAACCCGGGTCGCGCTGCGCGTGCCGCCGCTCTTCTCCAGCTCGTAGTACTCCGTGGCCGCCGCCTTGGCGGGCGCGGCCAGCTCCAGTCCTTCGCTGATGTAGACCCGGCGGGTATACCCCGCATAACCCGGCACCGCCATCTGGGCGAGGAAGCCCACCACCGACAGGGCGATCAGGACGCCCACCAGGCTCAGGCCACGCTGAGCGCCCGGGCATCGGCGCGGATCAGACATCGGATGCCGCCCAGGCGTTGCGGCCAGCCTTCTTCACCGCGTACATCCGGCGATCGGCCACGGCAATCAGGGCTTCCGCGTCGCCGCCATCCCGCGGGTACACCGCCACCCCGAGGCTGCCCGAGATCCGCACCTCATGTCCCTGCAGGGTGAACGGACGGGCGAGTTCGGCGCAGATGCGCGCAGCTACGGCGCCGGCATCGGCAGACTCGGCCAGCTCGTCGAGCAGCACCACGAACTCGTCCCCGCCCCGCCGGGCGAGCAGGTCGGTGTCGCGCAGCAGGGTTTGCATCCGCTGTGTGGCCTCCACGAGCAGCAGGTCGCCGACCTCGTGCCCGAAACGGTCATTGGCCTGCTTGAAGTGGTCGAGGTCGATGTAGATCAGCCCGAAGCAGCGCGCGTGCCTGCCCGAGCGGCTGAGCGCTGCCGACAGCCGCTCGTGGAAGAGCGCGCGATTGGCCACGCGCGTGAGGGCGTCGTGGGTGGCCAGGAACAGATAGCGCTGATTGCTGGCCTCGAGTTCGGCGCTGAGCCGGCGCAGCCGGAGCGCGCCCAGCCGCGACTGGGTGGCCAGCACCACGCTCAGACCGAACAGGCCGCAGATCACCAGAATGGCCAGCAGTTCGCCCGACAGCGGCGAGAGGTGGGTATAGGCGCGAGGAAATCCCTCGAAGACCAGCAGCCAGTCCTGTCCGTCGATGGAGAGCGGCGCCGTGGTCTTCAGGGGCTCGCGATCGGAGCGCAGCGCCAGCCCGGCGGGATGGCTGTCGAAGATCGTTGTCGCGTCCGCGCCGTCCCGGCCGGCCTGGACCCGCAGCCGCAGATTCGGCGGCAAGGTGCCCAGGGTGGCGGCGATGAGATCGGTCGTGTCGAAGAGGGCGAACACCCAGCCGAAAGGGGCGCCGCGGTCTGGCGCGCTGCCCGGCTCGAACACCGCCTGCAGCATCAGCACATGCTGGCGCTCGCCCGGGCCGTGACGCAGCATGACCGGCGCGCTCAAGCGGGTAACCCCCCGCTCGGCGCTGATGCGCATCGCGTCGCGCAGCGCGGGCATGGACGCGAGGTCGGTGCCCAGCAGCTCGAGATTGGCCGATGTCTCGGGCGCCAGTCGCGCCACTGGCGCGAGCGAGCCCTCCGAAGACGCCGCCTTCAGCTGGTAGTCGGGATAGCCGTTGCGCTGCATCCGCCCCACATGGCGTTCCTGGTGCTCACGGGCCACGAAGGGCATGAACCCGAGGCCGCGCACGCCGGGGAAGTCCGTCTGCAGCATCAGGTGGGCCACATGACGCCACCACTCCTCGCGGCTGAGCACGCCCTGCACCGTCCAGAGCGATCGGGTGCCGCGCAGGATCTGGCGATACGCGGTCATCCGCTCCTGCAGCCGCATGGCGAGTTCACGCGACTCGACCGAGAAATCGGCGGCCAGATCGTGCATCTGCCGGGCCTGGCGGGCCTGCCAGACCGAGACGCCCACGAAAACCGCCAGCGCCAGCGCCAGCGCCGCCGGCAGCCAGGCCTTGAGATTGCCCCGCTGGGCAAGCCACGCGGGCACCCGATCACCCGCCTGCCGCCAGGCGGACCCGGGGCCGCTGGTGCTTGGGGTCGACGGCACGGCTGCCGTCAGCGGGAGATCGGAGCGCAGGTCCACAGGGGTCGTGAGGGATGATCCGGCATTGTCAGGGAGGGCCCGGGCCGCCCCGCCCCGCCGACCACCGACGGCAGTCGCTGCCCGACCAGCGGCAACCCGTCAGCCACCGGGGTGAGGGTTTTCGGTTCAGGCGCAAACCGGCGACAATGCGCCCCTCCGATCCGTCCAGGAATCCCGATGACCCGAACCGTCACCTGCGTGAAGCTGCAGAAGGAAGCCGAAGGCCTCGATTACCCGCCCTACCCCGGCGAGCTCGGCAAGCGAATCTGGGAAAGCGTCTCGAAGGAGGCCTGGCAGGCCTGGCTGAAGCACCAGACCATGCTGGTGAACGAGAACCGGCTCAATCTTGCCGATGTCCGCGCGCGCAAGTACCTGGCCGCCCAGATGGAGAAGTACTTCTTCGGGGATGGCGCCGATCGCCCGGCGGGCTTCGTGCCGCCCACCTGAGCGCTCTGCTCAGGCGTATCGCCGCACGCCGTCCTGCCCGGCCACCAGCACCACGGTGGCCGGCGCGATCGCGAACAGACCCACGCTGACCACCCCGGCCCAGAGCCCGATGCGGGCCTCGAGGCCCTCGGGATCGTCGATCCGCAGGCCGGCCACATCGAGGATGTGATTGCCGTTGTCGGTGACGAAACCGGCGCGCGGCACAGGCTGGCCGCCGAGGGCGCGCAGCCGCGAGGCCACCAGCGCCGAGGCCATCGGGATCACCTCCACCGGCAGCGGAAACCGGCCCAGGCGCTCGACCCGCTTGGAGGCATCGACGATGCACACGAAGCGCTCGAAGGCCGAGGCCACGATCTTCTCGCGGGTGAGCGCCCCGCCCCCGCCCTTGATCATGCGGCGCTCGCCGTCGATCTCGTCTGCGCCGTCGACATAGACCGGCAGCGGCAGACCCCGCGCGAGGGCCTCGTCGATGCCGAGCACCGGAATGCCGGCCTTGCGCAGGCGGGCGCTGCTGCGTTCGGAACTGGAGATCGCGCCGGGGTGATTCGACGCCCGCTCGGCGAGCGCGTCGATGAAGCAGTCGACGGTGGAGCCGGTGCCCACGCCGACCACGCAGCCCGGCACGAGTTCGTCGAGCGCGGCGCGGGCCACCGCCCGCTTCAGATCGTCCTGGTTCATGCCGCGATTCTATCGCGGCGGGGCAGCCCGCCCCGGCGACTCAGAGATAGTCGAACAAGGACATCTTGGAGATCTGCGAGTAGGCCTTCATCGCGGCCGACAGCGCGGTCTGATTGTTCTGGAACTCGGAGATCGCCCGGGCATAGTCGACATCGACCAGCTTGGAGAGCTGCGTGGACAGCTGCAGCGACCCGTCGGCCGCGAGCTTGTCGCGCGCCTCAAGCGCGCGCAGCGCCTCGCCGACCTCGGTACGCTTCGTCGAGGTGCGGTCCAGCGCGAAGTCGAGGCCGGTGATCGCCGTGCGCACCGTGCTGCTCACCGTGGCTCCGGTGCTGGTCGCGTCGTCGAGCACGGCGATGGTCTGGTCGAGCAGGTCGAAGATGCTCTGGGTGCCGGTGCCGCTCGGAATGTCCATGAAGGTGTGCCGCCCGTCGAGCACCGTCGGCGAGGTGGCATCGAGGCCCACCTGCTGCTCGCCGGGCTGCGCCTGGTAGGTCACCGACGCGCCATCCACGAACGGCGCGGTGGTGCTGCCCTGGCCGCCGAAGAGGAATCCACCCGCGCCGTCCGGGCGGTTGGCAAGGGCGAGCAGCTCCTCGCGGTAACCGCGAAGCTGGGTGGCGATCTGGTGCCGGTCGGCGGCCGAGAAGCCGCCGTTGCCGGCCTGGACCACGCCCTCGCGGACGAGCTGAAGGAGATCTCCCACGCTGCTCAGCACCCCGTCGGCCACCTGGAGCTGGCCGGTGGCGAAGTCGTTCATGCGCTGCTGCAGCTCGATGCGCCGCTGGGCCGAACGGGTGCGCTCGGCGGCGGCCGCAGCCACCGGGTCGTCGCCTGCCGAGAGCAGCTTCTTGCCGGTGGACAGCTCCTCCTGGTTGCGCACGAGCTTGGCCTGGCGCTCGGTCATCGAGTCGATGGCGTTCTGGTAGGCGTAGGCGGTGGCGATGCGCACGGTGGTGCTCCGGGGTCAATCGGTCAGGGTGGGCACGCTTCAGCGGGCGGCCTGCAGCAGGGTGTCGAACACATTCTGGGCCGCGGAGATGATCTTGGCGGCGGCCTGATAGGCCTGCTGGAACTGGAGCAGGCGCGCGGCCTCCTCGTCGAGGTTCACGCCGGAGATCTCCGCCCGGGCCGACTCCGCGTCGGACAGGCTGCGGGTCGAGAGGGTTTCGGCGGCCTTGTTGGCCTGCGAGCGCGAGCCGATGTCGGCGATCAGCTCGGCAAAGGCATCGCCAGGCCGCTGTCCGTCGACCACGAAGCGGTCACCGATGGCGACCATCTCGCGAGCGTTGCGGTTGTCGATCGCGGGATTGGCGGTGGCCGTCACGCTGAAGCTGTCGCCGCTGGCCGGCGTGCCCAGCAGCGCCATGCGCCAGCCGTTGTACTGCAGGGTCATGCCCGGCGTGTAGGCCACGCCCACCGGATTGCCGGTGCCGGTGCCGGTCACATTGAAGGTGGTCGCGCTGGTGAACTGGATGCTGACCGGCGCGGTGAGATTGGGGTCGTTGGCATCGATGCCGAAGGCCGACACCCGGGCGTCACCGGTGTTGGCCTGACTGCGCAGCGGCATGGCCGCCATGCCGGTGGCAAGACCCGCCGGCCCGCCGAGGACCATCGAGAAATTCGAGGTGTACTCGGAGCCCGACCGGAGCAGGAAGCGGTCGCCGGCTGCCGCGGTGCCGCTGTTCAGGCTGAGGCTCAGCCCATCGAGCGTGGCCGGCAAGCCGGCCAGGGTCTGGCTGCTGCCGTCGGACAGGCGCGTGCTGGTCCAGGTGGTCCCGTCGTAGCGCAGTTCGTAGTCGCTGGGCGCCAGCACGGCGCCATCGATCACCGAGGCCGACAGCACGGCACTGCCGGTGTTGCCGCTTGCCACGGCCACCACCGGGCTGCCGAACGCGAACATCGGCGAGCCCACATTGCCGTTGGCATCCCGGCCCAGCGACTGCTGGGTGTTGTAGGCCGTGGCCACGGCCGCGGCGAGCTGGCCGAGCCGGCCCGAAATGGCGGCCAGATCGTCGTCGCGGAACCGCAGCGCGCCGGCGATCTCGCCGCCCCCCATGGTGTCGCCATCCACCGGAATCGCGGCATTCGCGGTGTCGAGGGTGACGATCAGCTTGCGGGAATCGAGGGAATCGACCCGGGCCGAGAAGCTCGCGGCCACGCCGCCCACCACCAGGCTCTGCCCGGAGGCGGCGTAGAGGTTGACCGTGCCGTCGCCGTTGATGAAGGCGTTGGCCTTCATCTGCTTGTTCACCGTCTCGATCAGCCGATCGCGGGCATCGAGCATGTCGTTGGGCGGCTGTCCGCTCGACGCATTGCGCGCGATCTGGTTGTTGAGGTCGGCAAGGGATCGCAGCGCGTCGTTCACCTTCGTGACGCCCTCGCGAACCCGCAGGTCCGCCTGTGCACGCAGCTCCTCGAGCTGGGAGCGCGCACTGGCGAAGCGCTCGGCCAGGGTGCCGGCGCGGCTGAGCACCACGGTGCGTGACGGCGTGTCACCCGGCCGGTTGACGGCATCGGCGAGCGCGCTGCGCAGGTCGTCGATTCCGGCGCCGATGCCGTTGTCGGTGTCAGTGAAGATCCGGTCGAGCCGCTCGAGCTGGGTCTGACGCACCGAGTCGGCGGCAGCGGTGGCGGTGGCCGAGGCCACTTCGCCGGCCACATACTGGTCGTAGCGGCGCGTGACCGTCTCGACCGACACGCCCCGACCGATGAAGCCGGCGCCAGTGTAGGTGCCGGGCAGGGTCGAGAGCACGGCCTCCTGGCGGCTGTAGCCAGGCGTGTTCACATTCGAGATGTTGTTGCTGGCCGTGCGCATCTGCGCATAGGCCGCCATCATGGCCGAGGTGCCGACGCCGAACAGTCCGGACATGCTCTTTCCTTGGTGGGCGCGTCGATCAGGTCACCAGGCGCTGCAGGGTCAGCGTCTTCTGGATCGTCTTCTCGAGCTTGGCCCCGTAGGCCGGATCGGTGGCATACCCGGCGCGCTGCATGTTGGCCGCGAAGGCCTGCACGCTGCCGCCGGACTGGATCACCCGGCTGTAGCGCGGGCTGCTGGCCATCATCGACGCCCAGTCCTGGAAGGCCTCGCCATACGAGCCATAGGCCCGGAAGCGCTCGACCCGCCGGGTGGGCTGGCCACCCACATATTCGGTGGTGGTGGCGGCGGCCGACCCGCCCTGCCAGCCGCCGGTGGCCTTGACTCCGAACAGATTGAAGCTCGGGCTGCCATCGCCATGGCGGATCTCGTGGCGCCCCCAGCCGGACTCCAGCGCCGCCTGCCCCACGATGAACGCCGCGGGCACGCCGGTCTTCTGCTCGGCCAGGAGCGCATGCGGCCAGACCTTGCGGACGAACTCCGCCTGCGGCCCGCTCAGCTGGGACAGATCAGGCTGGGCGGGCGAGCGGGGCGCCGCCGCCTGCTCGGTCCAGCGCGCGGCGGCTGCCGCCGCAAGCGCCGCCCCGGGCACTGCCGGCTGCGCTGTCGGCTGGACCGCCGGCTGCGCGCTCGCGGTCTCGCCGCCGCTGGCGGCAAAAGCGGCGAGCGCCTGGCGGATCACGGCCTGCGAGGGCAGACCGGGCGCCGTCCTCGGCCCGACCACCGACGCCGGCACGGCACCGCGGCTGGCGAGCGCAGCCGGCTCCGCGCCCGCGGCCTGGGCTGCAGCATCGGCCGCGCGGGCGCCGGCGCCCTGGGCATCGCCCATCTGACGGGTGAGCTGGCGCGCGATCACATCGGCCAACCCACCCGGGCGACCGGACAGCGACTGGGCGAGCTGCTGATCGAACATGTCGGCATAGGTGCCCTGGGCGTTGCTGTCCCACATCCCGCTCTTGGGCGTGGCATCGCGCATCGCCTTGAGCATCTGGCGCATGAACAGCGACTCGACCTGACCTGCCGCGGCCCGCGTGGCCGCGCGCGGATCGCCTGAAGCCTGACGGCGCAGGGCGTCCAGCGACCGGGAGTCGGTGGCGAGCAGCGGGGTCGAGGGTTCCATGGCGCGCGCTTCCTCAGATGATCTCGAGCTCGGCCTTGAGGCTGCCCGCGGCCTTCAGCGCCTGCAGGATCGCGATCAGGTCGCCGGCCGTGGCGCCCAGGGCATTGAGGGCCTTGACCACATCGGTCAGGCGAGCCGCGGCATCGATCTGCATGACATTGCCGCCGTCCTGCCGGATCTGGATGTCGGCCTTCTCGGCGACCACGGTCTGTCCCTGCGAGAAGGCGCCGGGCTGGGAGATCACCGGCGTCGACGAGATGGTCACGCTGAGGTTGCCGTGGGCCACCGCGCTCGGCGCCAGGGTGACGGTCTGGTTCATCACCACCGACCCGGTGCGGGCATTGACCACCACCTTCGGCGTGGGCAGGGCCTGCGCCACCTCGACATTCTCGAGCTGGGCCAGGAAGGGCACGCGGCGCTCGGCTTCGGCGGGCATGCGCACCTGGATCACCCGGGCATCGATCGCCTGGGCCAGCGCGGCGCCCGACCCGAGGGTCTGGTTGATCGCATCGGCCACCTTGCCGGCCAGGGTGAAATCGGTCTGCACGAGCTCGAGCCGGATGGTTTCGCCCGAGAGGGCTGGCGTGGCCACCGCCCGCTCGACGGTGGCGCCGGCCGGCACGCGCCCCGCGCTGAGGTGGTTGATCTGCACCCGGCTGCCGCCGGCGGCCGCGCCGGCGCCACCGACCAGCACATTGCCCTGGGCGATCGCGTAGACCTGGTTGTCGGCGCCACGCAGGGGGGTGAGCAGCAGCGTGCCGCCGCGCAGGCTGCGGGCGTTGCCCAGTGACGAGACGGTCACATCGATGGTCTGCCCGGGGCGGGCGAAGGCCGGCAGCTGCGCGGTGACCATCACCGCGGCCGAGTTGCGCAGCTGCGGCGTGACCCCGGGCGGCAGCTGGATGCCGAGCTGCGAGAGCATGGAGTTGACGCTCTGCGCGGTGAAGGGCGCCTGCGTGGTCTGGTCGCCGCTGCCGTCCAGACCAACCACCAGCCCGTAGCCGAGCAGCTGGTTGTTGCGAACGCCCTGCATGGTCGCGAGATCCTTGATGCGTTCGGCCCGAGCCGGCTGGGCGGCCAGCGCCAGCCCGAGCAGCGCCGCCGCGAGCAGCGCGAGACCGCGCAGCGGCACGCGGCGGGGATGGCGGAGAGGGATGCGCATGCGGGACCTCAGATCGGCAGGAAGCTGAGGAAGAAGCGCGAGAGCCAGCCGGTGGTCTGGGCGCGATCGATGTCGCCGCGACTGCGCACCTCCAGGCGCGCATCGGCCACCTGGGTGGAGGTCACGAGATTGCCGGGCAGGATGGTCGCGGGATTGACCACGCCCGAAAAGCGCAGCCGCTCGACATTCTGGTTGATGCCGACCTGCTTCTCGCCGACCACCGCGAGGTTGCCGTTGGCGAGCACCTCGACCACCGTGACCGTGATGGTGCCGGTGAACTCGTTGTCGGTGCCGGTGGCGCCCTTGCCCTCGAAGGTGTTGCTGGAGCTGCCCTGCGCCTTGAAGCGGGTGGTGGAGTTCGGCGTCATGAAGGGCAGCAGGCCCACGCTGGCATCGACCGAGCCGGTGCGATCGACGGTGCTGTTGGAGCTCTGCTTGGCGGAATACTTCTCCTGGATCTGGATGGTGAGCACATCGCCCACCAGGCGGGCGCGACGGTCCTCGAACAGGCCGCGGTGCGCGCCGGCCACGAAGATCGCGCCGGGCTCGGCGGTGCTGCTGGGCGCGGCATAGGCGAGCATGAGCGGCGGACGCACCGTGGTGGGCTCGCGCACATCGACGGTGGGGCGGACCATGGCGTCGTTGAACGGGGTGCAGGCGCAGGCGGCCGCGGCGGTCATCGCCAGGACGAGGACGCGGGCAGCGCGCGGAAGACAGAGCATCAGGGTCATGTAGGCCTCAGATCTGCGAGAGCTTGGCGAGCATCTGGTCGGAGGTCTGGATCGCCTTCGAGTTGATCTCGTAGGCGCGCTGGGTCTGGATCATGGCCACCAGCTCCTCCACCACATTCACATTCGAGGTCTCGACGAATCCCTGCTTGAGCGAACCGGTGCCGTTGGTGCCGGCCGCGCCGAGCGTCGCGGTGCCCGAGGCCGTGGTCTCGAAGAACAGGTTCTGGCCACGCGGGTCCAGGCCGGCCGGATTCACGAAGCTCGCCAGCTGGATCTGTCCGGCGGTGGTGGCGGCGGTCTGGCCCGCGACGGTGTAGGTGACGGTGCCGTCGGCGCCGATGGTCACCGACTGGGCCGTGGCCGGGATCGTGATCGGCGGGGCGATCGGGTTGCCATTGGAGGTCACGATCTGGCCCTGCGCGTCCACCCGGAACTGGCCGTCGCGGGTGTAACCCACCGTGCCATCGGGCATCTGGATCGGGAAGAAGCCGTTGCCGTTGATGGCCACATCGAGCTTGTTCTCGGTCTGCTGCAGCGCGCCCTGGGTGAAGACCCGCGCCGTGGCCGAGGTGCGTACGCCCACGCCGAGCTGCAGGCCGGTGGGCAGCTGGGTCTGCTGGGTGCTCTGGGCGCCCGCCTGGCGCATGTTCTGGTAGAGCAGATCCTCGAAGACCGCGTGCGAGCGCTTGTAGCCCACCGTGCCCACATTGGCGAGGTTGTGGGTGATGGTGTCGAGCTGCATCTGCTGCGCGTCCATCCCGGTCTTGGCGATGAAGAGTGACCTGATCATCCGTTTCTCCCTGCGGCGCGGGCGCCGATCAACCTCTGAGCGAGAGCAGCTGCGCCGCCCGCTGTTCGTTCTGCTCGACATTCGAGAGCAGCTTCATCTGGATCTCGAACTGTCGAGCCAGCGCGATCATTCCCACCATCGACTCGACGACATTCACATTGCTGCCTTCGAGCGCGCCGCCGACCACCCGCACGCTGGCGTCATCGGCCGCCGGGTCGCCATTGGCCACGCGGATCAGCCCGTCGCCGCCCTTGGCCAGGCTCTCGGCCGGCGGATTGACCAGCTTGAGCTTGCCCACCTGAAGCGGCGGCTGGTTGCCCTGGCGGGCGGTGATGGTGCCGTCGGCGCCAATCACCACCTCGGCATTGGCCGGCAGCGTGATCGGACCACCATCGCCGAGCACCGGCAGGCCGCCCGAGGTCTGCAGCGAACCGTCGGCGCCCACCTGGAACGCGCCGTTGCGGGTGAGCGCCTCGCCGCCATCGGGGGTCTGGATCACGAACCAGCCGGCGCCGCGGATCGCGGCATCGAGCGGGCGCGCGGTGGTGTTCACCGGGCCCTGCTCCCGGCTGAAGCCCGAGCTCGCCTCGAGATTGAACACCCGGGTGCTGGCCGTGCCCGCGCCCTGCACCGGCACGGCGCGAAAGCTCATCAGGTCGGCGCGAAAGCCGGTGGTGGCCGCATTGGCGAGGTTGTTGGTGACCGCCTCCTGGCGTTGCGCCAGCGCCTTGGCCCCCGACATTGCCGTGTAGATCATGCGGTCCATCGTCGCCTCCCTGGTCTATGCCTGCGTCGCCGGTGCGATCAGCGCAGGTTGACGATGGTCTGCAGCAGCTGGTCCTGCGCCCGGATGGTCTGGGCGTTGGCCTGGTAGACCCGCTGGGCGGTGATCATGTTCACCAGCTCGCCGGTCAGCTCGACATTCGACTGCTCGAGCGCGCCCGACTGCAGCATCCCGAGGCTGCCGGTGCCCGGCGCCTGGGGCTGGTTGGGCGGACCCGACACCGCGGTCTCCACCCACTGGTTGCCGCCCACCGGCTGCAGGCCCTGCGGATTGCGGAAGTTGGTCAGCACCAGCCGCGCCTGGATCTCCGAGCGGCCGTTGCTGTAGCGGGCCAGCAGGTTGCCGTCCGGCGCGATGCGAAAGCCGGCGAGCTCGCCCACCGCATAGCCATCCTGGTCGAGGGCGGTGACCACATACGGCGAGCCGAACTGGGTGATCGAGGAGAGGTCGGTCGCCACGGTCTGGTTGCCGCCCTCGGTGGCCGGAAACGGCACGGTCAGGTTGAGCGTTCCGGGCGCCGGCGAAGGCCGGCCATCGGTGCCGAAGGTCAGCGTGGTCACCGGGTTGGTGGCAAACGGCGTCCCGTCCAGCGAGGCATACACATCCCAGCTGTTGTCGGTGGTCTTGCGGTAATAGGTGGCCAGGGTGTGGGTCTGGCCCTGCGGCGCGTAGACCTTCATCGAGGCCATGTTGGCGTAGCTGGTGGCGTCGGTGGGGTCGAAGGCCGTGGCCGCGGGCGTGGCCGTGGTGCGGGCATCCAGGTTCATGCCGATGTTCAGCTCGGAGGTCGGCTTGGGCTGCAGGTTGCCCATCGACAGCCGGACATCGGTGTTGATCTGACCCATCACCCCGGTGGTCGGATCGACCACATTGCCCTGCACCCGACCGCCCTGCGTGCTCACGATGTAGCCGTCGGCATCGACCTTGAACTGGCCGTTTCGGGTGTAGCTGAGCGCCCCGTTGGTGGAGAGCTGGAAGAAGCCCGCGCCGTCGATCGCGACATCGAGTGGATTGTTGGTGGTGGCGATGTCGCCCTGGGTGAACTGCTGGGCCACGCTGGACACCGTCACGCCGATGCCGATCTGGTTGCTGCCGCTGCCGCCAAGCGAGTTGGCGAAGGCATCGCTGAACTCGGCCCGGGAGACCTTGGCGCCCACCGTGCCCGAGTTGGCCACGTTGTTGCCGATCACATCGAGATTGCGCGCGGCGGCGTTCAGACCGCTCAGACCCTGCTGGAAGCTCATGCCCTTGCTCCTGGTGTTTCGTGGGAGAGTGAAGAAGAAACCGGATTCAGAAGATCGCCTTGATGGCGCCCGGCGCCACGCCCGCGCGGCCGGCCAGGTCGAGGCGCACGGCGGCGCCGTCCTGCGACACGCCGATCACGCGGGTGCTGCTGAGCGCGGTGGCGGCAACCGGGTTGCTGCCGTCGGTGGCCGTCACCCGCAGGCGGTACTGGCCTGCCGGCGCCGTGCCCCCGCCCGCGACGCCGCCATCCCAGTCGAAGGTGGTCACGCCGGCGGCCGGCGACTGGAAGCTGCGGCTGAAGACCACCTTGCCGGCGCTGTCGAGCACCTCGGCCACCGCGCCCCGCGCGGTACCGGCAAGCTCGAAGCCCAGGCGGGAGGTGGCGGCGCCGACATCGCGGCTGAAGTTCTCGCCCGCGGCGAGCACCTGGCGGCCGAGCATCCCGACCGAGTCGGTCGCCGAGGCGCCAGCGCCGCGTTCCACCAGCTTGTTCATCGAGGCGTTCAGCGATTCGATGCCGCGCACGGTGTTGATCTGCGCCAGCTGCGAGGTGACCTGCGCGTTGTCCATCGGATTCAGCGGGTCCTGGTTGCGCATCTGGGCGACCAGCAGCTTCAGGAAACGGTCCTCGGTGCCGGTGGCACTGGCGTCGGCGGTGCCGGCGGCGGGATCGGCCAAGCCGCCATTGATGGCGGCGAGCAGGCGGGCCCGGTTGGCAGCGCTCTGGTCGGTGCTGAGGGTGCTGCTGGTGGCGGAGAGGGATGTCATGGCGGATTCCGGTGTCACTGGCCGAGCTGCAGGGTCTTGACCAGCAGTTGCTGGGTGGTGTTCAGGACCTCGACATTGTTCTGGTACGAACGCGAGGCGGCGATCATGTTGACCATCTCTTCCACGGCGTTGACATTGCTCGCGGTGACATAGCCCTGGGGGTCGGCCTGCGGATGGGTCGGGTCGTAGGACCGCTTGCCCGGCGTGTTGTCCTCGATGATCCCGCTCACGCGCACGCCGCCCACGCCACCGGCGCGCTCGGGCTGGCGCGCCTCGAACATCACCTGCCGCGCCTTGTAGGCCTGGCCGTCCGGGCCGGCCACGCTGTCGGCGTTGGCGAGGTTGGACGCCACCACATTCAGGCGCTGGCTCTGCGCCGCGATCGCGGTCGAGCTGATGTTGAAGATCTTCGAGAGCGACATGACGGGCTCCTGGTCGGGTCAGGCCGTGCTCATTCGCCGCGGATGGCCGAGAGCATGGTCCGCACCCCGCCGTTGATGAAGCGCAGCGTGGCCTCGTAGCGCACCGAGTTGTCGGCGAAGTTGGCGCGCTCGCGGTCGAGTTCCACCGTGTTGCCGTCCATGGAGGCCTGCTCCGGGAGGCGGTACTGCAGGGCGAGATCGCGCGCGCCGGCGGAGCCGCCCGCCGCAGCCTGGCTGGCGGCGTCGAGCGCGACGCCAGGGCGCCGTGCCGGTCCGGCGGTGGCCGCCGAGAGGGCCTGGGCGAAATCGAAGTCGCGGGCCTTGTAGCCAGGGGTCTCGGCGTTGGCGATGTTGCCGGCGAGCACCTTCTGGCGCTCGGCGCGCAGCGTCAGGGCCTGACCCTGGAACTGGATGGAACTCACGAATCGATCGAGCATGGTGCCTTCTCCGCTGGCCTGTCCACGAACTCCGGGACACGCCGATCTTCGGCCAGGGCAGGAAAACTTAAGCATCGATAAGCCGGTCCCGAGCCCCCCTATTCGGCGCCATGGCGCGGCGATCCCGGTTCACAGTACGACCCATCGCCGTCCGATCGGAGCGCCCATGCGCCACGCCCTCTCGCCCACCTCGCCGCGGTCCCCCAGCCGCTCTCGCGCCGCCCTGCGGGCGTTCTGGCGGGTTGGCCTGTGCGCCGCGCTGGTGGCCGCAGCGCCCGCCGGCGCGCAGCAGATCGCCGTCGCGCCCTCACTGGCCGCGATCGCGCCCCAGGCCGCGGCCCCCGGTTCGCAGGCCGGCCCTCAGCCGTCGGCCCTTGCCGATCCGATCGATGAAGCGGTGCGCATCCTCGCGGAGCGCGAACTGAACGCCGCCCGCGTCAGCCGGACACGCATCGACGTCAAGGTCGGGCAGTTCGACACGCGGGTGCAGCTCGCCCCCTGCGCCCGCGCCGAGCCCTTCGTGCCGCCCGGTTCGCGCCTCTGGGGCCGGACCCAGGTGGGCGTGCGCTGCGTGTCAGGCGCGAGCTGGATGATCCGGCTGCCGGTGAGCGTGAGCGTGTTCGCCCCGGTGGCCATCGCCAACGCCTCGATGCCGGCCGGCGCCCCGATCGGGCCGACCGATGTCCGGATGGAGGAATACGACCTCACCCGAGACCCCGCGCCGCTCGTCGTCGATGCCGCCGCGCTGGTCGGCAAGCAGCTCACGCGCACGATCACCGCCGGGCAAGCTGTGCGGGTCGATGCCTTGCGCACGCCCCCCAGCGTGAACGCCGGCGACCCGGTTCAGATCGTGGTCAACGGTCAGGGGTTTTCCCTGACCAGCGAGGGCGTCGCCCTCACCCCCGGCTCCGAGGGACAGCCCCTGCGGGCCCGCACGGAATCGGGCCGGGTGGTGGTCGGCATCCTCCGGGACCGCACCATCGAACTGAGGCTCTGACGCAACAGCCGCACTCTCCCGCATCCTGGGCTCAAGTTTCCGCGTGGGAAGACGATAATCCCCACAGGAACCCTCAAGCGCCCAATTCCAGGCCGGGAGGCACACATGAAAATCAACGGCACCAACGATTCCAAACCCGTCGACCTGATCAACAGGGCGACCAATGCCAGCCGGTCCCCGACGGTACCGCAGGGTGAGGTGGCGGGCGTGCCCCCCACCGACCAGGTCAGCCTGTCGGCCACCACCCAGAGCCTGGTGGGCAGCGACAGCGCGGAGCCCATCGACAGCGCCAAGGTCGAGGAAGTCCGCGCCGCCATCCAGGAAGGCCGCTTCCATGTGAACGCGCAGGTGGTTGCCGACAGGATGATCTCCGCGGCGTCGGAACTGCTCGAGACCATCAGCGTCGGAGGCGCCGGCCGATGAACGCCGGCCTCCCGCCGCGAACCGCTGGCAGCGCCCAGGTGGCGCTCGATGCGGTAGCCAGCGCGCTCGACGCCCAGCAGGCGGCGATCGCGCAGGGCGACGCGGCGGGCATCGAGACCGCAAGCGCCGAGTTGTCCAGGGCGCTCGCCGCCCTCGCCGGTCTGGGCGCGCTGCGCGATCCGGCTGCCAGGACGCGCCTGGCCCGGCTGCGCCGCCACCTCGCGGCCAATGCCGAACTTCTCGCGCGTGCGCGCGGCATCAACCAGCGGGGCGTCACCGCCCTCTTCGGTCCGTCAACCACCTACGGTGCGGGCGGCAGCGCCGCCGTGGCCACGCCCTCCCGCTCGCTGCGGCTGGCCTGACGGTCATCTGATCGTCGCGCCCGGCCACCCCCGGCCACCCCCGGCCGGCAGCGGCCTCAGCGGGGGCCGCGCAACTCGCTGGCGCTGGCCAGTATCCGGTCAAGCGACTCCTGCAGCCCCGTCAGCGCCGGCAGCGCGCCGGCTTCCGCCGGCTGACCCGGCTGCAACGACACGCTGTCGGCAGCAAGATGCCGCTCGAAGCGTCGGGCGGTGTCCACGATCTGCCGCGACGCGGCTTCCACCCGGCTCGACAGGTCGGTCACCGCCCGGGCCATGAGCCCCAGACTGCCGGTGTCGGACTCCGGCCGAGCGGCTTCGACCGACAGGTTGAATGCCAGCAATCGGGTCTGCAGGGCCACCTCCGTCATCGCCTGGGCGGCATCCGCGATGCGGGAAAGTCCGTCGAGAACCCCGGCGGTGCGATCGGACTGGACGCGGACGCTCGACACGGCCTGCGCGGCGAGGCGCCGCGAGATCGTGGCGGCATCGAGGATGTCGGCACCGAGCGCCGCGATGCGCACCGACGACAGAGTGCCGCTCTCGGGGCGGTCGGCGGCCATGTCGGGGCAGCGCGCGCCGCTCAGGCCCAGGAGCGCAGTCGGGCGCGCAGACGGGCGACTGCCTGGCTGTGCAGCTGGGAGACCCGGGACTCGGTCACCCCGAGCACCGCGCCGATCTCCTTCAGGTTCATGTCCTGTTCGTAGTACATGCCCATGACCTGCTTCTCCCGCTCCGGCAGGCTCTCGATGCC
>JAGWVN010000064.1 GCA_018970865.1 Betaproteobacteria bacterium
CGCGCGTCCGGGCCGCCTGGCTGGCGGCCCGGACGCGCGGCAGCGTCAGTTGAGCGTGGCGGGATGCCGAGGCCGGGCTGGCAGCCCCGCGCCGGTGTGCGCAGTGCCCAGGCCGGCGGGCATCGCATCGGGCAAGGGCAGGCTGGCCGGGTGACGGCGAAGCCGGATGGTGCTCATGGGCTGCGGCAGGTTCAGCAGCATGGGCTGGGCCAGCACCGGGCCACGCCGCTTGAGCACCTGCACCGACAGCTGCTGCTCGGGTCGTGGCAGCAGCAGCAGCCGCAGCGGCGCGGGAGAGGCCTCGAACTGGGCCGCGAGCGGGCGGAACAGGAATACCGGCCCCTGTGCCGCCTGGGCTGCCAGCTGCAGGCGGCGCAGGTGCTCCGGCCGGGTGCGCTCCTGCGGCAGCCAGGCCAGCAGACAGCCGAAGCTGCCGCTCTTGAGGGCTTTCTCGACGGCCCAGAGCCGGTCGGCGGCATTGGGCGCCTGAACGATCAGCAGGCGGTCGATGTCGATGCCGTGACTGTGAAGCGCAGGGGCATAGGGGATGTGCGGCGGGGCCAGCAGGATGACGAGCCGCTGGGCCTGGCTGAGCTGCCGCAGCAGCGGGACGAGCAGCCGCAGCTCGCCGGTGCCGGGTTCGCGGCTGATGAGCTCGGTGAGCATGCCGGATGGCCAGCCGCCGCCGGGCAGCTGCGCGTCCAGCGATGCAAATCCGCTGGGATGCCCGGCCTGCCCGGTGTTGCCGAGCTCATGGGCACGCCAGACGCAGGCTGGCAACGGGGGAAGTGACTGCATGGCGCCGGCGCGGTCAGAGCGCGTGCGAGCCCCGGATCAGGCCCACGCCCAGCCCCTCGACGGCGAACTCGTCGTGCCGGGTATCGAGCACGATGGGCTGGTAGTCGGGGTTCTCGGGCAGCAGTTCGACCACATGGCCGCGCTGGCGCCAGCGCTTGACGGTGACATCATCACCCACGCGGGCCACGATGATCTGGCCATTGCGGGCCTCGGTGGTGCGGCGTACCGCGAGCAGGTCGCCATCGAGAATGCCGGCATCGCGCATGCTCATGCCACGCACCTTGAGGAGATAGTCCGGACGCTGCTCGAAGAGGGCCGGATCGAGCGCGAAGCTGGCCTCCACATGCTCCTGCGCCAGGATGGGACTGCCCGCGGCCACCCGGCCCACCAGCGGCAGCGAGAGGGCGATCTGCACCGCGCTGTGGGCATCCTGGCGGTGTTCATCGGGCAGCAGCTTCAGGCGGATGCCCCGCGAGGCGCCCGCGGTGAGTTCGATGACGCCCTTGCGCGACAGCGCCTTCAGGTGCTCTTCTGCCGCATTGGGCGAGCGGAAGCCGAGGCGCTGGGCAATCTCGGCCCGGGTGGGCGGGAAGCCCGTGCCGGCGATGTGTTCCCTGATGAGGGCCAGGATTTCCTGCTGGCGGGGCGTGAGTTCGCGCATGAAGAGGCCGTGGCGGTGCCGGAGGGTTGCGACACCTGTATTTTCATACAGTCACGGATGAATTTCAAGCGCGGAATCCTTTACCTCATGTAAAAAGAATTGTCTTTCCCCAAGACGGGGGATGCGCAATTCGTTGGGTTTGTGGCACATTGGGGAGGCGCATGGTTCCGGCTCGTGTGATTCCAGAATCCTCTCGTCCGGTGCCAGGCTTGCATTTCCCGGTTCCCGCACCTGGTTCGCCTCGAAATGCAATGTTCCGTCCAGTTTCGAGGATGAATCAATGCCCACCAAGATCTATGTCGGCAACCTGCCCTGGCGAGCCACCGATGCCCAGCTCACCCAGCTGTTCGGCGCTCACGGCGAGGTCACCGATGCCCGTATCGTCACCGATCGCGAATCCGGCCGCTCGCGCGGCTTCGGCTTCGTGACCATGACCAGCGCTGACGAAGCCCAGAACGCCATCCGCGCCCTCAACGGCCACTCCCTGGAAGGCCGCAGCCTGGTCGTCAACGAGGCCCGCGAGCAGCAGGGTGGGGGTGGCGGCTTCCGTCGTGGCGGCGGTGGCGGCGGCTACGGTGGCGGTGGCGGTGGCGGCGGTGGCGGTGGCGGCGGTGGCGGCGGCTACGGTGGTGGTGGCGGCGGCTACGGCCGTGGCGACGGCGGCGGTGGCGGCGGTTATGGCCGTGGCGGCGGTGGCGGCGGTGATGGCGGCTACGGTCGCGGCGGCGGCGAGGGCGGTGGTGGCGGCTTCGGCGGTCCCCGGCGCCCGCGGCAGTTCGGCTGATCCCTTCCTCATGAACCGCCGCGTCCTTCGGGGCGCGCGCGGTCCTGCCCTCGGCCCCATCCGGGCCCCGTGCCCCAGACAGCGCCCATCGTGATCGAGTCCTTCGGCGTCATCGGCGCCGGCCTGATGGGCATGGGCATGGCCGAAAGCGCTGCCCGCGCCGGGTTCCGGGTGGCCGTGCGCGACACCGATCCCGCGCGCGAGCGTCGAGCCGGTGAGCTCGGCCTCGCCGTGATGTCCACGCCCGCGGCGATCGCCGGCGCCTGCGACGCGATCGCGCTGGTGGTGCTCGACGCCGGCCAGATCGAGATCGTGCTCAGTGGCGCCGACGGCCTGCTCGGCGCCCTCCGGCCGGCGCATCTGGTGCTCCTGTGCAGCACCATCTCGCCCGAGGACAGCGCGCGGTTCTGCGCCGCGGTGGCCGGCACGGGCGCCTCGGTGCTGGATGCCCCCATCTCGGGCGGCCCGGCGCGTGCCCAGGCCGGCACCATGAGCATGATGCTGGCCGGCTCGCCAGCCAGCATCGAGCGCGCCGAACCGCTGCTCGCCGCGCTCGCGGCCCGCCGCTTCCTGATCAGCGATCGGCTGGGTGACGCCGCGCGCGCCAAGCTGGTCAACAACCTCATGGCGGGCATCCACCTGCTGGCCGGCGCCGAGGCGATGGCGCTGGGCGAGCGGCTGGGACTCGATCCCTCCCGTCTGCTGGGCCTGGTCTCGGCCAGTTCCGGCCAGAGCTGGATGTTCGACGACCGCATGCCGCGCGCCCTGGCCGGCGACCTCCTGCCGCGCGCCCAGTCGCATGTGCTCACCAAGGATGTGCGCCTGGCCAACGAGGCGGCGCGCGCCGCGGGCATCGACCTCCCGCTGGGTGCCCCGGCGGCCGCCCTGATGCAGGCGCTGTGCGATGCCGGCTGGCGCGATCAGGACGACGCGGCTGCGCTCGCCTGGTACCGTCGACGCTTTGCGCCGTCCTCCCGGGACTGAACCGGTCAGTCCGGCCGGCCGGTTTGCGACCGGCTGGGCAGCCAGCGGCAAAGGGTCTCGAACAGCGCTTCGGGCGCGATCGGCTTGCCGATGAAGTCCACCATGCCGGCCGCCAGGCAGGCATCGCGATCGGCGGCCAGTACATTGGCGGTCATGGCGATGATCGGCACCGCCCCGGCGGGCCCCGGCAGCGCCCGGATGGCGCGGGTGGCGGCCAGCCCGTCCATCACCGGCATCTGCATGTCCATGAGGATCAGGTCCCAGCCGCCCTCACGGGCGCGGGCGAGCGCGACGGCGCCGTCGCCGGCGACCTCGACCTGCATGCCGATCTGCTGCAGCAGATCGACTGCCACCATCTGGTTCAGCGGGTGATCTTCGGCGAGCAGCACTCGCCGTCCATGCAGGGCCGCATGCGCGGCGGCCGGTGCCGGGGGGGATGCCGCCAGACCGTCGGATCCCCCGGCGGCAGGCGGGCTCGCGTCCGTCATCACGGCCGCGGCGCGGGCAGCGGCGGCGCCCTGCAGCAGGCTGACCACCCGATCGTGGAGCATCGACGGGCTCACCGGCTTGATCAGCACCTCGGCGAGCCCGATCCCGGTGGCGAGCTCCTGCACCCGCTCCCGGTCATGTCCGGTCACCAGCGCCATCGCCGGTGGCGCCGTCAGGCGATCCTGCTGCACGCGGGTTGCGACTTCCACGCCCGAGAGGTCGGCCATCTGCCAGTCGAGCAGCGCGAGTCCGTAGGGCTCGAGCGCCCGGTCGGCGCGTCCGATCTCGGCGACCGCCGCCTCGCCGCAGGACACGGCGTGGGCATCGAAACCCATCCCGGCCAGCATCTCGCGCAGCACCTGCCGGGCATGGGCGTTGTCGTCGGCCACCAGCACCCGGGTGCCCGCCAGCGGCGCCGGCGCGCCGTGCATGATCCGGGCGTTGGAGGCGATGCCGACCCGGGCGGTGAACCAGAACGCCGAGCCCTTGCCCGGCGCGCTCTCCACGCCCACCTCGCCGCCCATCAGCGCGGCGAGATTCGCGGCGATCGACAGTCCCAGCCCGGTGCCGCCGAATCGCCGGGTGATCGAGGCATCGGCCTGTTCGAAACTGCGGAACACCCGCGCGACCTGTTCCTCGGTCATGCCGATGCCGGTGTCGCGGACGGTGAAGCGCAGCAGCGCGTCCGATTCGGTGCGTTCCTGCACGCTTGCGCCGACCACCACCTCGCCGGCTTGGGTGAACTTGATGGCGTTGCCGACATAGTTGAGCAGCACCTGACCGAGCCGCAGCGGATCGCCGGTGATCCGGGCCGGCATGTCGGCCGCGATGTCGAACACCAGCTCGAGCCCCTTGATCGCGGCATGGGCGCCCTGCAGCGTGGCGATCTGCTCGAGCAGCGACTCGAACCGGAACTCGGTCTTCTCCACCCGCACCATCCCGGCCTCGATCTTGGCTAGATCGAGGATGTCGTTGATGATGCCCAGCAGGTGCTGGCCTGCCTGATGGATGTTCTCGACATACTCCCGCTGGCGTGGCGCCAGGGGCTGGCGCAGCGCCAGGTGGCTCATGCCGATGATCGCGTTCAGCGGCGTGCGGATCTCGTGGCTCATGTTGGCCAGGAAGTGCGACTTGACCCGCGCCATCTCCTCGGCCTGGTCGCGCGCCAGGCGCAGCGCCTCGTTCAGTTCGGCCATCTCCTCGGAGGCCAGCTCCTGCGAACGCTCCATCAGGTAGCGGTCGGTGTCGGCCTCGCCGTAGGCGCGGCTGATGCTGGCGAGCAGGGCCCGCCAGCCTTCGCGGCCGGGCGGCTGGTCGGGATCGAGTCCGAGCCGGTGCATCTGCCGCCGCAGCAGCGGATGCGCCGAGGGTTCGTCGCTCACGCCGGGCTCTCGCTGAGGACCGTCACGGTCATGGTCTGGTTGTGCAGACGGCTTTCGCAGCCGCCGGCCGGCGAGATCTCGCCATAGGAGTAGAAGCCGACATGGCCGCTGCCCGCGGGCAGCGCGGCGCTGATCGATTCGAGCTCCTCGTCGGTGTGCTCGCCGAGCACCATCCGCCGGCCCACGCAGCTCACCGACAGCGCCAGCGCCGGGCTCGCGCTGCCGGGATGCGCCCCGGCGATGGCGGCCGCGCCGGCAGCGGCGGCGCTGTCGATCAGGCGCAGATGATTGGCGCGCATCAGCCGGGCCGTGCCGCCCTGCGGGATGTCGCCGGCAAAGGTCAGCGAATGGGCTGCCTCGTCGACCGCCAGGATGGTGCGCACCAGCGGCTCATCGCTTGCGCCCGGCTCGCGCACCGACAGCGGGAATCGCAGCGCGGTGGCCGGCAGGCCGGCGGCGAATTCCCCGAGGTAGGTCCGGTAGAGATCGAGCGCCGGCTTGCCGTCGAGCTCGTAGAGCACCTGGCCGGTCGCGCGGGTGATGCGGCGCTCCGGGCCGAAGTCGGCCCAGCCTCCTCCGGTGCCCAGACCCACCCGCAGGGCGTCGCCGTACAAGCCGACCGCGCAGACATGACCGGTGAGGCATTGCGCGCCCGAGAGCACCCAGGTGCTGCGGAAGCGGCCGCCGTCGCCGGCCAGCCCGCCCGAGATGGCCACGGCTGGCGGCAGCTGTCGGGTCAGCCCGTCGACCAGGGCGGTGCCATTCACCTGCAGCCCGTCGGAGAACAGCAGCACCGCGCGCAGCCCGGGCGCGGCGAGCTGACTGGCGAGCCGCGCGCCGGCCGCGCGGGAATCGGCCGCGTCGGCCAGCGGGGTGAGGGCGAGCCGAAGCGCGGTCCGCGCAAAGCGCGCGATGGCCACGCTGAGGGTGTCGTCGTGGACGCCGCCACCGAAGATCTCGCCCGCCGTGGAGCAGCCGGCGATCACCGAGCCGGGGAGTGCCGCCCGCAATTCGACCAGGGCCGCGTCGTGCGGGCCATGCTCGGCAGCGCCGAAGACCACCACCAGGGTCTGCGGGCCGTCGAGTTGCCGCGGCAACGGATGGCTCCAGCCGATGCCGGCGGCATGGGTGAGGGTGTCAACCTCCATGGGGGCAGCACCAGGGGGTGGCCGGGCGCGGGCGGACGCGCGAGGGCCGATCGGCGCTCACATGTTCGGATAGTTGGGACCGCCCCCGCCTTCGGGCACCACCCAGACGATGTTCTGTGAGGGATCCTTGATGTCGCAGGTCTTGCAGTGCACGCAGTTCTGGGCGTTGATCTGCAACCGGTCGTCGCCTTCCTCGGTCTTGACGTACTCGTAGACCCCGGCCGGGCAGTAGCGGCTCTCGGGCCCGGCATAACGGGCGAGGTTGAGCGCCACCGGCACCGACGCGTCCTTGAGCGTGAGGTGGATCGGCTGGTTCTCCTCGTGGTTGGTGCTGGCGATGAACACCGAGGAGAGCCGGTCGAAGGTGAGCTTGCCATCGGGCTTCGGGTACTCGATCGGCTGGCATTCGGCCGCCGGGCGAAGCATCTCGTGGTCGGCATGGGTGTTGTGCAGCGTCCAGGGCGCCTTGCCACGGAACAGCACCTGATCGATGCCCACCAGCAGCGTGCCCGTCCACAATCCCTTGCTCATCATCGGCTTGAAGTTGCGGGCCCGGTGCAGTTCGTCATGCAGCCACGACGCGCGGAAGGCCGCCGGATAGGCATCGAGCGTGTCGCCGCTGCGGCCTTCGGTCACTGCCGCGAAGGCGGCTTCGGCGGCGAGCATGCCGGTCTTGATGGCGGCGTGGCTGCCCTTGATGCGGGATGCGTTCAGGAAGCCGGCGTCGCAGCCGATCAGGGCGCCGCCCGGGAACACCAGTTCGGGCAGGGCGTTGAGGCCGCCGGCGGTGATGGCGCGCGCGCCGTAGGCCAGCCGCTTGCCGCCCTCGAAGAAGCCGCGGATCTCGGGGTGGGTCTTGTAGCGCTGGAACTCCTCGAAGGGCGAGAGGTACGGATTGGTGTAGGCCAGCCCGACCACGAAGCCCACCGCTACCTGGTTGTTCTCGAGGTGGTAGAGGAAGGAACCGCCATAGGTGTCGCTGGCGAGCGGCCAGCCGGCGGTGTGCACCACCAGCCCGGGCTTGTGCCGGGCGGGGTCGATCTCCCAGAGCTCTTTCAGGCCGATGCCGTGGCTCTGCGGGTCGCGGCCGCGGGCGAGGTCGAAGCGGGCGATGAGCTGCTTGCCGAGATGGCCGCGCGCGCCTTCGGCGAACAGCGTGTAGCGGGCATGCAGCTCCATGCCCGGCTGGAAGTTGTCGGTGGGCTCGCCGTCGCGGCCCACGCCCATGTTGCCGGTGGCCACGCCCTTGACCGAGCCGTCTTCGCGGTAGAGCACCTCGGCCGCGGCGAAGCCGGGATAGATCTCCACGCCCAGCGACTCGGCCTGCTGGCCCAGCCAGCGCACGACATTGGCCAGGCTGATGACATAGTTGCCGTGGTTGCGGAAGCAGTCGGGCAGCAGCCACTCGGGTACGGTGCGCGCGCCGCCCTGCGACAGGAACATGAAGCGGTCTTCGGTGACCGGCGTGTTCAGCGGCGCGCCCATGGCCTGCCAGTCGGGGAAGAGCTCGGTGATGGCGCGCGGATCCATCACCGCGCCCGAGAGGATGTGGGCGCCGACCTCCGAGCCTTTCTCGATCACGCAGACGCCGATCTCGGCGCCGGCGGCCGCAGCCAGCTGCTTCAGGCGGATGGCGGCCGACAGGCCGGCCGGCCCGCCGCCGACCACGACCACGTCGAATTCCATGGCATCGCGTTCAATTTCCATCGTTGTTCTTTCGCTGCGTTCCGTGAGTACCCGGGATTTTCGGCCAATCGACAGCCCGGCGCAAACCCGGGCCGCCGGCGGCGTGCCGCTCGCGCCGGCGTCCGCCCGCGCTGTGCGATCATCGCGGCCTGCCCCGACCCGTCCCACCTCACTGCCCTGCCTGCCATGCCCACCACCTTCGATCTTTCCGGCAAGACGGCCCTGGTCACCGGCGCCTCCAGCGGCCTGGGCGCGCGCTTTGCCCGCGTGCTCGCCGCCAACGGCGCCCAGGTCATCCTCGCCTCGCGGCGCGTCGAGCGTCTGAAGGAACTGCGCGCCGAGATCGAATCCGAGGGCGGCGCCGCGCATGTGGTGGCCATGGATGTCACCAGCCTGGCCAGCGTGCAGGCCGCGGTCGCGCAGGCGCAGGCCGAGGTCGGTCCGATCGATGTGCTGGTCAACAACTCGGGCGTGAGCAATACCCGCAAGCTGCTCGATGTGTCCGAGGAAGACTACGACTTCATCTTCGACACCAACACCCGCGGCGCCTTCTTCGTGGCCCAGGCGGTGGCGCGCGGCATGGTCGAGCGCGCCCGCGCCACGCCGCCCGATCGCGACCCGCCGCAGGCCCGGATCATCAACATCGCCTCGATGGCCGGCCTGAAGGTGCTTTCCCAGATCGGGGTCTACTGCATGAGCAAGGCGGCCGTGGTGCAGATGACCAAGGCCATGGCGCTCGAGTGGGGCCGCTTCGGCATCAATGTGAATGCGATCTGCCCGGGCTACATCGTCACCGAGCTCAACGAGTCCCACTGGGAGACCGAGGGCGGACGCAAGCTGGTGCAGATGCTGCCGCGCAAGCGCCTGGGGCAGCCCGAAGACCTCGACGGTCTGGTGCTGCTGCTCGCCTCGGAGCGCTCGGGCTTCGTGAACGGCGCGATCATCGCCGCCGACGACGGCTTCTCGCTCTGACGCCGCGCCCGGGCCCGGCCCGTCGCCGGCTCCGCAGGCCGCCCGGGGGGCGCCTCAGGGCTCGAGTTCGTCGTCGCTGTTCTGGCGGCGCATGATCGCCTGGCGCATGCGCCGCAGCGCAAGCGCCACCGCCACCCCGATCGGCAGCACCGCGATGCCGCTGGCGGTCTCGGGGTCGATCGCCAGGCCGGCGCTGGCCGCGCCCTTGGCCAGATAGCCGAACAGGCCCACCGCGTAGTAGGTGATGGCGGCCACCGACAGGCCTTCCACGGTCTCCTGCAGGCGCAGCTGCAGGCGCGCCCGCCGGTTCATGGCGGCGAGCATGGCCTGATTCTGCGCTTCGCGCTCGATCTCGACCCGGGTGCGCAGCAGGCTGCTCGCGCGCGACACGCGCTGCGCCGCGACCTCGATCCGGTTGCCCACGCTCTCGCACAGGGCCATCGCCGGCCCGAAGCGCCGGTCGAGGAAGCCGGTGAGGGTCTGCACGCCGCTGAGATGCCGCTCGCGCAGCTCGCTGCCGCGCTGGCGCACCAGCGCGTGGTAGGCGCGCCCGGCCGAGAAGCGGAAGCTCGACTCGCCCGACAGCCGCTCGATCATCGCGGCCAGGTGCGTGACCTCGCCGAGCAGCTGCGGCTCGTCGGAGGGGCTGGCGGTCTCGAGTCGTTCGCCGAGCTCGGTGAGCTGGCGCTCGATGGTGTCGAGCTGCCCGGCCACCGCGCGCGCGATCGGAAACGCGAGCATGGCCATCATCCGGTACATCTCGATGTCGAGCAGTCGCTGCACCTCGCGGCCGGTGTGCGCCGGGCTGGTGTTGACATCGAGCATCAGGAACCGGGTGTAGCCCTGCGCGTCGAGCTGCAGGTCGGTGAAGACCAGCGCGCTGGCATCGGCCACCATGGCGGCGATCAGGCTGTCGCCGTCGAAGGCGAGCGGCGGCGGCAGCCGCTGGGCATCATCGGTGGCGGGTCCGAGCACCGTGACATGCGCGGCGGCGATGCACTCGCCGGGCAGCGAGGCCACCCAGCCCTCGGGCAGGGCGTCGAGCGCCGGCTGGGCGAAGGGGTTGGCCGGATCGGCGCCGGCGCGATAGACGGTGTAGTCGTCGAACTCGCCGTGCCGTTCCCACTTCAGCCGGAACGAACCGAAGTCGCCGAAGAAGTGCCCCTGGCTGGCCGAGGGCTCGGGCAGCCGGTAGTCGCGGCACAGGGCGTGCAAGCGGTCGACGGGGTCGGGCCCGCCGGCGGGCCGCAGCAGCGCGAACATCGAGACCCGATGCGGGCCATGCAGCGGCGGCCGTGGCCGCGCATGGAGCTCGTTGTGCAGCAGCAGCCGCTGCGGATGCGTGTTCATGGCGGGCGCGCTGCGCCGCCGGCGCTCAGGCCGCCGCCCGGGCGGCCGAGGTGTCGAGCGGGCAGCCGGTGCGCGACACCACCTCGGCCACGCTCACCTCGGGCGCAAGCTCGATCAGCCTGAGCCCTGCGGGGGTGACCTCGATCACGCCGAGGTCGGTGATGATCAGGTTGACCACGCCCAGACCGGTGAGCGGCAGATTGCACTCGGGCAGGATCTTGAGGTCTTCACCGCCGTCCTTGCGTCGCGCGGTGTGCTCCATCAGGACGATGACGCGGCCCACGCCCGCCACCAGGTCCATGGCGCCGCCCATGCCCTTGACCATCTTGCCGGGGATCATCCAGTTGGCGAGGTCGCCCTTCTGGCTCACCTGCATGGCACCGAGCACGGCGAGGTTGATCTTGCCGCCGCGGATCATGGCGAAGGAGTCGGCGCTCGAGAAGATCGACGAGCCGGGCAGGGTGGTGACGGTCTGCTTGCCGGCATTGATCAGGTCGGGGTCGACCTCGGCCTCGGTGGGGAACGGTCCGATGCCGAGCAGGCCGTTCTCGGACTGCAGCCAGACCTCCATGCCGGGCGGCACATGGTTGGCCACCAGCGTGGGCAGGCCGATGCCGAGGTTCACGTAGTAGCCGTCGCGCAGTTCCTGGGCCGCACGGGCGGCCATCTGGTCTCGGGTCCAGGGCATGAGGGTCTCCTGCGGGTCAGCCGGCGCGCACGGTGCGCTGCTCGATGCGCTTTTCGGGCGCGGGGTTGTGGACCAGCCGGTGCACATAGATGCCCGGCAGGTGGATCTGGTCGGGGTCAAGCTCGCCGGTGGGCACGATCACCTCGGCCTCGGCGATGGTGATCCGGCCGGCCATGGCCACGTTCGGATTGAAGTTGCGCGCGGTGCGCCGGAACACCAGGTTGCCGGCGTGATCGGCCTTCCAGGCCTTGACCAGCGAGACATCGGGCACCAGCGCGCGCTCCATCACGTAGGTGTGGCCTTCGAACTCGCGCAGTTCCTTGCCCTGCGCCACCACCGTGCCCACCCCGGTACGGGTGAAGAAGGCCGGGATGCCGGCGCCGCCGGCGCGCAGCTTCTCGGCCAGGGTGCCCTGCGGGGTGAACTCGAGCTCGAGCTCGCCGGCGAGGTACTGGCGCTCGAATTCCTTGTTCTCGCCCACATACGACGCGATCATCTTGCGCACCTGCCGGGTGGCCAGCAGCATGCCCAGACCGAAGCCATCGACGCCGGCGTTGTTCGAGATGCAGGTGAGGTTGCGCACCCCGCTGTCACGCAGCGCGGCGATCAGGGCCTCGGGGATGCCGCACAGGCCGAAGCCGCCGACCGCGATGGTCTGGCCATCGCGCACCACATCGGCCAGGGCGGCGGCGGCGCCGGAATGGAGCTTGCTCATCGGGGAATCCTTGCGGGCCGGGCGGCGTGCGCCGGCGGGTTCTCGGGTGGGGCTGACCTGGGAATTATAGCCGTCGATGCTGCGCTGCCGCGAAACCGCGGCTGCCGTGCCCCCCTCCCTGGGACGCTATACTTCTTGTTTACCGGCTGCCCCTCATGACCAAATTCGTCTTCGTCACCGGCGGTGTCGTCTCTTCGCTCGGCAAGGGGATCGCCGCCGCGTCGATGGCCGCGCTGCTCGAGTCCCGCGGCGTCCGGGTCACGCTGCTCAAGCTCGACCCCTACATCAACGTCGATCCGGGCACCATGAGCCCGTTCCAGCATGGCGAGGTCTTCGTCACCGCCGACGGCGCCGAGACCGATCTCGACCTCGGCCACTACGAGCGCTTCGTCAACGCCACCATGCGCCGCTGGAACAACTTCACCACCGGCCAGATCTACGACTCGGTGATCCGCAAGGAACGCCGCGGCGAGTACCTCGGCCGCACGGTGCAGGTGATCCCGCACATCACCAACGAGATCCAGGCCTTCATCGAGCGCGGTGCCGGCGTGGGCACGCCCGAGGCCGCCGAGGTGGCCATCGTCGAGATCGGCGGCACGGTGGGCGACATCGAGTCGCTGCCCTTCCTCGAGGCGGTGCGCCAGATGAGCCTGAAGCTCGGCCGCGGCAACTACTGCTTTGCGCATCTCACCCTGGTGCCGTTCATCGCCTCGGCCGGCGAGCTCAAGACCAAGCCCACCCAGCACTCGGTGCAGAAGCTGCGCGAGATCGGCATCCAGGCCGATCTGCTGCTGTGCCGCGCCGACCGCCGCATCCCCGACGACGAGCGCGCCAAGATCTCGCTGTTCTCCAATGTGCAACTGGACAGCGTGATCTCGGTCTGGGATGCCGACAGCATCTACAAGATCCCGCGCATGCTGCACGACCAGCAGGTCGATGACCTGCTCTGCGGGATCCTGCGCCTGGATCGCCCGCCGGCCGATCTCGCCCTCTGGGACCGGCTGGTGCACGACCTCGAGCATCCGCAGGGCGAGGTGCACATCGCGATGGTCGGCAAGTACGTCGACCTCACCGAGTCGTACAAGTCGCTCACCGAGGCCCTGATCCATGCCGGCATCCACACCCACAGCCGGGTGCGGATCGACTACATCGACAGCGAGCAGATCGAGCGCGACGGGCCTCAGGCCCTGGCCGCTTTCGATGCCATCCTGGTGCCGGGCGGCTTCGGGCGGCGAGGGGTCGAGGGCAAGATCCGTGCGATCCGCTTCGCGCGCGAGAATCGCCTGCCCTACCTGGGCATCTGCCTGGGCATGCAGCTGGCGGTCATCGAGTTCGCCCGGCATGTCTGCGGTCTCGAGGGCGCCAACAGCACCGAGTTCGATCCCGACAGCCCGCATCCGGTGGTGGCGCTGATCACCGAGTGGCTCGACCGCGAGGGCCGCATCGAGCGTCGCGACAACGCTTCCGACATGGGCGGCACCATGCGCCTGGGCGCGCAGCGCTGCCCGGTCGATGCCGGGACCATCGCGCACACCATCTACGGCGACGCGGTCAACGAGCGCCACCGGCACCGCTACGAGGTCAACAACATCTATGTCCCGCAGCTGCTGCGCGCCGGCCTGCGGGTGTCGGCCCGCACGCCCACCGAGGGGCTCACCGAGATGATCGAGCTGCCCCTGCAGGGGCCGCTCGGCCATCCCTGGTTCGTGGGCGTGCAGTTCCACCCCGAATTCACCTCCACGCCCCGCGCCGGCCATCCGCTGTTCAGCGCCTTCGTGCGCGCGGCGCTGCAGCGGGCGGCCAGCCGTCCGGCGGCGGAGGCGTCTTGAGGCTCGCCGGCCTCGAGGTCGGGCTCGACCGCCCGCTCTTCCTGATCGCGGGCCCGTGCGTGATCGAATCGCGCGAGCTCGCCATGGAAACCGCCGGCCGCCTGCGCGAGATCACCGCCGCGCTGGGCATCGGCTTCATCTACAAGTCGTCCTTCGACAAGGCCAACCGCAGCTCGGGCGCCTCGTTTCGCGGGCCGGGCATGGCGCAGGGCCTGAAGATCCTGTCCGATGTGCGCGCGGCCATCGGCGTGCCGGTGCTCACCGATGTCCACGACGAGGCGCAGATCCCCGAGGTGGCCGCCGCGGTCGATGTCCTGCAGACCCCGGCCTTCCTGTGCCGGCAGACCGACTTCATCCGCGCGGTGGCCGCCAGCGGGCGGCCGGTGAACATCAAGAAGGGGCAGTTCCTCGCGCCCGGCGACATGGTCCATGTGGTTGCCAAGGCCCGCGAGGCGGCCCGCGAGGCCGTCGGCCCGCAGGGCAACGCCGACACCATCATGGTCTGCGAGCGCGGCGCCTCCTTCGGCTACAACAACCTGGTGTCGGACATGCGCTCGCTGGCCATCCTGCGCCAGACCGGCTGCCCGGTGGTGTTCGACGCCACGCACTCGGTGCAGCTGCCCGGTGGCCAGGGCGCCTCCTCGGGCGGGCAGCGCGAGTTCGTGCCGGTGCTGGCGCGGGCGGCGGTCGCCGCCGGCGTGGCGGGGCTGTTCATGGAAACCCATCCCGATCCCGCCCGGGCGCTTTCCGACGGGCCCAATGCCTGGCCGCTGCCCTGGCTGTCCGAACTGCTGTCCACCCTTGTCGAGCTCGATGCCGCGGTCAAGCGGGCGGGCTTTCCGGAGCACCGCCAATGGCCGCCTACCTGATCGCCGACGTCAAGGTCACCGACCCCGAGCAGTACAAGCAGTACCAGGCGCTGTCGCCCGGGGCCATCGCCGCCGCCGGCGGCGAGTTCTTGGTGCGTGGCGGCCGTCACGAGGTGCTCGAGGGCACCTGGAACCCGCATCGCATGGTGGTCGCCCGCTTTCCCAGCTTCGAGCAGGCCCGCGCCTTCTACGACTCCGCGCTCTACCTCGAGGCGCGCGCCCGCCGGGCCGGCGCCACCGAGTTCTTCAACATGGTCATCGTCGAGGGCGTCTGAGCGCCCGGCGCGGCGCGGGCCCCCACCTGCCTCCTCATCCGTCTCCTGAAGGACCCCAGCCATGAGTTCCATCGTCGACATCATCGGGCGCGAGGTGCTCGATTCCCGCGGCAATCCCACCGTCGAGTGCGATGTGCTGCTCGAGTCGGGCGTGATGGGCCGCGCCGCCGTGCCCTCGGGCGCCTCCACGGGCTCGCGCGAGGCGATCGAGCTGCGCGACGGTGATCGCGCCCGCTACCTCGGCAAGGGCGTGCTGCAGGCGGTCGAGAACATCAACACCGAGATCTCCGAGGCCCTGATGGGCCTGGACGCCACCGAGCAGGCCTACATCGACCGCACCCTGATCGAGCTCGACGGCACCGAGAACAAGTCGCGCCTGGGCGCCAACGCCACGCTGGCGGTGTCGATGGCGGTGGCCAAGGCCGCGGCCGAGGAGTCTGGCCTGCAGCTCTACCGCTACTTCGGCGGTTCGGGCGCCATGGCGCTGCCGGTGCCCATGATGAATGTCATCAACGGCGGCGCCCACGCCAACAACTCCCTCGACCTGCAGGAGTTCATGATCATCCCGGTGGGCGCGCCGAGCTTTCGCGAGGCGGTGCGCCAGGGCGCCGAGGTGTTCCACGCGCTCAAGAAGCTGCTGCACGACCGCGGCATGTCCACCGCGGTGGGCGACGAGGGCGGCTTTGCGCCCAGCGTCGAGAACCACGAGGCGGCCATCCAGATGATCCTGCAGGCGATCGAGGCTGCCGGCTACGAGCCGGGTCGCCAGATCGCGCTCGGCCTCGACTGCGCGGCCTCGGAGTTCTTCCGCGAAGGCCGCTACCACCTCGAGGGCGAGGGCCTGGTGCTGGCGCCGGCCGACTTCACCAATCTGCTCGCGTCCTGGTGCGACAAGTACCCGATCATCTCGATCGAGGACGGCATGGCCGAGAACGACTGGGACGGCTGGAAGCACCTCACCGACACCCTCGGTGAGAAGGTGCAGCTGGTGGGCGACGATCTCTTCGTCACCAACACCCGCATCCTGCAGCAGGGCATCGACGAGGGCATCGCCAACTCCATCCTGATCAAGATCAACCAGATCGGCACGCTCACCGAGACCTTCGCCGCCATCGAGCTCGCCAAGCGCTACAACTACACGGCGGTGGTGTCCCACCGCTCGGGCGAGACCGAGGATGTCACCATCGCCGACATCGCGGTGGCCACCAACGCGCTGCAGATCAAGACCGGCTCGCTCTCGCGCACCGACCGCATCGCCAAGTACAACCAGCTGCTGCGCATCGAGGAAGACCTCGGTGATGTCGCCAGCTATCCCGGCCGTACCGCGTTCTACAACCTGCGCTGAAGCAGGCCGCGCGCTCGCCGGACACCCTGCCGCACGCCCGGGCGTCTGGCCGCGGGCCCGGCAAGGCGGCTACAATCTGCCGATGGCATCACTTCCCGCTGCGCTCGCCTCGCCGCATCCCCGGCGCGCGCTGGCGCTCGTGCTCGCTGTGCTGCTGCTGCTCATCCAGTACCCGCTGTGGCTGGGCAAGGGGGGCTGGCTGCGGGTCTGGGAACTCGATCGCCAGCATCAGGCCCAGCTGCAGGGCAACCAGCGTCTGGTCGAGCGCAACACCGCGCTCGAGAGCGAGGTGCGCGATCTTCGTCAGGGCATGCAGGCGGTCGAGGAGCGAGCCCGCTACGAGCTCGGCATGGTGCGTCCTGACGAGGTCTTCGTGCAGTTCAACGAGGTGGGGGGGGCGTCCGGCAGCCCGGCCTCGCCAGCCGGTCCCGCCCGGCGCGCAGACCCCGATCGCGTGAAGACGGCGGCGGCCCGCTGAGGCTGGGGCCGCGCCCCTTGCGGGCGATGGCGCCGCCCGCCGGGATGCCAGTACGGTCTGGCCCATCCACCGCTCGCTGTGACAGGCCAGCCCGGCCTGGCCGGCCCGCCCTACTGTGACTGGCCGGGCGCCGAGTGCGGCTCGGCGCCGGCGAACAGCGCCGCGCAGTCCACGGCATCGAAGCCATAGCCCAGGTTGCAGAACTCGCAGCGCACCGCCACCGAGCCGCGCTCGGTGAGGATCGAGGCCACCTCGGCCTCGCCGAGCAGCCGAAGCATCGAGGCAACCTTGTCGCGGCTGCAGCTGCAGCTGAATCGGCAGGCGCGCTGGTCGAAGCCGTGCAGCGGTTCCTGCCAGAACAGCCGGTGCAGCACCTGGCTCGCGGGCAGTTCGAGCAGCTCCGGCGATCGCAGGGTGTCGGCGAGGCGGCACAGCCGGTTCCAGCCATCGGCATCGCTGGGTGCCGCCCGGCCGCCTTCCTCGGGCAGCCGCTGCAGCAGCAGGCCGGTGGCGCGCGAGTCATCGGCCGCCAGCCACAGGCGGGTGGGCACCTGCTCGGAGCGGCCCATGTAGTGCTCGAGCACCTGCGCCACCGAGTCGCCTTCGAAGGGCACGATGCCCTGGTAGGGCTGGCGCGAGGGGCTGCGGGTGCGCGGATCGAGCGTGACCACGAAGCGACCGCGGCCGTCGGCATTCACCAGATCGGTCAGCCGGGCTTCCTCGGGCACCACCGCGCCCTCGCGGATCTTGACCGTGGCCCGGAAGCCCCCGCCGGCATCGCACTCGACCACCAGCAGCGCCACCGGCCCGTCGCCATGGATCTGCAGCACCAGCATGCCGTCGAACTTCAGGCTGGCGGCCAGCAGCAGCGCCGCCGCGGAGAGCTCGCCGAGGCAGTTGCGCACGCAGGCCGGCAGGGCGTGGCGCTCGACCACCGTGCGCCAGGCGGCATCGAGCGAGACGATCTCGCCGCGCACCGGGGCGCCGCGCAGCAGGAAGCGGCTCAGGCTGTCGGGACCGGCATCCATGGCGGCGCGGCTCAGCCGATCCGCTTCAGGCGCTCGCGGAACAGGCGCGCGCGCTCGACATAGGACTTCACCCCGCGCTGGAAGCCCTCGATATCGGCATCGGAGAGCTCGCGCACCACCTTGGCCGGGGCGCCCATCAGCAGGCAGCGATCGGGGAAGACCTTGCCCTCGGGCACCAGTGCGCCCGCGCCGATCACGCACCCGCGCCCGATCTGCGCGCCGTTGAGCACCACCGCGTGCAGGCCGACCAGCGAGCGTTCGCCGATGGTGCAGCCATGCAGCATGGCCTGGTGGCCGACGATGACCGAGGGGCCGACGGTGAGGGGGCGACCGGGGTCGGTGTGCAGTACCGCGCCGTCCTGCACATTGCTGCCTTCGCCGATGGAGATCAGGTCGTTGTCGCCGCGCAGCACGGCGCCGAACCACACGCTGCTGCCCGCGGCAAGCCGCACGCGGCCGATCACGCTGGCATTGTCGGCCACCCAGGCGTCGGGGTGGATCTCGGGCACGAGCTCGTCGAGCTGGAAGATGGCCATGATGCGCAGGCGACGGCGGGCGCCGCATCGAGTGGAGAAGGCACCGAGTGTACGGGATGCGCGAGGACCGGCCGCGCCAGTGACCGTTGGCGCCGATGACCCTGCGCCGGGTGACGCCGGCGGCAGTTCCTATAATCGCGGGATGTCGTCCAACCCGCAGCAAGCCCATCCCGCGCCGTCCGGCGATTCCGCCCCTCCCGGCATGCCGCCCTACCAGGCCCGCCGTCCCAGCCAGTCGCGCTGGGTCAGCGCCCGCGGGTTGCGCCATCACATCCGGGTCTGGGAGCCCGACCCCGCCCGGCCCTGCGCGGGCGATCTCTGGATGCTCCACGGCTGGATGGATGTCTCGGCCTCGTTTCAGTTCCTGGTCGATTCCATGGCCGGCAACTGGCGGGTGTTCGCGCCCGACTGGCGCGGCTTCGGCCTGAGCGAGCGGCCGGCAGCCGACTGCTACTGGTTTCCCGACTACCTCGCCGACCTCGAGGCGCTGCTCGACCAGGTCGCCGGCGACGCGCCGGTGGACCTGATCGCGCACAGCATGGGCGGCAATGTGGCCATGATCTATGCGGGTGTGCGCCCGCGGCGGGTGCGCCGCCTGATCAATCTCGAGGGCATCGGCCTGCAAGGCGTGCCCGCCGAGCAGGCGCCCGACCGCTATGCCCAGTGGCTCGACGAGCTGCGGGCCGGGGCCCGCCTGCGCGACTACGAGAGCCTGGCCGCGGTGGCGGCCCGCCTGAGGCAGACCAACCCCGGACTGGCCGCCGACAAGGCCGGCTTTCTCGCCCAGCACTGGTCCTGCCCCACCGCCCAGGGCCGTTTCGCGATCCTGGGCGATCCCGCCCACAAGCATGTGAACCCGGTGATCTACCGGGTGGACGAGATTACCGCCTGCTGGCAGCGCATCGAGGCGCCGGTGCTGCTGATCCTGGCCGGTCGGGTCGAGCCGCGGCGCGCCTTCCTCCATGCCGAGCCGTTTCAGCGGCGCCTGCGCGCGGTGCGATCCCTGACCCTGCACACCCTGGAGGGCGCCGGCCACATGGTCCATCACGACCGGCCCGAGGCGCTTGCGCCCCTGATCGAGGCCTTTCTTGCCCGCCCGCTCGCGCCGGCGGACGCCGCCGCCGGAGCTCGGACATGAACCGTCGCGATCCCTGGCGGATCAACGCCGATCTGCATTGCCACTCCTCGGTGTCGGACGGCACCCTCGAGCCCGAGGCGCTGGTGGCGCGGGCGCACGCCCGGGGCGTGGAGCTGTTCTCGCTCACCGATCACGACGAGCTCGGCGGCCAGGCGCGTGCCGCTGAGGCGGCGCAGGCCCTGGGCATGGCCTATGTGCCGGGCGTGGAGATCTCGGTGACCTGGGCCGGCGAGACCATCCATGTGGTGGGTCTCGGCGTCGATCCCACCGATCGCTCGCTGCTCGAGGGCATCGCCCGCACCCGGGACGGCCGCGAGGAGCGCGCCCGCGAGATGGCCGACAGCCTGGCCGCGGCGGGCATTCCCGGCACCTTCGAGGGCGCGCTGCGCTATGTCGGCAACCCCGAGCTGATCTCGCGCACCCACTTCGCCCGTCACCTGGTCGAGTCGGGCCGGTGCAGCGATGTCGGCGAGGTGTTCCAGCGCTACCTCACCGAAGGCAAGCCCGGCTTCGTGCCGCACCGATGGGCGAAGCTGCCGCAGGCGGTGGGCTGGATCACCGCCGCCGGCGGCACGGCGGTGCTGGCCCATCCCGGGCGCTACCGTCTGTCCGAGACCGCGCTGTGGGCCTTGATCGAGGAGTTCCGCGAGTCGGGCGGCACCGCCATGGAGGTGGTCTGCGGCAGCCACACCCGCGACCAGTACGGCCGCTTCGCCACCCTCGCGCGTGAATTCGGGCTGCGGGCCTCGCGCGGCTCCGACTTCCATGACCCCGTCGAGAGCCGGGTCGAGCTCGGCTCGCTGCCGCCGCTGCCCGATGCCGTGGTGCCGGTCTGGTACGACTGGCCGGTGGCGCGCTGACACGGCGCCGCCATGACCCAGCGCTTCGTCGTCCACGCCGAGTCTCCGCAGCCGCGTCTGCTGCGGCAGGCTGCGCTGCTGCTGGGCGAGGGCGCGGTCATCGCCGTGCCCACCGATGCCTGCTACGTGCTTGCCTGCGGGCTCGCGCACAAACCGGCGGTCGACCGGCTGCGCGCCCTGCGCGGGCTCGATGACCGGCACCTGCTCACCCTGATCTGCCGCGACCTCTCCGAGGTGGGCCTCTATGCCCAGGTGGACAACCGCCGCTACCGCTTCCTGCGGGAATGGACGCCAGGCCCCTACACCTTCGTGCTACCGGCCACCCGCGAGCTACCGCGGCGGCTGTGGCACCCGTCTCGCCGCACCATCGGCCTGCGGGTGCCCGACAGCCCGGTGATCGCCGGCCTGCTCGAGGCCCTCGGCGGACCGGTGCTGGGCACCAGCCTCATCCTGCCCGGCGACGACGATCCGCTGCACGAGGCCGACGAGATCCTTGATCGGCTGGGCAGGCGCATCGAGGCGGTGATCGATGCCGGCGGCCAGGGCCTGGTGCCCACCACGGTGGTCGACATGACCGGCGAGCAACCGATGGTCACCCGCATCGGCTGCGGCGCGGTGGATGGCCGCATCGAACTGGCCGCCGCCGACTGAGCGCGCGGGCGGGCTCGCCCGCAACCCGCCTTGCTATCATCGACGGGTCTTCCCCCTGACGCGCCGGCCACACCGTCGCGACCATCCAGCCATGTTTCCCGAACTGGTCGTCTCCGGCATGCGCCCCACCGGCGCGCTGCACCTGGGCCATTACCACGGCGCCCTGAAGAACTGGGTCCGCCTGCAGGCCGAGCATCCCTGCTACTTCTTCGTGGCCGACTGGCACGCGCTCACCACCCACTACGATTCGCCGGAGGTGATCGAGGCCAGCGTCTGGGACATGGTCATCGACTGGCTTGCCGCCGGCGTCGATCCGGCCCGCTCCACGCTGTTCATCCAGAGCCGCGTGCCCGAACACGCCGAGCTGCACCTGCTGCTGTCGATGTGCACGCCGCTGGGCTGGCTGGAACGGGTGCCCACCTACAAGGACCAGCAGGAAAAGCTCGCCGATCGCGATCTGGCCACCTATGGCTTCCTCGGCTATCCGCTGCTGCAGTCGGCCGACATCCTCGTCTATCGCGCGGCCTGGGTGCCGGTGGGCGAGGACCAGGTGCCGCATGTGGAGCTCACCCGAGAGGTGGCGCGCCGCTTCAACCACCTCTTCGGCCGCGAGCCCGGCCTGCAGGAGAAGGTCGAGGCCGCCATCCGCAAGCTCGGCGGCAAGGCTGGCAAGACCTACCAGGCGCTGCGCACCCGCTACCAGGAGCAGGGCGATGCTGCCGCGCTCGACGAGGGGCGGGCGCTGCTGCAGGCGGCGGCCAGCCTCGGCCAGGATGATCGCGAGCGGCTCTCCGGCTGGCTCGAAGGCAGCCGCCGGATGATCCTCTCCGAGCCCCAGGCCCTGCTCACCGAGGCTTCCCGCATGCCCGGCGTGGACGGCCAGAAGATGAGCAAGAGCTACGGCAACGCGATCGCCATGCGCGAGGACCCGGCCTCGGTCACGCGCAAGATCCGCACCATGCCCACCGACCCGGC
>JAGWVN010000065.1 GCA_018970865.1 Betaproteobacteria bacterium
CGCGCAGCCAGCGCGCCTGCTGCAGCAGGCTGGGGCCGCCCGCGCCCGGCACGGGCTGATCGATCTCGACCAGCGCGACCGGCGGCGAGGGCACCAGCAGGGCCGAGCAACCCGGCACGCCGCCGTCGAGATCTGAGGCGAGCAGGCGGTACTCGCCCTTGGGCGCGCGCAGGCGGGCGCGGGTGATGAGCTCGGCGAGGTGGCCATAGCCCTCGCGCGAGCGGGCGAGCAGCACCAGGCGCGGAGGACCGGTCTCGGGTCGACTCCGGGGTGGGGGCGGCGGCAGGCCGAAGACCGTCTGCAGGCTGAACTCGGCGCCGATGATCAGCGGCAGGCCGGTCTCGCGGGCGGCGAGGTGGGCCCGCACCACGCCGGCAAGTGAGCATTCATCGGTGATGGCCAGGGCCGCGTAGCCCTGCCGCAGCGCCCGCGCGACCAGTTCCTCGGCATGCGAGGCGCCGCGCAGGAAGCTGAAGTTGCTGACGCAATGGAGTTCGGCGTAGGGATGCATGGGCGGGCTCGCCGGGTCGGCAGGATCCGCGGGATACTGTATTTAAACACAGTATCCGGGCTTTCCCCGTCCGCTCCCGTCCCGAGGCATCCGCTGCGTGGTCGGCGCCGGCGCCGGCGCGCGCCGGCCCGCGGTCTGCGCCTGCGCAGCGCGCCGTCACGCCCGGCTGGCCGGGCTTGAGCAGGCTCAGGCCGCCATCGGGCCCGCGCGACACACTGCGCTGGCCCGCCATCACGGCGGCCGTCCGCGTCCTTCCTGGAGCACCGAGTGCCGAGAATCCTGGTTGTCCACCACTCCAAGACCGGCAACACCCGCCGCATCGCCGAGGAGATCGCCGAGGGCTGCGACGCCGAGATCGAGGAGATCGTCCCCCGCGACCCGCACCTCGGCGCCTGGGGCGACCTGATCGATGGCCTGCAGGCGATCGCCGGGATGCGGCCCGCGCTGGCGCCGGCGGTGCGCCGACCCGCCGATCACGATCTGGTGGTGATCGGCACGCCGGTCTGGTGCCGCAGCGTCTGCGGCCCGGTGCGCAGCTATCTGCAGGCCCATGCCGGGCAGTTCCCCGCGATCGCGCTTTTCTGCACCAGCCGCTGGCCCGGCGGCGCCTCGGTGCTGCGCGACATGGCCGCGCTGTGCGGCCGCACGCCGGTGGCCACGCTCGCCCTGCGCGAGCACGAGATCGTCTGGCGTCAGTACGGCGCGCGGCTCGACGAGTTCCTGCGCCTGATCGGCGAGCGGCGGGTCGAGCCGCTGCTGGCGGCGCACGAGGTGCCGGCATGAGCGGCCACGGCGTCCGGCGGTCCCGCAGGGAGCGGGCGCGATGAGCGGGCCTGCGCTGCCGCTGCCGGCCGACGGGCTCGCCCTGGTGCCGATGCGCAATGTCGTCCTCTTCCCGCAGGTGCTGCTGCCGATCACCGTCGGACGCGCGCGATCGATGGCCGCGGTGCGCCATGCCCTGGCCAGCGGCGCCTCGCTGGGGATCGTGCTGCAGCGCGACGCCCAGACCGACGAGCCCGACCAGGATGGCCTCTTCGAGGTCGGCACCGTGGCGCGGGTGGCCCAGGTGGGCGATCCGCAGGGCGAGCCCCTGCACCTGATCTGCCAGGGCGTGCAGCGCATGCGCATCGTGGCGATGCTCGAAGGCCATCCCTTCCTCGCCGCGCGCGTCGTGCCGGTCGAGGAGCCGGCGACGGTGTCCACCCGGGCCGAGGCGCTCGCCTTGCAGCTGCGCGAGAAGGCCACCGAGATCCTCACGCTGCTGCCGGGGGTGCCGGCCGAACTGGCCCACTCGCTGCAGACGCCGCGCGCGCCGGGCCATCTCGCCGACATCGTGGCCGGCCTGCTCGACGCCGAGGTGGCCGAGAAGCAGAAGCTGCTCGAGACCCTGGGCGTGGACGAGCGGCTGCAGCGGGTGCTCGCGATCGTCATGCGGCGCATCGAGGTGCTGCGGCTGTCGCAGGAGATCCGCGACCGCACCCGCGAGCAGATCGACGATCGCGAGCGCCGCTTCCTGCTGCGCGAGCAGCTGCAGACCATCCAGAAGGAGCTCGGTGAGGCCGGCGAGGGCGACGAGGACACCCGCCAGCTCGAGGAGGCGATCGCCCGGGTGGGCATGCCCGCCGATGTGCAGCTCCATGCCCGCAAGGAGCTCGGCCGGCTGCGGCGCAGCAGCGAGTCCTCCGGCGAGCACGCCATGCTGCGCACCTACCTGGAGTGGCTCACCGAACTGCCCTGGGCCGCGCCGGCCGAGGCGCCGATCGACCTCGCCAAGGCGCGACAGATCCTCGACGCCGACCACCACGGCCTGGAGCGCATCAAGCAGCGCATCATCGAGTTCCTGGCGGTTCGCAAGCTCAACCCCACCGGCCGGGCGCCCATCCTGTGTTTCGCCGGCCCGCCCGGGGTGGGCAAGACCTCGCTGGGCCAGAGCATCGCGCGCGCGCTGCAGCGGCCCTTCGTGCGGGTGTCGCTGGGCGGGGTGCACGACGAGGCCGAGATCCGCGGTCATCGCCGCACCTACATCGGGGCCCTGCCCGGCAACCTGGTTCAGGGCCTGCGCAAGGCCGGCTCGCGCGACTGCGTGATGATGCTCGACGAGGTCGACAAGCTCTCGGCGAGCGCGCATGGCGATCCGTCGGCCGCGCTGCTCGAGGTGCTCGATCCCGAGCAGAACGGCAGCTTCCGTGACAACTACCTGGGCGTGCCCTTCGACCTCAGCCGGGTGGTGTTCATCGCCACCGCCAATGTCATGGACCATGTGCCCGCCGCCGTGCGCGACCGCATGGAGGTGATCGAGCTGCCGGGCTACACCCAGGAGGAGAAGCTGCAGATCGCGCGGGTTCACCTGGTGCCGCGCCAGCTGCAGGCCGCCGGGCTGCTCGGCCCGCAGTGCCAGCTCACCGACGACGCGCTCGCGCTCCTGGTGTCGCATTACACCCGCGAGGCCGGTGTGCGTCAGCTCGAGCGCGAGATCGGGCGGGTGATGCGCCATGCCGCCACCCGCGTGGCGCAGGGCGATGCCAGCGACTCGACGGTCGACGCCGCCGCGCTGGCCGACATCCTCGGGCCGGCCCGCTTCGAGCACGAGACCGCGCTGCGCAGCGGCCTGCCGGGCGTGGCCACCGGTCTGGCCTGGACCCCGGCGGGGGGCGACATCCTCTTCGTGGAGGCCACCCGGGTGGCGGGCGAGGGGCGTCTCATCCTCACCGGCCAGCTCGGCAGCGTGATGAAGGAGAGCGCCCAGGCGGCGCTCACGCTGGTCAAGTCGAGCGCCCCCGCGCTCGGGCTGCCGGCGCTGGCCTTCGATGGCGTCGATGTCCACCTGCATGTCCCGGCAGGCGCCATTCCCAAGGACGGACCGAGCGCCGGGGTGGCGATGTTCGTCGCGCTGGCCTCGCTCTTCACCGGCCGCGCCGCGCGGCACGATGTGGCCATGACCGGCGAGATCAGCCTGCGCGGCCTGGTGCTGCCGGTGGGGGGCATCAAGGAGAAGGTGCTCGCGGCGCGTCGCGCCGGCATCGCCACCGTGCTGCTGCCGGCGCGCAACCGCAAGGACCTGGTCGATGTGCCCGCTGCCAGCCGCGCCGACCTGGCGCTGGTCTGGCTGGAGCATGTCGATGACGCGATCCGCGCCGCGCTGGTGCCGGCGGCGCCGGTGCCGCCACCGCAGCCGCAGCTGTTTGCGGCCGGAGGCTGAGCATGCCGTCATCCGCGCCCGACGAGCCGCTCGCGCCCGTGGTCGACCGCGCCGGCCGTCCGACCGGCGCCGTGGCCGTGGGCGATGTCTTCGCGCTGTGCAGCGCCGAGCTCGAGTCCCTGGCCCGGCTGATCCTCGACAACCTGCCCGATGCGCCGGCCCGCCCGGCCGACTGTGTCTCCACCGTGGAGTTGCGCCCCATGCGATTGCCCCTGCAGATCCAGTTCCTCGGCATGGACCGTTCCGAGGCCCTCGAGGCGGCGGTGCGCTCGCGCGCGGCGCGGCTCGAGCGCCTCGCCCCCGACATCACCGCCTGCCGGGTGGCGCTCGAACTGGCCCAGAAGCACAGCCGTCAGGGACGGCCGGTGAGCGTGCGGATCGACCTCACCTTGCCCGGCCGCGAGCTGGTGGTCGATCGCGTGGCCGACGAGGATGCCTATGTGGCGCTGCGCGATGCCTTCGACGACATGCGCCGACGGCTCGACGAGACCATGCGCCAGCAGCGCGGCGAGCTGAAGACGCATCCCGAGCGGCTCGACGGGGTGATCGACCGCCTCGATGCCGAGGGCGGCTTCGGCTTCATCCGCACCGCGCAGGGCGGCGAGTACTACTTCGGACGGGCCAGTCTGGCCAACGGCGACTTCGAGCGGGTGGCGCCCGGCATGGCGGTGCGCTTCATCGTCGAGGCGGCGGGCGAGGGGCTGCAGGCCCACCGCGTGAGCCTGGTGCGCACCCGGGCCCGCTGAACGCCCTCGACGCAGGCTGCGGGCCCCGGCCCGGGGCCGTGCCGCACCCGCTTCGCAGGACCCCGGCTCAGAACACCCGACCCCGCCGCCACAGCGACAGCCCCGCCGAGGCGCTCGCCAGCAGCGCCGCCAGCCCCGCGAACGCGAAGCTGAGCTCGGTGTGGTGGCGCTCGAGGACCAGCCGTGAGCTCAGCCCCTGGTAGACCTTGCGAAGATCCTCGGCGGTGGCCGCATACCGGTACTCGCCCGCGGTCATGCCGGCGATGCTCTTGAGCGCCTCCTCGTCCAGGCGCATGTACATCGACATGCCGCCGAAGTCGACCTCGCCGCCCTGCACCGTGCCGATGCCCACGGTGTACACCCGCACGCCGCGTTCGGCGGCCAGCCGCGCCGCGACGATCGGATCGACCCCGGTGGTGCGCCGCCCGTCGCTGAGCAGGATGATGGCCGCCGAGGGATGCGAGCCCGGCTCCACCGGCTTGAAGGCCCTGGCCGCGGGCGCGCGCTCGGCGCCGGGCCGCCCGCCGCCGAACTGCATGGCCTCCAGGTCGAGGCCGTGATCCGGGAACAGGGTGGCCAGCGCGACCACCAGCGCGTTGCCGGTGGCGGTGCCGCGCTGCATCTCGAGGCGGTCGATCGCGGCGAGCAGATCCTCGCGCCGGGCGGTGGGGCGCTGCGCCAGCGTGGCGGTGCCGGCGAAGGCGACGATGCCGGCCCGGACATCGTCGGGCATCTCCTGGATGAAGGCCCGCGCGGCGCCGCGGGCGGCCGTGAAGCGGTCGGGCTCGACATCGCGGGCCCGCATGCTCAGCGACACATCGAGCGCGAGCATCACGGTCTGCTGCTGCGAGGGCAGCACGATCGGCGCCTGCGGCCGCGACAGCGCGAACAGGCCGCAGCCCAGCGCAGCCAGCAGCAGCAGGGCGGGCAGCTGGGCGTTCAGCGCGCCGAGCGGCCCCGAGGGCTGGGCCGGCCCGACCAGGCCGGGCCAGGTCCGGGCAATGAGCTGCTGGCGCCGCAGCAGCCAGACATGGCCGAGCGCGCACAGCGGCAGCAGGGCGAGCAGCCAGAGCAGCCTGGGCCATTCAAAGCTCATCGGACGGGCCTCCGGATTCGGACACGACGCCCGCCCACTCTAGCACCGGTGCCGGCCCACCCGGCGCGGCTTCGGAACGGCGCCGCGCGCCCGCGATGGACAGACCCGGCCCGGGCACTACACTGCCGGCGGGAGGGTGCCATGACCGACGCCGACATCAACTGGGAAATCTACGCCGTGCGCTATGCCAGCCACGAGCGCAACCGCAGCGCCAACTTCATCGTGCGCGACGAGCATGACGGGCCCATGCCCATGGACTTCTATGTCTGGCTGCTGCGCGCGCCGGGCCGGGTCATCCTGGTGGACACCGGCTTCGGCGCCGAGGCCGCGCAGCGGCGCGAGCGCCGCCTGCGCCGTTGCCCGATCGCCGCGCTGGCCGCGCTCGGGGTGTCGCCCGAGGCGGTCACCGATGTGATCATCACCCACCTGCACTATGACCATGCCGGGAACATCGGCAAGCTGCCCAATGCCCGCTTCCATGTGCAGGACGCCGAGGTGTCCTTCGCCACCGGGCGCTGCATGTGCCACGGCCCGCTGCGTCATGCCTACGATGTCCAGGATGTCACCGACCTGATCCGCCATGTCTACGCCGACCGGGTCCAGTTCCACGACGGCGACGCCGACATCGCGCCCGGGGTCTCGGTCATGCTGATCGGCGGCCACACGCAGGGGCTGCAGTCGGTGCGGGTGCGCACCGCCCGCGGCACGGTGGTGCTCGCCTCCGACGCCAGCCACTACTACGAGAACATGGAAGCGGCGCGCCCCTTCCCGATCGTCTACAACGTGGCCGACATGCTCGACGGCCATCGGCGGCTGCGCCGCGAGGCCGACTCCGCCGATCATGTCATCCCGGGGCATGATCCGCTGGTGCTGCAGCGCTATCCGCAGCTGCCCGGCGACGAGCACGGCATCGCCTGCCTGCACCTGCCGCCGCTGGCGGGAGCGCGGTCATGAGGGCCGTGGTGGTGGGCCCCGGCGGGCCGGCGCTGGCCGAGGATGTGCCGGTGCCGGTGCCCGGCGAGCACGAGGTGCTGGTGCGGGTGCGGGCCTGCGGCCTGAACCGCGCCGACCTGGGCATGGCGGCCGGCCTGCGTCATGGCGCGGCCGGCGGCGCGGGCGCAGTGCTCGGCCTGGAGTGGGCCGGCGAGGTGGTGCGCACCGGCGCGGCGGTCCGCGGCCTGCGCGAGGGTGACCGGGTGATGGGTTCGGGCGGGGGCGCCTTCGCCGACTACGCGGTGAGCGATCACGGCCGGGTGATGCCCATTCCGGCGGCGGGCATGAGCTTCGAGCAGGCCGCCGGCCTGCCGGTGGCGCTGCAGACCATGCATGACGCGGTGATCACCCACGGCCAGCTCGCGCCCGGCGGCACGGTGCTGGTCCAGGGCGCGAGCTCGGGCGTGGGCCTGATGGCCCTGCAGATCGCCCGCTGGCGCGGCGCGTCGCTGGTGGCCGGCACCTCCACCGATCCCGGCCGGCGCGCCCGCCTGGCGGCCTTCGGCGCGCAGCTCGCCCTCGATTCCGCCGATCCGGGCTGGGTGGCGCAGCTGCTCGAAGCCACCGGCGGGCGCGGCGTCGACCTGGTCGTCGATCAGGTCTCGGGCGCGCAGGCCACGCCCAACCTGCAGGCCACCCGCATCCTGGGGCGCATCGTGAATGTGGGTCGGCTCGGCGGCATGCGCGCCGAGTTCGACTTCGACCTGCACGCCCTGCGCCGCATCACCTATGTGGGCGTCACCTTCCGCACCCGCTCGGTGGCCGAGGTGCGCGAGATCAACCGGCGCATGATCGCCGACCTTGCCGAGCCGCTGGCCAGCGGCGCCATCGGCCTGCCGGTGGATCAGGTGTTCCCGCTCGAGCAGGCCCCGCAGGCGCTGGCCCACCTGCGGGCCAACCGGCATTTCGGCAAGGTCATCCTGCGCACCTGACGCGGGTTGTCCGTCAGCTTTTCCGGAGAACGCATGATTCCCTCGCCCATCGACGGCATTCGCCTGCAGACCGTGGTCGCCAACGGCATCACCCAGCGCTACGCCGAATGCGGCAGCGGCCCGCTGGTGCTCTTCTGCCATGGCTGGCCCGAGAGCTGGTATTCCTGGCGGCATCAGATGCGGGCCCTGGCCGACGCCGGCTGGCGCTGCGTCGCGCCCGACATGCGCGGCTACGGCGGCACCGATGCACCTGCCGAGATCGAGCGCTACAGCATCCTCGATCTGGTCGGCGACATGGTCGCGCTGGTGCATGAGCTGGGCGCCCCCCAGGCCGTGGTGGTCGGTCATGACTGGGGCGCGCCGGTGGCCTGGCACTGCGCGCTGCTGCGCCCCGACCTGTTCCGCGCGGTGGCCGGCCTGAGCGTGCCCTGGGCGCCGCGCGGTGGCATCGACCTGCTGTCGGCCCTGGCCAAGCTGGGCGTCACCCGCTTCTACATGCAGTACTTCCAGGCGCCCGGCGTGGCCGAGGCCGAGCTCGACGCCGATCCGCGCGCCTCGCTGCGCCGGCTCTACTACACCGCCAGCGGCGATCTCGATCAGCCCGGCAAGGGCTTCGCGCAGTTGCCGCCCGATGGCGGCGTGCTCGCGAACACCGCCGATCCCGCGGTGCTGCCGGGCTGGCTGAGCGAGGCCGATCTCGACTGGTACACCGGGGAGTTCGCGCGGGCCGGGTTCCGGGGCGGCCTGAACTGGTACCGCAACCTTGCCCGCAACTGGCGCCTGACCGCGCCCTGGCATGGCTGCGTGATCGGGCAGCCGTCGCTGTTCATTGCCGGCGAGCGGGATGGCGTGCTGAAGTTTCCGGCCTCGCGCCAGCAGATCGAGAGTTTCCCCAGGACCCTGCCGGGCATCCGCGGCTGTCACATCCTGCCCGGAGCCGGTCACTGGGTGCAGCAGGAGAGCGCCGATGCGGTCAACCGGCTGCTGCTGGAATTCCTGCGGGGGTTGCCGGCCGGCTGATGCCGGCCGAACCAGGCGCCGCGCCCGGGATGGCGCGGCCCTGCGATGGCGATCGACCCGAACGGCCGATCGCCGGCCTCAGGCCGCTCAGGCCTTCTTGACCCAGGCGCTGCACCAGCCCTTGGCAGCCACCTGCTTGCCCGCGAAGATCGGGCAGCCGCCCATGGCGTCGCTGGCCTTGCCCTGGTAGAGCGAGCAGTTGGCGCAGTTCTGGCCGGCGGCGTACTTGGGGAACTTGGCCTTGTCGACCTTGGTGGCGTCGGCCTTGTAGCCCAGCGAGGCGGCCTGGGCATCGGTCTCGGAGACCGCGGCGCCCTGGGCGCTGGCGTGGGCGCTGGCCAGCGCGGTGGCGCCGAGGCTGATCTGCATGATGAAGGTGCGGCGGGAGGTCATGGTGCGTGCTCCGAGGGGGGAAAGATTCCGCACGGTACCAAGAAGCGGCTTTCCCCCGCAGCGTGTTCGGGTATTGACGGCGGCTTTCAGCCGCCCGAGAGGCTGCTGCCGTCTTCCAGCAGCCTGCCCTCCAGATGGGCCACGCAGTCGAGCAGGCTGAGCGCATGCGGCGGCTGGGCGTCGAGCACGCTGATCGAGGTGTTGCCGATGCGCTCGGGCACAGCCACCCCCTCGGGCAGGCGGACATGGCCGCGCAGGATCGCCTTGATCACCAGCCCGTGCGTGACCACCGCCAGCGGCCCGTCCAGGCTGGCGCGCAGGCGTACCGCGCTCTGGAAGGCCTGCGCCACCCGCGCCAGGAACTCGGGGATCGATTCGCCCTCGGGTGGCGCCTCCTGCATCTCGAAGGGGTTGAAGCCGAGGTGGTCGTAGGGCTGGCCGCGCAGCCGCCCGAAGTTGCGCTCGTGCAGCAGCGGCGTGGTCTGCAGGGCCAGGCCGGTGCGCGTCGCCAGCGCCCGCGCGGTGTCGTGGGCCCGGCGCAGGTCGCTGCTCAGGATGCCGGCGAGCGGTTCCGTGCCCAGGCGCTGCGCCAGGGCCTGCGCCTGGGCGATGCCACGCTCGCTCAAGGGCGTCTCGGGCGGTTGCATCACCCGGGCGGCATTCAGGGGCGTCTCGCCGTGGCGGATCAGCAGGATGGTCATGGGCTCGGGCCTCAGGGGAGGGCGGTGCCGCATCTTGTCGCGCCGCGACGGGGCCCGCAAGCCGCGCAGGGGCCGATCGCGCCGGGGCGTGTCCGGTTCCGGCGCGACGGCCCGCCGGGGCCGTGCGGATGCAAGGGCCGGGAGCGGAACGCGCCCGGGCGGGGCGCGCGCAGCCCTGTGCTATCGTCGATCGACTCAGTGCAGCGGGCAGGCCTTCCACCATGGCGCAGGGCGAAATCGGTGTCACCCGGCAGGGCCCTGTCGCGGTACTCGAACTGCGGCGCCCGCCCAGCAACTTCCTCGACATCCCCTTGCTGCGCAGCCTGGCTGACGCCATGCACGCGCTCGACCGTGATCCGGGCTGCCGGGCCATGGTGCTCGCCGCGCAAGGCAGCGCTTTCTGCGCGGGCGGCAACTTCAGCGCGCCGGGTGCGGTCCAGGGTCTTGCCGATCCCGGCGCCGATGGCGGGCTCTACGCCGAGGCGGTGCGCCTGTTTCGCGTGGCCAAGCCGATCGTCGCCGCGGTGCACGGCGCGGCGGTGGGCGGCGGGCTGGGCCTGGCGCTGGTCGCCGATTTCCGGGTCACCTGCGCGCAGGCGCGCTTCTCGGCCAATTTCAACCGGCTGGGCATCCACCCGGGCTTCGGCCTGAGCGTCACGCTGCCCCGGCTGGTGGGCGCGCGCCAGGCCGCGCTTCTCTGCTTCACCGGGCGGCGGATCGGCGGCGAGCAGGCCGTGGCCATGGGGCTGGCCGATCAGCTGGCGCCGCAGGCGCAGGTGCGCGAGGCGGCCTGCGCGCTCGCGGCCGAACTCTCGGTGTCGGCGCCGCTGGCGCTTGTCTCCACCCGACAGACCCTGCGCGCCGGGCTGGCCGACGCCGTGGCCGCGGCCACCGTCCATGAGGCCGCCGAGCAGCGCCTGATGTTCCGCTCGCAGGACTTCGCCGAAGGCGTGGCCGCCATGGCCGAGCGCCGGCCTCCGCGCTTTCAGGGCCGCTGAGACGGCCGCCCGACTGCCCGCTGCCATGACTGCTGCCACCGACACCGCCCGCGCCACGCCCTCAGGCCCAACCCAGGCCACTGGCCCGCTTGCCGGCGTGCGCATCCTCGACCTCACCGCGGTGGTGCTCGGACCGCTCGCCACCCAGATCCTGGCCGACTACGGCGCCGAGGTGATCAAGGTCGAGGGGCTCGAGGGCGACCTGATGCGCGCCAACGGCGTCTCGAAGGTCAAGGGCATGAGCTCGATCTTCCTGGCCCTGAACCGCAACAAGCGCTCGCTCGCCGTCGACCTCAAGACCGCGCGGGGCCGCGAGATCATCGAGCGGCTGATCCCGGGCGTCGATGTGGTGGTGCACAACATGCGCATGGCCGCCATCGAGCGGCTGGGCTTCGGCTACGCGCGCGTGGCGGCGCTCAATCCGCGGGTGGTCTACTGCGCGGCCACCGGCTTCGGCCAGGACGGTCCGCACCGCGACCGGCCGGCCTTCGACGACATCATCCAGGCCGCCTGCGGGCTGGTCGGCGCCAACCTGATCCAGCAGTCCCTGCCCGACTATGTGCCCAGCCTGATCGCCGACAAGACCACCGGCATGGCGGTGGTCAGCGCGGTGCTGGCGGCGCTGTTTCATCGCGAACGCAGCGGCCGCGGCCAGCAGGTGGAGGTGCCCATGCTGGAGACCATGACCGCCTTCGTGCTCGCCGAGCACCTGGGCGGCCTGAGCTTCGAGCCGCCCACCGCCCCGGCCGGTTATGCCCGGCTGCTCACCGGCGGTCGCAAGCCGGCGGCCACCCGCGACGGCCACATCGCCATGCTGCCCTACACCGGCGAGCACTGGGAGGCGTTCTTCCGCATGGCCGGTCGCGCCGAGCTCATCGAGCGCTACCAGCTCGCCGACCGGCACAAGCGCAACCAGCACCTGCGCGAACTCTACGCCCATCTTGCCGAGATCGCCCTCACCCGCACCACCGCCGAATGGATGGCGATCTGCGATGAGCTCGATGTGCCGGCCACTCCGATCTACCGGCTCGAGGACCTGCCCGCGCATCCGCACCTGGCGGCGGTGGACTTCTTCCAGCGCGCCGAGATGCCCGGCCAGGGCAACATCCGCTACACCCGGCCACCGGTGCGCTTCATGGACACCCCGGCGGGCGTGCGCTCCTTCGCGCCCCGGCTGGGCGAGCACACCGCCGAGATCCTCGCCCAGGCCGGCTACAGCGAGGCGCAGATCGCCGCGATGGCCGCCGATCGCGTGATCGGGCTCGACCCGGGTCTGCCGGGCTGAGCCGCCCGGCCAGCCATCCTCGCGGAGCGCGCATGTACCGACACGACCTTCTCGCCAGCAAGAAGATCCTGGTCACCGGCGGCGGCTCGGGGCTGGGCGCGGCCATGGCCCGGCGATTCGCCGAACTCGGCGCCTCGGTTCACATCGCCGGCCGCCGACTGGAGGTGCTGCAGGCCACGGCAGCGGCCATCACCGCCGACACCGGCGCGCCGGTGGGCGTCCACCGGTGCGATGTGCGCGATCCCGCCATGGTCGAGCAGACCCTCGCCGCGCTGTGGGCCGACGGCCCGCTGAGCGTGCTGGTGAACAACGCCGCGGCCACCTTCGTGGCCCGCACCGAGCAGCTCTCGAGCCGCGCGGTCGACGCCATCCTCGGCCCCACGCTGCACGGCGCCATCCACTGCACGCTCGCCGCCGGCCGGCGCTGGATCGAGGCGGGCCATCCCGGCGTGGTGCTGAGCATCCTGTCCACCTCCACGATCACCGGGCGCGCCTTCACGGTGCCCTCGGCGATCGCCAAGTCGGGCGTGCTGGCCATGACCCGGAGTCTGGCCGTGGAGTGGGGGCCGCGCGGGGTGCGCACCGTGGCAATCGCCCCCGGCCCCTTCCCCACGCCCGGGGCCTGGTCGCGGCTGCGGGTGGCCGAGCGCCAGGGCGGCGCCGGACCGCAGGCGCGCAATCCGCTGGGCCGGGTGGGCGAACACCTCGAACTGGCCAATCTCGCCTGCTACCTCGTCAGCGACGAGGCGGGCTACATCAACGGCGAGATGGTCACCATCGACGGCGGTGCGCACCTGCGCACCTCCGGCGCCGAAGACCTGCTCGGCTGGTCCGAGCAGGACTGGCAGGCACTCAAACGCGGAGACAACACGCCATGAACTTCGAACTCCCCCATGAACACCGCATGCTCGCCGACCTGGTCAAGCGCTTCGTCGACGAGGAGCTCATGCCGCTGGAAAAGACCGTGCTCGAGCGCGAGGCCGCCGGCCAGGGCCACGAGCTCACCGCCGAGGAGCACCGGCGCATCGATGCCCGCTCGCGCGAGCTCGGCCTGTGGGGGCTCGACGCGCCCGAGGAGCTGGGCGGCTCCAACCTGCCGGTGAGCGCGATGGTTGCGGTCAACGAGGCCATGGGCCGCACCATCGTGCCCTACTACCTGCCGCCCGACTCGCCCAACCTGCGCATGCTGCTGCTCACCGCCACCGCCGAGCAGCGCGCCCGCTACCTCGAGCCCTACACCCGCGGCGAGATGGTCTCGGCCATCGCCATCTCCGAGCCGGGCGCCGGCGGCGACCCCGCGGCCATGCGCTCGCGCGCGGTCCGCGACGGCGATCACTGGGTGCTCAACGGCCGCAAGATCTGGATCAGCCGCGCGGCCAAGGCCGACTTCACCATCGTGATGGCGGCCACCGATCGCGAAAAGGGCGCCCGTGGCGGCATCTCGGCCTTCATCGTCGACAAGGGCACGCCCGGCTTCAATGTGCTGCGCCGCATCCCCATGCTGGGTGGCCATTTCACCTACGAGATCGCGCTCGAGGACCTGCGCCTGCCGCACACCGCCATGCTCGGCGAGGAAGGCAAGGGATTCGCGCCGATGCAGGAGCGCCTGTCCATCCGCCGGGTGCAGATGGCGGCCTGGTGCACCGGCCGCGCGCAGCGCGCGCTCGACATGATGGTCGAGTACGCCCCGCAGCGCGCCACCTTCGGCGTGCCGCTCTCCGAGCGCCAGGCCATCCAGTGGTGGATCGCCGATGCCGCCACGCGCATCCATGCCTGCCGCCTGATGACCCATGAGGCGGCCTGGCGCGTCGACACCGGCCGTGACGCGCGCAGCCAGGTGTCCATGATCAAGGCCTACGCCACCGAGATGGCCTGGGAGATCATCGACCGCGCCATGCAGACCTTTGGCGCGATGGGCATGACCAAGGAACTGCCGCTGCAGCAGATGGCCAACGATGTCCGCCTGATGCGGGTCTACGAGGGGCCCACCGAGGTGCATCGCTGGGTGGTGGCGCGCAATGTGCTCTCCGGCCGCGGCTGACGCGGTCGGGCCCGACAGGCGCTGTCGTATCCTTGTCGTCTGACGCATCGACAATCACGGTTTTGAACCGGAGGAAACCATGAAATCGTTTTCTGCCCGCGCCGGCGTGTTCGCCGCGCTGATGGCGGCGAGCCTGCCCGCGCTCGCCCAGACCGAGATCCAGTGGTGGCATTCCATGACCGGCGCCCTCGGCGACCGGCTCACCGGCCTGGCCGACCGCTTCAACAAGAGCCAGACCGAGTACAAGGTGGTGCCGGTGTTCAAGGGCACCTACCCCGAGTCGATGGCCGCCTCGATCGCCGCCTATCGCGCCGGCAACGCGCCGCACATCGTGCAGGTCTTCGAGGTGGGCACCGCCACCATGATGTCGGCCAAGGGCGCGGTGGTGTCGGTCGAGAAGATCATGAAGGACGCCGGCGAGAAGTTCGACCGCAAGGCCTATGTGCCGGCGGTGGCGGGCTTCTACACCACGCGCCAGGGCGAGATGATGTCCTTCCCCTTCAACAGCTCCACCTCGGTCTTCTACTACAACAAGGATGCGCTGGCCGCCGCGGGCGTCACCAAGGCACCCGAGACCTGGCCCGAGGTGGCAGCCGCCGCGGCCAAGGTGAAGGCCGCCGGCGCGGCCCGCTGCGGCTACACCACCAGCTGGCCGAGCTGGGTCCACATGGAGAACTTCTCGGCCTGGCACAACGTGCTCTTCGCCACCGAGAACAACGGCTTCGGCAGCCTCAAGGCGCGGCTGGCCATCAACACCCCGCTGCATGAAAAGCACCTCGCCAATCTTGCCGACTGGTCGAAGAAGGGCTACTTCACCTACGCCGGCCGCACCAGCGAGGGCGACTCCAAGTTCTTCAGCGGCGAGTGCGCCATGTTCACCGGCAGCTCGGCGGCCTACGCCAACATCAAGCGCAACGCGAAGTTCAACTTCGCGATCGCGCGGCTGCCGTACTACACCGATGTTCAGGGCGCGCCGCAGAACTCGGTGATCGGCGGCGCCAGCCTGTGGGTGATGGCGGGCAAGAAGCCGGCCGAGTACAAGGGCATCGCGAAGTTCTTCTCCTTCCTGTCGGCCACCGAGCTGCAGGCGGAATGGCATCAGCAGACCGGCTACCTGCCGCTCACGCTCGCCTCCTACGAGCTCACCCGCAAGTCGGGCTTCTACGAGAAGAACCCGGGCACCGATGTCTCGGTGGAGCAGATGGTGGTCAAGACCACCGACAAGTCGCGGGGCGTGCGTCTGGGCAGCTTCGTGCAGATCCGTGATGTGGTCCACGAGGAGATGGAGGCGCTGTTCGCCGGCAAGCAGGACGCCAAGCAGGCGCTGGCCAAGATGACCAGCCGCGGCAACGATCTGCTCGCGCGCTTCGAGCGCACCGCGAAGGAGTGAGGCCGGTGGCGCGGCCGCCCCGGCGGCTGGCCGCGCCCTGACGGATCGATGATCAAGCGCGCCGTCTTTCCCGCGGGCTGGCTGCCCTGGGCGCTGCTGCTGCCGCAACTCGCGGTGGTGGCGGTGTTCTTCTACTGGCCCGCGGTCCAGGCGCTCTACCAGTCGGTCTTCATCCAGGACGCCTTCGGCGGGAATGCCGAGTTCGTCGGGCTCGAGAACTTCGCCCGGCTGTTCGCTGATCCGCTTTACCTGAACGCCATGCGGGTGACCGCGGTGTTCTCGCTCTCGGCCACGGTGATCGGCCTGGTGTTCAGCCTCACGCTGGCCTATTTTGCCGATCGGGCGCTGCGCGCCCGGCTGCTGCTGCGCACCCTGCTGATCTGGCCCTATGCCGTGGCCTGGGCGATCGCCGGCGTGCTCTGGATGTTCCTGTTCAATCCCACGCTCGGCGTGGTCACCCACTGGCTGCGCGGCGTCGGCGTCACCTGGAACCATGTGCTCGATGGCGACCAGGCGATGCTGCTGATCATCATGGCCACGGTCTGGAAGCAGATCAGCTACAACTTCATCTTCTTCCTCGCCGGGCTGCAATCCATCCCGCGCTCGCTGATCGAGGCCGCCGCGCTCGACGGCGCCGGCGCGTGGCGCAGCTTCCGGTATGTGATCTTCCCGCTGCTCTCGCCCACCACCTTCTTCCTGTTCGTGGTGAACATCGTCTATGTGTTCTTCGATACCTTCGCCATCGTCGACGCGGTGACCTCTGGCGGGCCGGCCAATGCCACCGAGATCCTGGTGTTCAAGGTCTACCACGACGGCTTCAAGGCGCTCGACATCGGCGGTTCGGCCGCGCAGTCGGTGGTGCTGATGGTGATCGTGGTGGCGCTCACCTTCCTGCAGTTCCGGTATGTCGAGAAGAAGGTGCAGTACTGAGCATGGTCGAGCGCAACCGCTTCCTCGATGTCCTCACCTATCTCGTGCTCGGGCTCGGGATCTTCGTGGTGATGCTGCCGCTCTATGTGGCCTTCGTCGCCTCCACGCAGACCCAGGAGCAGGTCATGGCCGCGCCGATGTCGCTGCTGCCCGGCGATCGCCTGCTGGCCAACTACGCCGAGGTGCTGGCCACCGGCGCCGGGGCCAGCCAGGCCGGGGTTCGCGCCATGCTCTTCAACAGCCTGGTCATGGCGCTGACCATCGCGATCGGCAAGATCCTCATCTCGCTGCTGTCGGCCTTCGCGCTGGTGTACTTCCGCTTCCGCTTCCGCCAGGCCTGTTTCTGGATCGTCTTCGTCACGCTGATGCTGCCGGTGGAGGTGCGCATCATGCCCACCTACCAGGTGATGTCCGACCTCGGGCTGCTCGACACCTACACCGGCCTGACCCTGCCGCTGATCGCCTCGGCCACCGCCACCTTCCTGTTCCGGCAGTTCTTCCTCACCGTGCCCGAGGAACTCACCGAGGCCGCGCGCATCGATGGCGCGGGGCCGATGCGTTTCTTCTTCAGCATCCTGCTGCCGCTGTCGCGGACCAACATCGCGGCCCTGTTCGTCATCCTGTTCATCCTGGGCTGGAACCAGTACCTCTGGCCGCTGCTGATGACCACCCAGGAATCCATGTACACGGTGGTGATCGGCATCAAGCGCATGATCGCCGGCGGCGACGCCGCCACCGAGTGGAACCTGGTCATGGCCACCGCCATGCTGGCGATGCTGCCGCCGGTGCTGGTGGTGGTGCTGATGCAGCGCTGGTTCGTGCGCGGCCTGGTCGACACGGAGAAGTGACATGAGCGTCCCCGTCTGGCCCTATCCCGCGCGTTGCGCCCACCGTGGCGCCGGCAAGCTCGCGCCCGAGAACACGCTGGCTGCCATCCGTCACGGCGCGGCGATTGGCTACCGGATGTTCGAATTCGATGTGAAGCTGTCGGCCGATGGCGTGCTGGTGCTGATGCACGACCCCACCGTCGATCGCACCACCAGCGGCCACGGCCGGCTCGCCTCGTTCACGCTGGGCCAGATCGCGCGCCTGGATGCCGGCAGCTGGCACTCGCCCGCCTTCGCCGGCGAACCGGTGCCCACGCTCGCCGGCGTGGCTGCCTGGCTGCGCGCCAACCACTGCCTGGCCAACATCGAGATCAAGCCCTGTCCGGGCCGTGAGGCCGAGACCGGCGCCGCGGTGGCGCTCGAGGCGCGGGCGCTGTGGGCCGGCGCCGCGGTGCCGCCGCTGCTCTCGTCGTTCTCTTCGCAGGCACTTGCAGCGGCGGGGGCGGTTGCGCCCGAACTGCCCAGAGCGCTGCTGATGCATCGCCTGCCTCATGACTGGCTCGCCCAGGTACGGGCGCTGGGCTGCGTGGCCATCGATCTCCATCACGAGCTGCTCGACGCGGCGCTGATCGACGCCGCCCACGCCGAAGGTCTGAAGGTGCTGGCCTACACGGTGAACGATCCCGGGCGGGCGGCGATGCTCGCCGGGATGGGACTTGACCTGCTGATCACCGACGCGGTCGATCGCATCGCCTTTGCCTGATCTGCGGCGGCCGAGCGCATCGCTTGCGCACGGGCCGCGGCCGCTCGCCTGTCCTCAAGCCTCGGCGGCTGGCCGACTCGCCTTTGCCCGAACCCTGGTGGCCGACCGCCTCGCCTTTGCCTGGGCCCTGGCCGCCGGCCGCCCCCTCGCCGATTGCGATCGGTCAATGCCCCCGCGGCCGGAGCGCGCGATAGTGCCCGCCAGACCGGTCGCCGACCGGGATTCAGGAGCGATCATGGCGTTCACACACGAGGAACAGGCAGCGCTGCTCGCCGGGCTGCGGGCTCGGGCGCGGCGCTTGCGCGGCGAGGTGGCCGGCAAGCTCGTCGATGCCGCCGAGGATGCCCAGGATGGTCGTGGCGGCCATGACAGCGGCGAGCAGTCGTTTGCGCTGGCCGAGAGCGGGCTCGATCTGGCCGAGGCCTCGCGCGATCTGCATGAGCTGCAGGCGATCGACCGGGCGGTGCTCGCGATCGGGGCGGGCACCTATGGCAGCTGCGAGCGCTGCGGCGAGCCGATCGAGCCGCAGCGGCTGATGGCGCAGCCGCTGGCCCTTCGCTGCCTGGACTGCCAGGTGCGCGCCGAGCGGGAACAGGGCGGCCACACGCACCGGCTCTGATCGTCGGCGTCAGACCGGCGGGCCGCTGTGATAGGGTCGGCGCGCCGCCCGATGGTGGGCGGCGCCAACAGGGCATCCATGAACGATCACACCCCCGACACACGGAGCATGGCGCTGTTCTGCGACTTCGAGAATGTCGCGCTCGGCGTGCGTGAATCCCGCTACAAGCAGTTCGACATCAGCAAGGTGCTCGAGCGACTGCTGCTCAAGGGCAGCATCGTGGTGAAGAAGGCCTACTGCGACTGGGAGCGCTACCGCGAGTTCAAGGCGGCCATGCATCAGGCCTCCTTCGAGCTGATCGAGATTCCGCATGTGCGGCTCTCGGGAAAGAATTCGGCCGACATCCGCATGGTGGTCGATGCGCTGGATCTCTGCTACACCAAGTCGCATGTCGACACCTTCGTGATCATCAGCGGCGACTCCGACTTCTCGCCCCTGGTGAGCAAGCTGCGCGAGAACGCCCGGACGGTGATCGGGGTCGGCGTGAAGAACTCCACCTCCGAACTGCTGATCAACAACTGCGACGAATTCATCTTCTACGACGATCTGGTCCGCGTCAGCGAGGCGCGCGCGCCCGTGGCGCCGGCCGAACCGGAGGCGGCGCCCGACAGGCCGGTCCGCCGTCGTCGCAGCACCCGCCAGGGCGATGCCGATGCCGTCGGCGAATCCGCGGCGGAGGCGCCCGCGTCGGCGCGTCGATCGGCGCGCGCCTCGGCGCGGGCTGCGGACCGCATGCCGGAACGCACCGCGGAGCGCGCGGCGGACCGCGCCACGGAACGCGCCACGGAACGCGCCACGGAGCCCGTCATGGAGCGCACCGCGGAGCGCGTCACGGTCCGCGCCGCGGAGCGCATCCCGTCCGATCCGACGGCGGTCCCGGTTGCGCCTGAGCCCCTCATGCCGGAGAGCGGCGAAGCCTCCGAAGCCCCCGATGGCGCTGCCGAAGCCCGGCGGCAGCAGGCGCTCGATCTGGTCGTGGGCACGCTGGAGGCCCTGACTGCCGAGCGGGGCGAGGACGAGAAGATCTGGGGCTCGATGGTCAAGCAGACCCTGCGCCGCCGCAAACCGGGTTTCAGCGAGGGGTACTACGGTTTCCGTTCGTTCAATCGGCTGCTCGAAGAGGCGCGCGACCGCGGACTGATCGAGTTGTCCCTCGACGACAAGTCGGGCGGCTACACGGTGCGCAGCCTGGCCTGATGCCGATCGGGCCCGGGCGGTGGGGCAGGGCGCCCGGGCTCAGCCGAATCGACCCTGCAGGAACCAGCCCGCGGCCTGCCCATCCCCCGGGAGACGCTCCCGGTAGATCCAGAGCAGCACACCGTCCGAATCGCCGGCGATGAAGTAGTCGCGCTGGATCAGCCCGCCGTCCCACCAGCCGGTCTCGATGCGCTCGGGGCCGGCGAGCAGGGTGAGCGGCCCCTGCAGCCAGGGCCGCTGCTGGCGCTCGCCGAGGGCTTGGGGGCGTTCCAGCAGCCACAGCGGCCTGGGCAGGGCGCCGATGTCGGCGGGCATGGCTTCCGGGCCTTGTGCCGGCTGGCCGCGGAGCGAGGCGCTGTCCGGGCCGCGGCTGCCGGCGTTCTTGCCGCCGGCCATGCCGGGCCGCCGGGGCTTCGGGCGGGTGTCCACCAGGGTGTCGATGCCGGCCTGATCCATCGCCGCAGCCTTCTCGGGGCGGTGGTCGGATTGCAGACACAACCGCAGCACCCGGTCGTGACCGAGCCGGGCCTGAAGCTGTTCGATCAGCCGTCCCAGGCTCTCCCGGGCCTGGGTGGGGGTGGGGAAGAGGGTCTGGCTCTCGGCGCTCATGGGCGCGACCGACTCGCAGTCGAGCCGCAGGGTGTGCACCGGGGCGCGCAGTCGCAGCACCGACAGCTTCTCGCGCAGCAGGCTGCCCAGGCGCTGCGGGTCGGCGCTGGGATCGGCCGGGCTCAGCGAAACGGTGGTGATCGGAGGATCGTCATGCAGGGCGCCGAGCAGGATGGATCGGGCTCCGGCGTGGCGCGCGTTCAGCCAGCCGCACAAGGCGATCAGCAGCCGGGCGGCCCCGGCCAGCAAGGCATCGGCCGTCTCGGCCTGGGCTGGCAGTTCGAGCCGGGCTGTGAAGCATGCTGGCGCGACGAACCATTCCCGGGCCTCGGGAACCCGCCCGAAAGCCCGGTCGAGCTCCATGAGCAGGCCCGGCCCGAAGCGCCGCGCCACCCCGGCCCGGGGCAGCAGCGAGAGTTGCCTGAGGGTGTCGGCCCCGAGCGATGCGAGGACATCGCGATGCGCCTCGGCGCTGTCGAGTGCGCTGACGGGCAGCCGGGCAAGTCGGGCATTGAGGCTCGCCGGGCTGTCGGCGATCAGGCCGTCGTGGTGCCGGGCGAGCAGCCAGGCACCGGTGGCGGTGGGCGCGGCGGCGATCCGCGGCTCGAAGCCCTGGGCCTTCAGACCGGTGCGCAGCTGTTCGGCGAGGGCGGCGACCCCGCCGAACAGCCGCAGGCTGGGTTCGACCTCGAGCAGCAGGCCGCATGGCTGCGCCGGCGCGGCGCCGGGCGGGGACAGCCCCGCCGCGGGGGTGGTCTGCACGCTGACCGACGGGGTGAACTGCAGGGCCCAGCTGGCAGCCGAGGCGATGGCTTCCGCCTCGAGCCGTGGGTTCTGCTCGCGCAACAGGAGGTCGGGTGCGATGGCCAGTGCGGTGGCCTGTTTCATGCCGGGCTGTATGCCCCGCGCCCGGGCCTGTTCGCAGGCATGCAGCACCCGCAACTGGCGGCATACCGCCAGGCCAGGCGGGGCCGGGGCTGCGCCTGTGGCGCTGGGCAGGGCGCGCAGGAAGACCTCGAGCGCCAGCAGGGGGAAATGGATGCCGAGCCAGAACATGGCGGTGATGCGACCGGGGGGCGCGCG
>JAGWVN010000066.1 GCA_018970865.1 Betaproteobacteria bacterium
GCGCCCGCGGGTGGGCGCGCGGCTGTTGGCCTGGATGCGCCCGCCGCTGCGCTCGATGAAGGAGGCCGACTCGAACACCGAGTCCTGGACCGCCTTGTCGAGGATCTTGCGCACCGTGTCGTAGTCGCCGATGACCACGCTGTCCTGCACCGCCTGCGCCACCACCTCGACCAGCATCACCGAGGCCTGCTGGGTGTTCTCCACCTGGTGGGTGAACTGGTGGCGCATGAACAGCGCCAGGCCGCCGCCGAGCAGGATGAGCAGGCTGGCGCCGTAGAGCGCGAACACCCTGTTGACCAGCGAGCGGGGCAGCAGCCGTTCGAGGTGACCGAGCAGGGGCGGCATCGCGGATCGGCGGGCGTGGCGCGTCAGCGCAGGCTGGGCGGCGCCGACTGGTAGAAGGCACGGTAGGCGCCGTACTCCGAGCCGTTGGAGGCGACGAACTGGGTGTTGGCCGGCAGCTTGACCAGCTCCGAGCTCTGCGCCAGCACCCGCTGCCCGACCGGATCGCGGCCCATCTCGATGAACGCGCGCGCCACCGCCTGCAGGTCCTTCTCGGGCACCTTGCGCGAGGCCATCAGCGGGAGATCGTGCAGCGGCTCGGACTGCCACAGCGCGCGCAGGGCCTGACCTTCGCGGCGCGACCAGCCCTCGGCGAGCTGGCTGTGCGTGCCTGCCGCCCGCACCTTGCCGCTCAGCAGCTGGGCGAAGGCGCCGTCCATGTTGCCGCCGAAGACCACCTGCACAGTGATGTTGCGCTTGAGCAGCTGGGCGTAGGCGAACTTGTAGGCCACCGTGGCCTCGGGGCCCGGGAAGGCCACCTGCTGGCCCTCGAGCTCCTCGAGTCGCTGGATCGGCGAGGAGCCCAGCACCACGATCTGACTGTGGATCGGTGCGGTCTGACGCCGGCCGAACACCCGCCAGCCCATCTGCTCGCGTTCCGGACTGAACATGTGGTTGGAGAACAGGAACTCCACCTCGTTGGCCAGCACATAGGCGGTGGTGTCGGCCGAGGTGCGGCCGATCTTGAGCTGCAGGCGCACACCGCTGCGTGCCGACACATGCTCGATGATCGGGTTCCAGTACTTCGCGGTGAGCTCGATGCCGTACTGGTTGACCGGCGAGAAGCGGTACACGGTCGCGTCCTGGGCGACGGCGCGACCCGTCAGCGCCGCCGCAGCGGACATGCCCAGGCCGGCGAGCAGCAGCGGACGGCGGGTTTTCAGCGGGTGGTTCATGCGGATTGTCTCCGGGGGATCGGCTCAGTCGCGGAAGTTCTCGTAGCCGAGCGGCACATCGGTGACCTCCTTGCGCAGCAGCGCGATCGCCGCCTGCAGGTCGTCGCGCTTGGCGCCGGTGACCCGAACCGTGTCGCCCTGGATGCTGGCCTGCACCTTGAGCTTGCTGTCCTTCACCAGCCGCACGATCCGCTTGGCGAGATCGCCGCTCACCCCGTGGCGGATGGTGATCGGCTGCTTGAGCTTGTCGCCGGAGATCTTCTGCGGGTCGCCGTGCTCGAGGAAGCGCACATCGACCCCGCGCTTGGCGAACTTGGCCAGCAGCACATCGCGCACCTGGCCGAGCTTGAATTCGTCATCGGCGTAGGCGGTGAGCTCGCGTTCCTTCTGCTCGATGCGGGCGTCGGACCCCTTGAAGTCGAAGCGGTTGGCGATCTCCTTGTTGGCCTGGTCGAGCGCGTTGCGGACCTCGACCAGGCTGGCCTCGGAGACGATGTCGAAAGAGGGCATGGTTTTCCTTTCGGGTCTGTCGGGCTTGCGGTCAGCCCAGCGGTTTCTCGAGGAATACCGCCCGGCCCAGGGCGGGATCGAGCGCGTAGGACTGGAAGCCCGCCTGCTGGTAGGCGCGCAGCGCGCCGGTGTTGCCTTCCAGGACCTCCAGGGTGAGCTTGCAGCAGCCCCGGGCCTCGGCTTCGGCCTGCGCCGCGGCCAGCAGCGCGCGGGCGATGCCGCGACGCTGGAATCGCGGGCTCACCGCGATGTCGTGGATGTTGAGCAGCGGCTGCGCGCGGAAGGTGGACACGCCCTCGAAGCAGTTGATCAGCCCGGCCGGCTCGGCGCCGACGAAGGCGAGCCACCCCAGGAAGTGCGGGCGTGCGGCGAGCACACCGGGCAGCGCCCGTCGGGCCTGGTCGTCGAGCGGATAGCCGCGGCCGGTGGGCCCGCTGGCGTATTCGTCGAGCAGTCCCAGCAGGGCCTCCCGGTGCGCCGGCGACTCCAGCCGGGTGCGGGTGATGGTGACGGGCGCGACGGCGGAGGAGGGCATCCCTGGCATCTTAACCCTGCGTCGCCCAGGGCCAAACCGCGCCGGCCGCCGAACGGCTCAGCCGCGTCTCGCCTCCAGCGCCTCCCAGCGTTCCAGACAGCCCATCAGCTCGGTCTCGATCGCCGCCACCCGCTCGTTCATGGCCCGCAGGCTGGCGGCCTCGCCATCGCCGCCGCGGTAGGTGGCCGGATCGGCCAGCCGCGTGGCGAGCTGCTGCTGCTCGGCTTCCAGGGCCGCGATCCGCTCGGGCAGCGCCTCGAGCTCGCGCTGCTCGCGGTAGCTGAGCTTGGCGCGCGACGGCTCGCGGCGCGCCGAGGGCGGCGCCTCGGCGGCACCGGTGACGGGCGCCGGCGGCGGACGCATCCGATCCTCGCCGGCAACGCCCGCCCGAGGCGCTGACGCCGCGGCCGTTGCCGATGCCGCCTGGCGCTGCCGGGCCGCCTCGACATCGCTCCAGCCGCCGGCGTATTCCTGCCAGCGGCCGTCGCCCTCGCTGGCCAGGGTCTGGGTGACCACCGCATCGAGAAAGGCCCGGTCGTGGCTGACCAGCAGCAGGGTGCCGGGATAGTCGTCGAGCAGTTCCTCGAGCAGCTCCAGGGTGTCGATGTCGAGGTCGTTGGTCGGCTCGTCGAGCACCAGCAGATTGGCCGGTCGGGCGAACAGCCGGGCCAGCAGCAGGCGGTTGCGCTCCCCGCCCGAGAGCGTTCGCACCGGCGAGCGGGCGCGCGCCGGCTCGAACAGGAAGCGTTCGAGGTAGCTCATGGCATGGATGCGCTGGCCGGCGATCTCCACCCACTCCGAGCCGGGCGAGATGGTGTCGGCCACCGTGGCTTCGGGGTCGAGCTGTTCGCGCAGCTGGTCGAAGTAGGCGAGCTGCAGCTGCGTGCCCAGCCGCACCCGGCCGGCATCTGGGCGCTGCTCGCCGAGCAGGGTGCGCAGCAGCGTGGTCTTGCCCGCGCCGTTGGGGCCGACGATGCCGACCCGGTCGCCGCGCTGGATGAGGCAGCTCACCTCATGGAGCACGGCCCGGCCGTCGAAGCGCACCGTGGCATCGATCAGCTCGGCCACCAGCTTGCCGGACTTCTCGCCGGCGTCGACCGCCAGGCGGGCCCGGCCGATGCGCTCGCGACGGGCCTCGCGCTGCGCCCGCAGGGCCTGCAGGCGTCGCACCCGGCCTTCGTTGCGGGTGCGGCGCGCCTCCACGCCCTTGCGGATCCAGACCTCTTCCTGCGAGAGCAGCTTGTCGAAGCGCGCCCGCTCCAGCGCCTCGGCCGAGAGCTCGTCGGCCTTGCGCCGCAGGTAGGTTGCGAAGTCGCCCGGATAGCTGCGCAGGATGCCGCGATCGAGCTCGATGATGCGCGTGACCACCGCGTCGAGGAAGCGCCGGTCGTGGGTGATCATGAGCACCGCGCCGCGGAAGGCGCGCAGCACGCCCTCGAGCCAGACGATGGCGGCGATGTCGAGGTGGTTGGTCGGTTCGTCGAGCAGCAGCAGGTCGGGCTCGCGCACCATCGCCTGGGCCAGCGCCACCCGCTTGCGCTGGCCGCCCGAGAGGGTGTCGATCGCGGCCTCGCCATCGAGGCCGAAGCGCGACAGCGTGGCCTCCACCCGGTGCGCGCTCTGCCAGGCCTCGTGCTCGTCGAGATCGGGGGCGAGCGCGCCGGCCACCGCCTGCGACACGCTCAGGCCGGGTTCGAAGACCGGCTCCTGCGGGAGGAAGACCACCCGCACCCCGCCGGCATGGCGGATCTCGCCGGCGTCGAGCCTGAGCTCTCCGGCGATGGCCTTGAGCAGCGAGGACTTGCCGGTGCCGTTGCGGCCGATCAGGCCGATGCGCTCGCCGGGCTCGATCGCGAGATCGACACCGGCCAGCAGCGCGTGGTGACCGAACGCGAGTTCAGCCCCCTGAACGGTGAGCAGGGCCATCGGGCGGGTTGCGCGCCCGAGCCGGGCTCAGGCGCCAGCCTTGCGCCGGCGCGCGCTGGCCGCCGGAGCGGGCGCGGCCGCAGCGGCTGCGGGCTTCGCGGCCGCCTTGCCGGCACGCGTGGCGCGCGGTCTGGGCGCGGCCTTGCTGCCGGCCTTGTTGGCGGCGATGCGCATGCGCAGCGCGTTCAGCTTGATGAAGCCGCCGGCGTCGGCCTGGTTGTAGGCGCCGCCGTCGTCATCGAAGGTGGAGATGCGCGCGTCGAAGAGCGAGTCTTCGGAGCGCCGGCCCACCACCGTGACATTGCCCTTGTAGAGCCGCAGCGTGACGAAGCCGTTGACATTCTGCTGGGTGTGGTCGATGAGCACCTGCAGCGCGCGCCGCTCGGGCGACCACCAGTAGCCGTTGTAGACCAGGCTGGCGTAGCGCGGCATCAGGTCGTCCTTGAGGTGCGCCACCTCGCGGTCGAGGGTGAGCGACTCGATGGCGCGGTGCGCCTTCCAGAGCACGGTGCCGCCCGGGGTCTCGTAGCAGCCGCGCGATTTCATGCCGACATAGCGGTTCTCGACCAGGTCGAGACGCCCGACGCCGTGGCGGCCGCCGAGCCGGTTGAGCTCGGCGAGCAGCTCGTGGGCCCGCATGGCCTTGCCGTTGATGGCGACCAGATCGCCGCGGCGGAATTCCAGCTCGACATCCTCGGGCTTGCCCGGCGCCTTTTCCACGGGCACGGTGAGGCGCCACATGCCCTTGGCCGGCGGCTCGCGGGCCGGGTCTTCCAGCACGCCGCCCTCGTAGGAGATGTGCAGCAGGTTGGCGTCCATGGAGAAGGGCGCCTCGCCCTTGCGCTTCTTGTAGTCGACCGGGATGCCGTTGGCGTCGGCGTAGGCCAGCAGCTTGTCGCGCGACAGCAGATCCCACTCGCGCCAGGGCGCGATGATGCGCACATTGGGCATGAGCGCGTAGGCGCCGAGTTCGAAGCGGACCTGGTCGTTGCCCTTGCCGGTGGCGCCGTGGGAGATGGCGTCGGCGCGCTCGGCGCGCGCGATCTCCACCAGGCGCTTGGCGATCAGCGGCCGCGCGATCGAGGTGCCGAGCAGGTATTCGCCCTCGTAGAGGGTGTTGGCGCGGAACATCGGGAAGACGAAGTCGCGCACGAACTCCTCGCGCAGGTCTTCGATGTAGATTTTTTTCACGCCGAACTTCTCGGCCTTCTGGCGCGCCGGCTCGAGCTCCTCGCCCTGGCCGATGTCGGCGGTGAAGGTGATCACCTCGCAGTGGTACTCGTCCTGAAGCCACTTCAGGATCACCGAGGTGTCCAGGCCGCCCGAGTAGGCGAGAACCACTTTGTCGATACGCTTGTCGGGCTTGGTCATGGGCGGGGGCCGGAAGTGGCGCCGGAAGGATGGAAACCCTCGATTATATAGGCCGCGCGGGTCGCGCCGGCCGTGGCGGCCCGGCGCGGTACAGTGTCGCGGTGAGCCCTGCCCCCGATCCCGCCGCAGCGCCCGATCCGCCGCGGTTTCGCGCCTCTCGGGGCTTCGTCCTGCTGCTCGCCGCGCTCGGCTCGATCGGCCCGTTCGCCATCGACACCTACCTGCCCTCGCTGCCGGCCATCGGCCGCGATCTCGGCGCCTCGCCGGTGCAGGTCCAGCAGACCCTGTCGGCCTACCTGTTCGCGTTTGCCCTGGCCATCCTGTGGCACGGCTCGGTGTCCGATGCCCTCGGCCGGCGGCGGGTGCTGCTGTTCTCGTACGCGGTCTTTGCCGGCGCGAGCGTGGGCGCGGCGCTGGCCGGCAGCATCGAGGCGCTCTGGTTCTGGCGGGCAGTGCAGGGCCTGGTCGGCGGCGCCGGCCTGGCCATCAGCCGAGCGGTCATCCGCGACCTCGCGCATGGCGCCGACGCCCACCGCCTGATGGCCCAGTCGACCATGGTCTTCGCGCTCGCGCCCGCGATCGCGCCGATGATCGGCGGCCTGCTCCAGGACTGGCTGGGCTGGCGCGCGGTGTTCTGGTTCCTGGTGCTCATGTCCTCGGCGCTGTGGCTCGCGGTGCTGCTGCTGCTGCCCGAGACCCTGCCCGCCGAGCGTCGCCAGAGCCTGCGTCCGGCCTCGCTTGCCCGCGGCTATGTCTCGGTGTTCCGGCAGGCGCAGTTCTGGCGGCTGTCGCTCGCGATGTGCACCAGCTTCCAGGGCTTCTTCCTCTATGTGATGGCCGCCCCGGCCTTTCTCATTGTCCTGCTCGGGCTGCAGCCCACGCAGTTCTACTGGCTCTTCCTGCCGTTCACCATCGGCACCATGGCGGGCGCCATGCTGGCCGCGCGCCTGGCCGACCGTTTCGCGCCCGATGTCAGCGTCCGGCTCGGCCAGGTGCTCATGGCGGGGGCGGTGGCGGCCAACCTGCTGGTGAGCGGACTGCTGCCCGGCGCGCTGCCCTGGGCGGCGCTGCCGCTGTGCGTCTACACCTTCGGGCTGGCGATCGCCACGCCGCCGCTGCAGGTGATGCTGAGCGATCTCTCGCCCGAGCGGCGAGGCATGGTCTCGTCCTGCCACGGCTTCGTGCAGAGCTTGGCCAACAGCCTGGCCGCGGCTCTTCTGGTGCCGATGCTCTGGGGCTCGCTGATCAGCCTGGCCCTGGGCAGCGCCGCGCTCATGAGCGTGGGCGCCGTGCTGCTGGTGGCGCAGCGTCGGCTCAAGCCGCCGACGGCAGCGCGATGAAGAAGGTGGCGCCCTCGCCGGGCCGGCTGCGCAGCCCGGCGTGGCCGCCGTGCAGCTCGGCCACCCGCTTGACGATCGCCAGCCCCAGGCCGGAACTGCCGCGCAGGTCGCGGTGCCGGGCGGTCTGGTAGAAGCGGTCGAACACCCGCGGCTGGTCTTCCTCGGCCACGCCGGGGCCGGTGTCCGACACCTCCAGCCGCAGACCCTGGGCCTCGCGCATGACCCGCACCCACACCCGGCCGCCGGTGGGCGTGACCCGCAGCGCGTTGTCGATGAGATTGGCCAGCGCCCGCTCGATCAGTCCGGCATCCACCGCGGTGAGCGGCAGCCCGTCGGGATAGTCGAGCGCCAGACTCAGGCCGGCCTCGCGGGCGCGGGCCATGAAGCGCTGCACCACATCATCGGCGAGTTCGCCGATCGCGATCGGCTCGGGATGGGTGCGGAACTCCGGGCTGTCCAGCCGCGAGAGCTCGTTCAGCGCATCGGTCAGGCGCTTGAGATGCTGGGCGTTGTCCGAGGCCCGCGCCAGATAGTCCGCCTGCTCGGCGGCGCTCATCGTGCCGCCCTTCAGACGCACGGTGTCGAGCAGGCCGATCAGCGCGGTGAGCGGCGTGCGCAGGTCATGCGACACGCTGGCCACCATCTCGCGGCGCCGGGCGTCGGTCTCGCGGGCCCGCGAGGCCTCGAGGTTGAGCCGGTCGAAGGTCTCGCGGAAGGTGCGCGAGAGCCGCCCGACCTCGTCGTCGCGGCCGCAGTTGGGCAGCAGCAGCTGCTCGACGCCGGCGGCGAAGTCGGCATCGCGCACGCCTTCCACCACCCGGGTGAGCTGGATCAGCGGGCGGGTGAGCAGGGCCATCATGGCCAGGGTGAGCAGCACGCCCAGCGAGAGGGTCATGAGGGCCACCGTGACCGCGGTGCGCACCGCATAGCTGCGCAGCAGTTCGGGCGTGTGGGAGGCGAGGTCGGTGGAGCGCGCCGCCACATAGAGCCAGCCCATGACCTGACCGCCGCGCATCACCGGCCGGGCCGCCACCAGGCAGCGCCGGCGGGGCTCGTCAGGGTCGTGGGCGATCACCGGCTCATCGGAGCCGGTCTCGAAGGCCGCGCGTACCGGCGCGAGGTCGATCGGCTGCGCGCCCCGATGCGCGCCCGGGTCTCCCGCGCTCGCCAGGATCGCGCCGGTCTCGTCGAGCAGGTACAGGCCGGTGTTGGGCGAGTAGAGGACATACTCGCGCAGCTGGCTGGAGAAGGCCGACGGATCCTTCTCGTAGGCGGCCCACAGGTCGGGGTGCATCTCGAGCACCCGCTCGATGAAGCGCGCCGACTTGTCGGAGGTGAGGTCCATGTAGTAGCCGCGCACCGAGGTGAACAGGATGCCGGCCAGCAGCACCGCGGTGAGCAGCCCGAAGGCCGCCACCAGCGCCAGCACCCGGAAGCGCAGGGACTTCATCGGCCGGTGGCCGCCCGCGGGTCGGTGAACCGGTAGCCCACGCCACGCACGGTCAGCACATAGCGCGGGTCGGCCGGATCGGTCTCGATCTTGCCGCGCAGCCGGTTGATGTGGGTGTTGACGTTGTGCTCGTAGCCCTCGAAGGTGGTGCCCCAGACCGCGTCGAGCAGCTGCAGGCGGGTGAAGGCCCGCCCGGGGTGGCGGGCGAAGTGCAGCAGCAGGTCGAACTCCCGCGCGGTGAGCGCCACCGGGCGGCCGCCCAGCCGAACCTCGCGGCTGGCGGTGTCGATGCTCAGCTCGCCGAACTCCAGCCGCTCGTCGTCACCGGCGGGCGCGGCGGGCCGGCGCTCGATGCGCCGCAGGATCGCCTTGACCCGCGCCTGCAGCTCCGGGATGGAAAAGGGCTTGGTGAGGTAGTCGTCGGCGCCGAGCTCCAGCCCGAGCACCCGGTCGATCTCCCCGGAGCGGGCGGTCAGCATCAGCACCGGGGTGTCGATGCGGTCCAGGCGCAGGGCCCGCAGCACCTCCAGGCCGTCGCGCCCAGGCAGCATGCCGTCGAGGACGATCAGGTCGAAGCGGCCGCTGCGGGCGGCCTCCAGACCCTCCACCCCGTCGTGCAGGCACACCACCTCGTGGCCGAGATCGCGCAGATGCAGCGCGATCAGGTCGGCGATGTCGCGCTGGTCTTCGATGACGAGGATGCGGCGGTCCATGGGCGGGATGTCCGGAGCGGGGCTCGGGGAGGACGAGGCGGCAGGATAGTCCCAGCCGGCCTCGCATGAAAGCCGATCGCGCAGCGCCGGCCCGGCGCGGTCCGGCGCATTCGTTATCGAATCGTGATCTTCGGGTGATCTGGCTGACAGATCGGGTGGGCAGACTGGCTGCATCGCGTGCCCCATTGAACGGAGGCTTCGTCCCCATGAGTGCTGCCACCCTTTCACCCGCCCTGTTCCCCGAGTCCGCCGGCCTTGCCGCATCGGCCCGCGCCACCGCAGCCGCCGCGCTCGAGCTGGCCACCCACCGCGGCGCCATGCTGCGCTTCGCGCGTCGGCGCATCCGCGACGAGGACCTCGCCGAGGATGCGGTCCAGGACGCGCTGGCCGCCGCGCTGGCCAGCCGCGAGGGGTTCCAGGGCCGCTCGGCCCTGCGCACCTGGCTGATCGGCATCCTCAACCACAAGATCCAGGATGTGTTCCGCCGCGAGTCGCGCTATGTGCGTCAGAGCGCCGACGACGAGCCGGCCGACGAGACGCCGGCCGAGGGCCTGCCCGGCGGCCTCGAGGCGCTGGCCCAGGCCGAGGCCCAGGATCCGCTGATCGAGGTGGCCCGACGCCGCATGCGCGCCCGGCTGGCGCGCGAGATCGACGCCCTGCCGCCCACCCTGCGCGAGGTCTTCGTCATGCAGGTGATCGAGGGCCTGTCCACCGAGGAGGTGTGCCAGCGCCTGAACATCAGCGAGGCCAACTGCTGGGTGCGGCTGCACCGGGCGCGCAAGCGCCTGGCCGAGCGCATGCGCGACCACCGGGTGTAGGCCGCGGCCGCGCGCCGGCCTACCATGCGGGCTTTCAGCGAACCGGAGCCCGCCATGAAATACCGCCGACTCGGCGCCACCAATCTCGATGTGTCGGTGCTGTGCCTGGGCACCATGATGTTCGGCGACCAGGCCGACGAGGCCGCCAGCGCCGAGATCGTGGCCGTCGCCCGTGATCGCGGCATCAACTTCATCGACACCGCCGATGTCTACAGCCGCGGCGTGTCCGAGGAGATCACCGGCCGGCTGATCGCGTCCGACCGGCACCGCTGGGTGCTGGCCACCAAGGTCGGCAACCGCATGTCCGCCGACCCCAACGCCGGGCGCTGGTCGCGCAAGTGGCTGATGCGCGCCTGCGAGGACAGCCTGCGCCGGCTGGGCACCGATCACATCGACCTGTATTACCTGCATCGCGACTTCGAGGACGACAACCTCGAGGAGGCGCTGCGCGGTCTGGACGACCTGATCCGCGCCGGTCGCATCCGCAGCTGGGCGCTGTCCAATTTCCGCGGCTGGCGGATCGCCGAGGCGGTGCGTCTGGCCGACCAGATCGGCATGCCGCGGCCGGCGGTGTGTCAGCCCTACTACAACCTGCTCAACCGCATGCCCGAGGTCGAGCTGCTGCCGGCCTGCGCCCACTACGGCCTGGGCGTGGTGCCCTACAGCCCGGTGGCCCGCGGCGTGCTCACCGGCAAGTACCTGCCCGGACAGCCCCCGGCGCAGGACAGCCGCGCCGGCCGGGGCGACCGCCGCATGATGGAGACCGAGTGGCGCGAGGAGTCGCTGCGGGTGGCGCAGCGCCTGGCGGTGCATGCCGCCGGCCGCGGGCTGCCGCTGGCGCGCTTCGCTGTCGCCTGGGTGCTGGCCAATCCGCTGGTGAGCTCGGTGATCGCCGGGCCGCGCACCCTGGCGCAGTGGCTGGACTACTTCGGCGCGGAAAGCGTCGACTGGACCGAGGCCGACGAGCAGGCGGTCGACGCGCTGGTCACCCCGGGCCACGCCTCCACCCCCGGCTACCACGACCCGTCCTACCCCTTCAGCGGACGGCGGCGAGTCCGCTGATCGCCGCCCGCCGCCCGCCGCCCGCGAGGGCCGTCGGGGCGCCGCGCGGCCGTCAGCGGCGCGTCCGGCCATAAGCGGATCGCCCGCGGCGGTGGCGGTCCATGGCTCGGAACGGTGGGTCGGCGGGCGCGTTGACAGCCGATTCCGGCGCGTGCTCTCCTCGGTCGACACACAACGACAGCGTGTCGCGCCGATCGCCGGCTGGCCGAGGATCGCGCAGGCGCGCGGATCCTTCCCCGGGGAGACTCTCGCGTGACCGCATTGCCCGCTTTTCGCCGCGCGTCGCGCGTGGCCGCCCAGCGCCCGGTCCGGACATGAACGTCGGAGCGCCGCGTCCGCCCCTGTCCGGTCTGCGGGTGCTCGAGATCGGCACCCTGCCGGCCGGCGCGCTATGCGCCCGCCTGTTCGCCGACTTCGGCGCCGAGGTGGTCAAGGTCGAGCCCCCGGGGGGCGACCCGGCGCGCTTGGCGTCGCCGCGCATCGCGGGCCTGGCTCCCGAGATGGGCGGGGCCGCGTTCGCGGCGATGAACTTCGGCAAGCGCTCGGTGGCGCTCACGCCCGCCGCCGCGGCCGATCGCCCGGCGCTTTCCCGGCTGCTCGCCGCCGCCGATGTGATCATCGACAGCCTCGACCCGGCCGAGCGCGTGGCCGCCGGCATCGATCACGCGGCCCTGCGTCGCGCCCGCCCGGGCCTCGCGGTGGCCGATCTGAGCTGGTTCGGGCGCAGCGGCCCGTATGCCGGCTGGCGCGGCACCGACTCGGTGTGCCGGGCGCTGGGTGGCCAGATCCAGCTGATCGGCCCGGCCGAGGGGCCGCCGCTGGTGCTGTCCGACCATCAGTCCTCGGTGGTGGCGGCCTTGTCGGCCTTCATCGCGCTGGCGGCGAGCCTGCCCGGGCGCGACCGTGTCGGCGGCGGCGCCTGGGAGCTCAGCGTGCTCGAGGCGGTGGTGGCCCTCTCCGAGTACCAGGGCTGTGAGGCCGAGCCCACCGGGCGCGGCCAGCCGCGCCTGGGCATCAACCGCTTCACGCCCACCTATCCGATGGGGGTGTACCGCTGCCGCGAAGGCTGGCTGGGCATCACGGTGGTCACGCCGCTGCAGTGGTTCGCCTTCTGCCATCTGCTGGGCATGGATGACCTCGCTCATCATCCCGACTATCACATGGGCCCCGACCGGCTGCGCTTTGCCGACACGCTCGAGCCCCGGATCGAGGCCGCGCTGGCCAGCCAGAGCGCTGAGCACTGGTTCGCCCGCGGCCTCGAGGAGAAGCTGCCCTTCGCGGTGGTGCCCGACATGGCCGGCGTGCTGCAGGTGCCGCCGTTTCGCGAGCGCGGTGCGATCGCCCGCCTGCGGGTGGCCGGCCGCGAACTCGAGGTGCCGCGCTCGCCGCTGCACCTCACCCTCACCCCGCCGGCCTCGGGCGGCGAGGTGCCTGCCCCCGGCAGCAGCGATCCGGCCGCGCTCTGGCTCGACCGCGCTCCCGCGCCGGTGCTCACCGGGCCGGTACGCCGCCCGGGCGCCGACCACGGCCCCCTCTCGGGCCTGCGCATCATCGATCTCTCCATGGGCTGGGCCGGGCCGCTGTGCACCCGCCACATGGCCGACCTCGGCGCCGATGTGATCAAGGTCGAGGCCTGCGGCTATCCCGACTGGTGGCGCGGCACCAGCCAGAGCCAGACCGAGTTCGAGGCGCGCACCTACGAGAAGCTGCCGCGCTTCCTGGCTATGAACCGCAACAAGCGCGGCATCACCCTCGACCTCACCCATCCCGAGGGCGCGGCGCTGCTGCGCGAGCTGGTGCGCGGCGCCGATGCCGTGGTCGAGAACTACTCCAGCCAGGTGCTGCCCAAGCTCGGCCTGGGCTATGCCGACCTTCGCCAGATCAACCCGCGGCTGGTGATGGTCTCGATGGCCGCCTACGGCGCGAGCGGCAGCTGGTCCGACTGCCGGGCCTACGGCTCCACCCTCGAGCAGGGCAGCGGCCTGCCCTCGGTGTCGGGGCGCGCCGACGACCCGCCGGTGATGAACCACATCGCGCATGGCGATGCGGTGGGCGGCCTGAATGCCGCCTGCGCGCTGCTGGTGGCGCTGCGCCATCGCGAGCTCACCGGCGAGGGTCAGCATGTGGACCTCGCCCAGGTGGAGTGCATGCTGCCCTTCGTGGCGCCCTGGGTGGTGGAGCAGTCGGCCAACGGCCAGCTGGCGCCCCGCACCGGCAACCGCCATCCCGACCATGCGCCGCACGGCATCTACCGCTGCCAGGGAACCGATGCCTGGCTGCTGGTGGCAATCACCGACGACGCTGCCTGGCGCGCGCTGTGCGCGGCCATCGGCGCGGCCGAGCTGGCTGCCGATCCCGCGCTCGCCCAGGCGGCCGGCCGGCGCGCGCAGGCCGATCGCATCGATCAGGTCCTGGGTGCCTGGTGCGCGGCGCGGCCGGCCGGCGAGGCGATGCGGCAGCTTCAGCAGGCCGGCGTGGCCGCCGGCGAGGTGCTGCCCCCGGTGGCGCTCTACACCGATCCGCATCTGGTGGCTCGCGGCGTGATCCGCCGGGTGGAGCGCGCGGTGGTCGGCCTGCATCCGCTGGTGAGCCCGCCCTATCGTCAGGACGGTGTGCCGCCGCCGGTGCGCTGGCCGGCGCCCACGATGGGTCAGTTCAACCGCGAAGTGCTCACCGGCGTGCTCGGCCTGACCGAGGCTGACCTCGTCCGGCTCACCGAGGCCGGCGTGATCGGCGAGATGCCGCTGCCGCCGGCGCAGCGCAAGCGCAACGCCCGCGCCGCCTGAGGCCGGCGCAGCCTGACGCCCCCGCCAGCCATGTCCGCATGAACGCCACCGACGCCGCATCCGCCGCACCGCTGCTCGCGGTGCGCGATCTGTCGATCGCCTTTCGCGGCCCGCAGGGCGAGGTCCAGGCCACCCGCGGCATCGATTTCAGCCTGCAGCCCGGCGAGCGGGTCGGCATCGTCGGCGAAAGCGGCTGCGGCAAGACCGTCACCGGGCTGTCCATCCTCGGGCTGCTGCCGGCCCGCTCCAGCCGGGTCACCGGCCGCATCGAGTTCGAGGGCCGCGACCTGCTCACCCTCTCGCCGCGCGAGATGCGCGCGATCCGGGGGGCGCGCATCGGCATGATCTTCCAGGAGCCGATGAGCGCGCTCGACCCGGTGTTCACGGTGGGCGAGCAGATCGCCGAGAGCCTGCGCACCCATCGCGGCTTCACCCGTCGCCAGGCCCGCGAGCAGGCCATCCAGGCCCTGGACGCGGTGGGCATTCCGCTGCCGCAGCGCCGGGTCGACGAATACCCGCACCAGCTCTCCGGCGGCATGCGCCAGCGCGCGATGATCGCGATCGCGCTGGCCTGCGAGCCGCGTCTGCTGATCGCCGACGAGCCGACCACCGCGCTCGATGTGACCATCCAGGCCCAGATCATCCGGCTGCTGGCCGATCTCAGCCGGCGCTCGGGCACGGCGCTGCTATTCATCACCCACGATCTCGGCGTGGTGGCCGAGACCTGCGACCGCCTGCTCACCATGTACGCCGGCGAGGTGGTCGAGGATGCGCGGGTCGATGACGCGCTGGTGCGTCCGCGCCATCCCTACACCTCGGGCCTGCTGCGCTCCATTCCCCGCCTGAGCCCGCGCAAGTCGGTGCTGCCCTCGGTGCCGGGCCGCGTGCCCTCGCTCACCGCGATGCCCTCGGGCTGCCGATTCCAGCCGCGCTGCGCCCACGCCGGCCCCGACTGCGGGCATCCGCAGGCGCTGCAGCCGGTCGACGACTCGGGCCGTCGCGCCCGCTGCATCCGCCAGACCGAGCTGGTCCTGCCGGGGGCGCTGGCATGATCGGCTCCGGGCGCCCGCCGCCCGAGCCGCTGATCACGGTCGAGGATCTGAAGGTGCATTTCGCCACCGGCAAGGGCGGCGAGAGCGTCAAGGCGGTCGATGGCGTGAGCTTCGCGGTGCGCGCCGGCGAGACCTTCGGCGTGATCGGCGAATCGGGCTCGGGCAAGTCCACCCTGGGGCGGGCCCTGGTGATGCTGCTCAAGCCCACCGCGGGCGGCCTGCGTCTGGGCGGCACCGATCCGCATCAGCTCGGCGCGGCCGCGCTGCGTCGTCTGCGTCGCGACTACCAGGTGGTGTTCCAGGACCCCAACGCGGCGCTCAATCCGCGCATGACCATCGGCGATTCGGTGCGCGAGCCGCTCGACATCGCCGGCGGCGTGCCGCTGGCCGAACGCCGGGCGCGGGCCCGCGCCGCGCTCGAGCGGGTGGGCCTGGGCGCCGAGTACGCCGAGCGCTATCCCCACGAGCTCTCCGGCGGGCAGAAGCAGCGGGTGAACATCGCCCGGGTGCTGATGCTGCGTCCCAAGCTCATCGTCTGCGACGAGGTGGTGGCCGCGCTCGATGTTTCGATCCAGGCCGATGTGCTCAACCTGTTCGCCGACCTGCAGCGCGAGTTCGGCCTCACCTATGTCTTCATCACCCACGACCTGGGCGTGGTCTCGCATGTCAGCGACCGCATCGCAGTGATGTACCTCGGCCGTTTCGTCGAGCTGGCCGATGCCCAGGCGCTGGCCGATGCGCCGCTTCACCCCTACACGCGGGCGCTGCTGTCCTCCGAGCCGGTGCCGCTGCCCGCGGCCCTGCGCACCACCGAGAAACAGATCCTGGTCGGCGAGATACCCAGCCCGATCGACCCGCCATCGGGCTGCCGCTTCCGCACCCGCTGCCCGATCGCCGCTCCGGAGTGCGCCACGCGCGAGCCGGCCTGGCGGGAGGTGTCCCCCGGCCACTGGGTGGCCTGTCATTTCGTACCCGGCCCCGAGGCCAGTTCCTGACGGAGAGTGCTGATGAACCCGATGTCCTTCCCGCCCGCCGACGCATCCGTCGAACAGCCGGTGCGCGTGACCCGCCGCGAGATGATCGGCCTGATCACCGGCGCCTTCACCGCCGGGCCCTCGGCGATGGCGCTGGCCCAGGGCGCGCCGCGCCGTGGCGGCGTGCTCAAGGTGGCCGCACCCGCCAACCCCTCGAGCCTCGATCCCGCCACCGGCGGCGCCGGCACCGACCATGTCTTCCTCTACACGATCTTCGACACCCTGATCGAGTGGGAGTACGAGACCCTGCGCGCCAAGCCGGGCCTGGCCGAGTCCTGGAGCTTTCCCGATCCGCGCACCATGGTGCTCAACCTGCGCAAGGGCGTGGTCTTCCATGACGGCACGCCCTTCGACGCGGCGGCGGTGAAGTTCAACCTCGATCGCTCGCGCACCGGCCAGCGCTCCAACATCAAGGCCGACCTTGCCACCATCGATTCGGTGGAGGTCACCGGCAGCCATGGGGTCACCCTGCGGCTGAACCAGCCCGATGCGGCCCTGCCGCTGATCCTGTCGGACCGGGCCGGCATGATGGCCTCGCCCAAGGCGGTGCAGGCGCTGGGCAACGAACACGATCGCAAGCCGGTGGGCACCGGTCCGTGGCGGCTGGTGAACTGGGCCGACGGCGAGAAGGTCTCGGTCACCCGCAACGACAAGTACTGGAAGCCCGGCATGCCGTACCTGGACGGCATCGAGATGCAGATCATCATCGAGGTCAACACCGGCCTGCGCTCGGTGGTGGCCGGCCAGAACGACTATGTGTACTTCCTCTCGCCGCAGCAGCGCGCGGTGGTCGATCGCAGCAAGCTGCACTCCAACAGCGGCCCCACGCTGTACTGCATCCAGCTCTACATGAACTTCGGCCGCGCGCCGCTCAACGACGCCAAGGTGCGTCGCGCCATCAACCACGCCATCGACCGCGAGGCCTTCGTGAAGGCCACCATGGGCGGGCTGGCCGAGGTCGCCTGGACGCAGCTGCCCAGCGCCCACTGGGCCTATGACAAGTCGCTGGTCAATGCCTGGCCGCATGATGTGGACGCAGCCCGCAAGCTGCTGGCCGAGGCCGGCCACAAGGACGGCATCGACCTGACCTTCCTGGGCTACACCGACCAGCGCTCGGTGCAGCGCCAGGAGGTGTTCATGGAGCAGCTGCGCAAGGCCGGCATCCGGGTGAAGTGGAACAACGGCAGCATCGCCGACATGAGCGCGCGCTTCTTCCGCCAGGAGGGCGATGGCCTGCTCTCGGCCTGGACCGGCCGCCCCGACCCGTCGCTCACCTTCTCGCTGATGTACGCGAAGAACGCCTACTTCAACGCCGGCAAGGCCGAACCGTCGTTCGAGCTGTCGGCCGCGCTGCTGGCCAGCCGCGCCTCCACCGACCAGGAGGTGCGCAAGCGCGAGCTCGGCCGGGTGATGAAGATCATCAGCGACCTCTCGCTGGTGGCGCCGCTGTGCTTCCAGCTCGAGCTCGATGCCAGCGCGAAGAAGGTGCAGGGCTACAAGCCCAACCTGCTCGGCAAGCCGAAGTTCGAGAATGTCTGGCTCTCCGAATAGGCGCGCCTGGACAGCCGCCGTGGTCCTGCAGGGCCGCTGAGCCATGCTCGCCCGTGACCGCTGGAAGCTGATCGGCTGGCGCCTGCTGCAGTTCGTGCCGGTGATCGTGCTCGCCACCTTCATCGTGTTCGGGCTGATGCAGCTGGTGCCGGGCGACATCGCGGTCACGCTGGCCGGCGAGAGCGCGAGCGAGGCGCGCATCGCCGAGCTGCGCCGGCTCTACGGCCTCGACCGGCCGCTGCTGGTGCAGTACGGTCAGTGGCTGTGGGGCGCGGTGCAGGGCGATCTGGGCAAGTCGATGCTCTCGGGCGAGCCGGTGCTGCGCTCCATCCTCACCCGCTTCCCCACCACGCTGCAGATCGTGCTGATGGCGCTGTCGGTGTCGCTGCTGATCGGCGTGCCGATGGGCATCCTCGCCGCGCTGCGCCCGAACAGCCGCGTCGACGCCTTCGTCACCAGCGTGGCCTCGCTCGGCGTGGCGCTGCCCAACTTCTGGCTGGCCATGCTGCTGGTGTCGATCTTCGCGCTCGGCCTGGGCTGGTTCCCGGCCACCGGGGCGGTCGTCTTCGCCAAGGACCCCATGGCCTCGATCAAGGCGGCCACGCTGCCCGCCCTTGCGCTGGCCGCCGGCGGCATTGCCGAGGTTGCCCGCCAGCTGCGCGGTTCACTGGTCGAGGTGCTGTCCTCGCAGTTCGTGCGCACGCTGCACGCCAAGGGTCTGCCGCCCTCGGCCATCCTGTGGCGCCACGGCCTGAAGAATGTCAGCGTCAACCTGCTCACCGTCATCGGCCTGATGTTCAACCGGCTGCTCGGCGCCACGGTGGTGATCGAGGCGGTGTTCGCCATTCCCGGGGTGGGCAGCATGGTGGTGGCCTCGGCCATCCAGAAGGACTTTCCGGTGATCCAGGGGGTGGTGCTGGCCATGGTGCTGATCGTGATCACGCTCAATCTGGTGATCGACCTGCTCTACACCGTGGTCGATCCCAGGGTGGGGCGGCGATGAGCGCGCCGCAGGCACCGGGCGCCACGCCCGCCGGCGGCCCGGCCGACCGGCCCGACACACCCGGGCCGGCCGGCCGTCTGGTGCGCTTCGCGCGCTGGCTGCGCCGCGACCTGCGGGCGGCGCTCAGCCTCTCGTTCCTGCTCGCGCTGCTGGTGGTGGCGGTCTTCGCGGCCCAGATCGCGCCCTATCCGCCCACCCAGCAGGATGTGAACAACACCCTGCTCGCGCCCAGCGCCGCCCACCTGCTCGGCACCGACGACCTCGGCCGCGATGTCTTCAGCCGGCTGATCCACGGCGCGCCGGCCACGCTCTATGCCAGCTTCCTGGCGGTGTCCGTGGGCCTGCTCATCGGTCTGCCGGTGGGCCTGCTCGCCGGCTTCCTGGGCGGTTGGGTCGACGATGTGATCGGCCGACTGATCGACACCCTGCTGTCGTTCCCGGCGATCGTGCTGGCCATCGCCGTCACCGGCGCGCTGGGCATCGGCCTCACCAACAGCATGATCGCGGTGGGCATCGTGTTCTCGCCGCAGCTTGCCCGGCTGGCGCGCGCCCAGACCCTGATCGTCAAGCAGGAGCTCTACGTGGACGCGGCGCGGGTGTTCGGCGCCAGCCTGCCGCGGCTGCTCGTGCGCCACATCCTGCCCAATGCGGTGCAGCCGGTGATCGTGCAGGTGACCCTGCTGCTGGCGGTGGCCCTGCTCGCCGAGGCGAGCCTGAGCTTCCTGGGCCTGGGCGTGCAGCCGCCCACGCCGAGCTGGGGCGCGATGCTCGCCCGGGCCTACCAGTACATGGAGATCGCGCCCGAGCAGATGTATGCCCCGGGCATCGCCATCCTGCTCACCGCGCTCAGCTTCAACGCGCTGGGCGAGTCGGTGCGCATCGCGCTCGATCCCACCATGAAGCGGCGCTGAGCGCCGCGGGCCGTTTCCTGTCCACCCTGTCCTGCGCGGCCCGCCGGCCGCCCATCCGCCATGAGCCTGAAGACCCTGCTGATCGCCAACCGCGGCGAGATCGCCATCCGCATCGCCCGGGCCGCCGCCGGCCTGGGCATCCGCACCGTGGCCATCCACGCCCAGGACGATGCCGCCTCGCTGCACGCCCGCAAGGCCGACGAGAGCGTGGCCCTGCCCGGCACCGGCGTGGCGGCCTACCTCGACATCGAGGCGGTGATCGCCGCGGCCCTGGCCACCGGCTGTGATGCGGTGCATCCCGGCTACGGCTTCCTGAGCGAGAACGCCGCCTTCGCCGAGCGCTGCGCGCAGGCCGGGCTGGTGTTCGTCGGCCCTTCGCCACAGACCCTGGACCTGTTCGGCGACAAGGCCAAGGCGCGGGCGCTGGCCGCGCGCCTGGGCGTGCCGGTGATGCCCGGCACCGCCGGGCCCACCCGCCTCGATGAGGCCCTGGCCTTCTTCGAGAGCCAGCAGGGCGGGCCGGGCGGCGAGGCGGCGGTGATGGTCAAGGCGGTCGCCGGCGGTGGCGGGCGCGGCATGCGCATCGTGCGTTCGGCCGCCGAGATGCCCGCCGCCTGGGAGCGCTGTCGCTCCGAGGCGTTGGCCGCCTTCGGCAATGGCGAGGTCTATGTCGAGCGGCTGTTCGAGTCGGCGCGGCACATCGAGGTGCAGGTGCTCGGCGACGGTTCGGGCGCGGTCACCCATCTCTGGGAGCGGGAATGCAGCCTGCAGCGCGAGCGCCAGAAGGTGGTCGAGATCGCGCCGGCGCCCGGCCTGGACCCGGCGCTGCGCGAGCGCCTGCTGGCGGCGGCCCTCGGCATGGCTGCCGAGGTGGCCTATCGCAATGTCGGTACCTTCGAGTTCCTGGTCGACGCCGCCGGCCGGGCGCAGGCCGGCTTCGCCTTCATCGAGGCCAACCCGCGTCTGCAGGTGGAGCACACCGTCACCGAGGAGGTCACTGGCGTCGACCTGGTGCAGACCCAGCTGCGGCTGGCCGCCGGCGCAAGCCTGGTCGAGCTCGGCCTCGCCCCCGGCCAGTCGCCCGCGCCGCTGGGCATGGCGATGCAGCTGCGCATCAACATGGAGACGCTCACGCCGCAGGGCACGGTCAAGCCGGCCGGCGGCACGCTCACGGTGTTCGAGCCGCCGCTCGGGCCCGGGGTGCGGGTGGATACCTTCGGCTACGCCGGCTACCGCACCAGTCCGCGCTACGACTCGCTGCTCGCCAAGCTGGTGGTGCATGCCCGTGCCGGCGGCCTGCCCGAGGTGGCGGCGCGGGCCTACCGGGCGCTGTGCGAATTCCGGCTGGAGGGCGTGGCCACCAACCTGCCGATGCTGCAGAACCTGCTGCGACTGCCGGCCTTCCTCGAGGGCGCGATCGATACCCGCTTCATCGAGCGTCATGCCGCGGCGCTGAGCGCGGCCGATGCCGTCCATCAGAAGCTCTTCCACGATGGCGGCGCGCGGGCCTCGGGCGGCGCACGCCGGGCCGGCGCCCAGGTCGATCGCAGCGACCCGCTGGCGGTGCTGCGCCACGGCCGCGAGGACGCGCAGGCTGGCGTGGCGGCCGCGTCGGCGCCGGCCGAACCGGTGGCCGCGGCGGGGCTCGATGCCGCCGACGCGCCCGAGGGCTGCGTGGCCCTGCCGGCGCCGATCCAGGGCACGGTGGTGAGCGTGTCGGTGGCGGTGGGCGACACCGTGCTCGCCGGCCAGCCGCTGCTGGTGATGGAGTCGATGAAGATGGAGCATGTCATCGAGGCGCTCACCGGCGGCATCGTGCGCGAGCTGCTCGCCGGGCCGGGTGATCCGCTGCTCGAAGGCCAGCCGCTGCTCTTCCTGGAGCCGGTTGCGACGAGCGGGCAGGCCCGTCGGGCCGAGGCGGCGGTCGACCTCGACCACATCCGTCCCGATCTGGCCGAGG
>JAGWVN010000179.1 GCA_018970865.1 Betaproteobacteria bacterium
GGCCGCCTGCCAGCGCCGGGATGCGGTCATCGCGCTCGTGCTCGTACCCGAGCCGGCGCGCGCGCCCAGCGCGGCCTGATCCGGGGCGCCCCTGGCAAGCCGAGCCGATCGATGCGCTGGCCCACTCCTTCCCGCTCCGGGCATGCCTGCCTTCGCCGCCGACTTGCCGGCCTGCTGCTCACGCTCGCGACCGCCGCGGGCACCCTGGGTCTGCTGCCGGTCTCGCTGATCGACACGCTGGACAACGCGGTCTACGACGGTCGTCTGCGGATCTCGGTGGCCCCGCCCGATCGCCGGGTGCTGATCGTGGACATCGACGAGGCCAGCATCGCGCGAATCGGCCGCTGGCCCTGGCAGCGCGCCCGCATGGGGGAGCTGGCCAGCGCGCTGATCGACCGCGGCGGTGCCCGCGTGGTCGGCCTGGACCTGGTCTTCGCCGAGCCCCAGCACGCCGGCGACGAGGACGCCGACCTTGCTCGCCAGCTGGCCGGCCGCCCGGTGGTGCTCGGCTACTACTTCACCGCCGACCGCGGTGGCCGAACCAGCGGAGCCCTGCCCGATCCGGTGCTCGGCAGCGACATGCTGGCCGGGCTGGACACCGGCGGCATCACCCGCTGGGACGGCTTCGGCGCGAATCTCGCCTCCTTGCAGAAGAACGCGGCGGGCGCCGGCTTCTTCAATCCCCTGATCGACCCCGACGGCACGGTGCGGGCCCTGCCGCTGATGGCGCAGTTCCAGGGCGGCTTGTACGAGTCCCTGGCCGTCTCGGTGCTGCGCCACTGGCTGGGCTCGGCCCGGGTGCGCCTCGATGCCGATGAACTCAGCCTCCACGGCGAGCGCGGCACCGTGCGCCTGCCCCTGTCCGACGGCCTGACCGCGCTGGTGCCCTACGCCGGCAAGATCACCGGCGGCAACAGCCGCGCGTCCCGGTTCGAGTATGTGTCGGCCGCCGATGTGCTGGAGGGGCGCGTGGACTGGGCGCGCTTCAAGGACCGGGTGGTGCTGGTGGGCTCGTCGGCCCCCGGCCTCACCGACCTGCGCGCCACGCCGATCCGGGCCGCGTTCCCGGGGGTGGAGATCCATGCCACGCTGATCGCCGCGGCGCTGGACACGGTCAACGCCGATCCCCACGCCGGAGCCCTGCTGCTCACCCGGTCGGCCGCCGCCACCGGTCTGGGCGCGATCGTGGTGCTGGCCGTGGGGGCCGCGCTGGCCCTGACCATGCCGGTGCTGGGCGCGCTGGGCGCGGTCACCCTCAGCGGCGCGGCGGCGCTCACGATCTGGGGATCGGCCGGCATCGCCTGGAACAACCTCGGGATGGTGATCCCGGTTTCGGCGGCCCAGGGCCTGGTGGTGCTGCTGCTGATCTTCAATCTCACTGCCGGCTACTTCGTCGAGGGACGCACCCGCCGCGCCATGGCCGACCTGTTCGGGGAGTATCTCTCGCCCGCGCTGGTGGAGCGGATGGTGCGTGATCCGGCCCGCCTGTCGGCCTCCGGCAGCGAGAACCGGGTGCTGACCATCCTGTTCGTGGACATCCGCGGCTTCACCCGGATTGCCGAGACCATGCCGCCGGAAGGCCTTCGGGAGTATCTCAACACCTTCCTCACCGCGATGACCGAGGTGGTCCATCGCCACGGCGGCACGGTGGACAAGTACATCGGCGATTCGGTGATGGCCTTCTGGGGCGCGCCACTGCCCGATCGTGATCACGCCGACCACGCGGTGCGCGCTGCGCTGGCCATGCTCGACGAGGTCACCCGCCTGAATCGCGTGCTCAGGCTGCGCGGCCTGCCGCCGATGCATGTCGGCGTGGGCGTGAACACCGGCCTGGTCCGGGTGGGGGACATGGGCTCGCGCCTGCGCCGCACCTACACCGTGATCGGCGATCCGGTCAACCTGGCGGCGCGCTTCGAAGCATTGACCAAGCTGTACGATCAGCCGATCATCGTCGGGGAGTCCACCGCGCAGCAGGCGCGTGGTCATCGGTTCGCGCCGCTGGGCAAGGCCCCGCTGGCCGGCCGCCACGAGCCGGTGCTGATCTTCACGCCGGTCTCGCTGGCAGCCAGCGACACGATCCCGATGCAGGACGGCATGGACGATGGCATGCCAGCCACCAACAAGGACCGGGTCGATGCAGGTGCGGGTATTGGGTTGTAGCGGTGGGATCGGTGGCCACTCCAGAACCACGGCCTTCCTGATCGACCATGACATCCTGCTCGATGCCGGCACCGGGGTAGAAGACCTCAGCCTCGAGGAACTGGTACGCATCGACCATGTCTTCCTCACCCACTCCCACCTCGATCACATCGCAGGCCTGCCGCTGCTGGTCGATTCGGCCGGCGCGCTGCGCAACCGCCCGCTGGTGGTCCATGCCCTGCCCGAGACCATCGCGGCGCTGCGCGCCCATGTGTTCAACTGGGTGATCTGGCCCGATTTCACCGAGATCCCGCTGGCCGACGCGCCCTGGCTGGTCTTCGAGCCGATCGCCCTGAACCAGACCGTGGCGCTCGGCGAGCGCCGCCTGCGGGCCCTGCCGGCCAACCACACCGTCCCGGCGCTGGGGTATCAGGTCGCCAGCCCCCGGGCCAGCCTGGTGTTCACGGGCGACACCGGTCCCAACGACGCCTTCTGGCAGGTGGTCAATCAGATTCCCGACCTGCGCTTCCTGATCATCGAGACCGCGTTCGCCAACCGCGAGCGGGAGCTCGCTGTCGCATCGCGGCACCTCTATCCGGTGCAGCTCGCCGAGGAGCTGGCCAAGCTCACCCGCCCGGCGACGGTGCTCATCACCCACCTCAAGCCCTCCGACCGCCACCTCATCGCCCAGGAGCTGCAGGCCTGGGCCGGCGCCTACTCGCCGGGCATTCTGGCGCGCGGCGACCTCCTGACGCTCTGAGTCCGCGCTGACGCTGCCCGTCACCTGAGCTGACGCGCCACGGCACCTGCCCGCCGCGTGCGCCCCGCCACGACCCGCTGGAAGCGCTCGCGCGCCTCCCGCCGCTCATCGGCTGCCGGCGATCTGACGCCGGGCCGCCGTTCGTCGGCGGATCAGCGGCGTTCCTGCCTGCCAGGCACGCTCCCTGCTGTGTCGAGGGCAGGGTCGGGGAAGTCGCGCCGCCGGTCGGTTACAAATCTGTCATTCAACGCCAAGGAGTGTTCTGATGAAACGCGTGCAACAAGGTTTCACCCTGATCGAACTGATGATCGTCGTGGCCATCGTCGGCATTCTGGCTGCCGTCGCCATTCCGGCCTATCAGGACTACACCGTGCGCGCCCGGGTGGCGGAAGGCTTCGCGCTGTCCAATGAAGCGAAGAAGGCGGTGGTCGAGAATGCCGGCGTCGGTGCCACCAACTACGCCAACGGCTACAACTCGCCGGCCACCGACGCCCAGAAGGTGAAGTCGATCGCCATCGCCACCACCACCGGCATCATCACCATCACCTACGGCACCAAGATCGCCGACAACAGCACCATCACCCTGACCCCGTCG
>JAGWVN010000067.1 GCA_018970865.1 Betaproteobacteria bacterium
CGCCAGCGCGGCGTCGGCATCCCCCCGGGCGAGACGCACGGTGGGCAGGACCTGCGCGCCGGCGGCAAGGGCCTGGTCGATGTCGAGCACCGCGGGCAGCGGTTCGACGAGACAGCGCACCTGCGCGGCGGCCTGCCGGGCGAGCCGGTGGCTGGTGGCCACCACCAGCGCCACCACCTGGCCGACATGGTGGACCTCGCCGTCGGCGAGGATGGGTTCATCGTGGCTGAAGCTGGCCAGGATCCGATCGCCGGGGATGTCGTCGGCGGCGACGATGGCCACCACGCCCGGCAGGGCCAGCGCGGCCTGCGCGTCGATGCCGAGCAGCCGGCCGTGGGCCACCGGGCTGAGCACCGGCGCGGCGTGAAGGGTGCCCGCCGGCACCGGCAGGTCGTCGATGAAGCGGGCCTCGCCGGTGACATGGGCGCGGGCGCTCTCGTGGGCGGCGGCGCTGCCGGCGACGGTCGATTCCATGGCGTGCATCGCGTCTCTCCTCAGATCGCCAGGGCGCGCAGGCCGGTCAGGCCTTCACCGCCCGGTTCGGTGGCGTCCCACAGCCGCAGCAGCAGGTTGCCGATCACGGCGGTGCGATAGGCAGCGCTGGCGCGCAGGTCGTCGATGGGGGTGAATTCACCGCGCAGGGCCGCGGCGCCGGCCTGCAGCGCCGCCAGCGACCAGGGCTGGCCGATCAGGGCGGCCTCGGCCTGCGGCGCGCGGCTGCAGGTGGCCGCCATGCCGCCCACGCCGATGCGCGCGCCCACGATGCGTCCGCCCTCGCAGTGCACCGCCACGGCCAGACAGACCGCCGAGATGTCGTCCTCGAGCCGCTTGGAGACCTTCCAGGCGCCCAGCCGCAGGCCGGGCGGCGCGGCGGGCACCTGCACCGCGGTGAGCAGCTCGTCGGCGGCCAGCCGGTTGCGGCGATAGCCGGTGTAGAAGTCCGAAAGGGGCAGTTCGCGTTCGCCGCGCACGCTGGCCAGGGTGAGACGCGCGTCGAGGGCGAGCAGCAGGGGCATGGAGTCGCCGATCGGCGAGCCGTTGACGATGTTGCCGCCCAGCGTGCCGGCGTTGCGCACCGGCAGCCCGGCAAAGCGCGCCAGAAAGCCTGCCACCGAGGGGTGGTCTGCGGCCAGGGCCTGGAAGGCGTCTTCCAGGCGCGCGCCCGCGCCCAGGGTAAGACCACCGGCCTCGCGCCGGATGCGGCCGAGCTCGGACACGCCGCCCAGATCGAGGGTCTGCGCCGGGCGCTGGTGCTGCTTGTTGATCCACAGGCCGGTGTCGGTGGAGCCGGCCACCACCAGCGCGTCGGGCGCGTCGGCGCGCACCCGCAGGGCCTGGGCCAGGGTGGCGGGCCGCCAGGCGGTGCCGGTGGCGCCGCGCAGCTGCGCGCCCGCGGTGTCCCGCAGGGCGCGCAGGGCCGCGGTGAGCGCGGCGGTGTCCAGCGGCCGAGCCGGCAGGGCATGCATGGTCTGCGCCGCCTCGAGGATGGGCCGGTAGCCGGTGCAACGGCACAGATTGCCCGAGAGCGCGTCCTGAGCCTGCTCGCGGCTCACGCAGCCCGCCGGCGCCTGCGCGCCGTGCTGGTGGTAGAGCGCGAAGAGCGACATCACGAAGCCCGGCGTGCAGAAGCCGCACTGCGAGCCGTGGCAGTCGACCATCGCCTGCTGCGCGGGATGCAGCGCGCCGTCGGGGGTGGCCAGGTCTTCCACCGTGAACACCGCGCAGCCATCCACCGACGACAGTGGCCGGATGCAGCTGTTGACCGCGCGCAGCCTCAAGGCGTCGTCCTGCAGCTCGCCCACCACCACGGTGCAGGCGCCGCAATCGCCCTCGCCGCAGCCCTCGCGGGTGCCGTGGCCGCCGTCCGCGCGCAGCCAGTCGAGCAGCATGGCATCGGGTTCGGGCGCGGCGACGGTGACCGGACGAAGGCCGCGCAGCAGGCGCAGGGGACGGGCGGGCAGGCTCATGGTGGTCGGCCGGCGCGGGAGCCGGCGGGAGGCGTTGCGGACGGGGCTGCGCCGACGATAGGCGGGCAGGCATCAGGAATCATATGATCCGGCATATGACCTGAATACGGAGGGTCTTATGGCAAACCCGGCATCCCTGAGCAGGATCGATCTCCAGCTCATCCGAGTCCTGCACACCTTGCTCCAGACCCAGAGTGTCTCGCAGACCGCGCTTCGCCTCGGCATGCACCAGCCGGCGGTGAGCGCTTCGCTCGCCCGCCTGCGCGAGCTCACCGGCGACCCCATCCTGGTGCGCGCCGGCCGCGGCATGGTGCCCACCGATGGCGGGCGCGCGCTGGCGGCGCCGGCGGCCACCCTGCTGGCGGCCGCCCGCGAGCTCTTCGAGGACCGCGACCAGGCGCAGTTCTCGCCGGCCGCCACCGATCGGGTCTTCCGGATCGCGGCCAGCGACTTCCTCGATCCGCGCTTCCTGCCGCTGCTGGTGTCGGCGATCAAGGCCCAGGCTCCGTCGGCCGGGATCGAGATCCTGCCGCTCACCGCCGATTCCGACTACCGGGCGCGGCTGGCCGCCGGCGAGCTCGACCTGGTGGTGGGCAACTGGCTGCGCCCGCCCGCCGATCTGCACATCGGCCGCCTGTTCCAGGACGAGATCGTGTGTCTGGTGGCCAGCCGCCACCCGGCGGTTCGTCGCGGCTGGACGTCGGAGCGATACCTCGCCTGCGAGCATGTCGCGCCCACGCCCACCTATCCCGGCGCCCGCGGCGTGATCGACGAGCTGCTCGCGCAGTCGGGCATGCGTCGCCATGTCAGCGTGCGCTGCCCGCATTTCGCGCTCACCCCGGCCATGGTGGCCGACTCGCTGCTGGTGCTCACCACCGGCCGGCTGTTCTGCTCGCGTTTCACTGAAACCCTGCCGGTGCGCATCGTGCCGTGCCCGATTCCGATGCCGGGGCTCAGGTATTTTCAGCTCTGGCATGATCGGACTCAGGCATCGGCGGCCTGCCGCTGGTTGCGCGAGCAGGTGCGTCGCGCCGCCGCCCAGCTGCGCTGAATCCGGTCTCCCCCCGGCCCCCCCTCCGCCCATGACCGCGCCCCGCCTCGAGCTTCGCGAGATCACCAAGCAGTATCCGGCGGTGCTCGCCAACGACCGGGTCTCCCTCACCGTGGCCCCGGGCGAGATCCACGCCGTCCTGGGCGAGAACGGCGCCGGCAAGTCCACCCTCATGAAGGTCGTCTACGGCGCGGTGCGCCCCGATGGCGGCGAGGTGCTCTTCGATGGCCGGCCGGTGCGCATCCGCGGCCCCCACGAGGCCCGGGCCCTGGGCGTGGCCATGGTCTTCCAGCACTTCTCGCTCTTCGACACCCTGAGCGTGGCCGAGAATGTCTGGCTGGGTCTGCCGCCAGGCCAGAGCCTGGCCGACACCAGCCGGCGCATCCGCGAGAAGGCCGCCGAGTACGGGCAGGAAATCGATCCCGAGCGCCCGGTGCACACCCTCTCGGTGGGCGAGCGTCAGCGCGTGGAGATCGTGCGCGCGCTGCTGGTCGAGCCGCGGCTGCTGATCCTCGACGAACCCACCTCGGTGCTCATGCCGCAGGCGGTGGAGCGGCTTTTCGTCACCCTGCGCCGGCTGGCCGCCACCGGCTGCAGCATCCTCTACATCAGCCACAAGCTCGACGAGATCCGCGCGCTGTGCCATCGCTGCACCGTGCTGCGCGGCGGCCGGGTCACCGGCGTGGTCGACCCCACCCAGGAAACCAACGCCAGCCTGTCGCGCCTGATGATCGGCGCCGAGCCGCCTCAGGTCACCCCCGGCCCGCCGCGGGCCGGCGAACTGGCCCTGGCCTTGCGCGGGTTGTCGCTGCCCCGCACCGACCGCTTCGGCATGGACCTGCACGAGGTCTCGCTCGATCTGCGCGCCGGTGAAATCCTCGGGGTGGCCGGCGTGTCCGGCAACGGGCAGCAGGAGCTCCTCGCCGCGCTCTCGGGCGAAGACCCGCGCTCGCCGCCGGGCGCGCTCTCGCTCTTCGGGGTCGATGTCGGTCGCCAGTCCCCCGCGCGCCGGCGCGCGCTGGGCCTGCATTTCGTGCCCGAGGAGCGCATCGGCCGCGGCGCCGTGCCCACGCTGTCGCTGGCCCAGAATCTGCTGCTCACCCGGCGCGACTCGGTGCGCGCCGGCGGCTGGATCGCGCGCGGCGCGCTCGCCGCGCAGGCCCGGGCGGTGATCGAGCGCTTCGGCGTGAAGGCGGCGGGCCCGCAGGCCGCGGCCCGCAGCCTGTCGGGCGGCAACCTGCAGAAGTTCATCGTCGGCCGCGAGGTCGATGCGCAACCGCGGGTGCTGATCGTGGCCCAGCCCACCTGGGGCGTGGATGTCGGCGCCAGCGCGCAGATCCGCGGCGCGCTGCTCGCGCTGCGCGATGCCGGCTGCGCGGTGCTGGTGGTCTCCGAGGAGCTCGACGAGCTCTTCGAGCTGGCCGACCGGCTGATGGTCATCTCGCGCGGGCGGCTCTCGCCGCCGGTGGCCCGGGCCGACGCCACCGTGGCGCTGATCGGCGAGTGGATGAGCGGCCTGTGGCCCGGCGCGCCGGCCGCCCGCACCGAGGAGGCCTCGTCGTGATCGTCCTTCAGCCCCGTCCCGAGCCCTCGGGCCTGATGGCCTGGCTCTCGCCCGTCATCGCGCTGTGCATCACCGTGGTGGTGGCCGCGCTGCTGCTTGCCGCGCTGGGCAAGGATCCGGTGCGCGGCCTGCAGATGTTCCTGGTCGAGCCGCTCAACGGCCTGCGCGGGGTGAGCGAGGTTGCGCTCAAGGCCACGCCGCTCATCCTGTGCGCGATCGGGCTGGCGCTGTGCTTTCGCTCCAATGTCTGGAACATCGGCGCCGAAGGCCAGTTCCTGGTCGGGGCCATCACCGCCGGCGGGCTGGCCCTGTGGTTCACCGCCAACCAGATCGGCATCAACCGCTGGGCCTTCTTCCCGCTGGCCATCCTGGCCGGCGCCCTGGGCGGGATGGCCTGGGCCGGCATCGTGGCGCTGCTGCGCGACCGCTTCAATGCCAACGAGATCCTGGTCAGCCTCATGCTGGTCTATGTGGCCAACCTGCTGCTCTCGTGGCTGGTGTTCGGTCCCTGGAAGGATCCCAACGGCTTCAACTTCCCGCAGACCATGAGCTTCGCGGCCGACACCAACGCGCCGCGCATCGTGCGCCATCTGCGGGTGCACTGGGGGCTCGCGGTGGCGCTGATCACCGCGCTGGTGGCCTGGGTCTACCTCTTTCGCACCTTCGGCGGCTTCCAGCTCCAGGTGGGCGGGCTCGCGCCCTCGGCCGCGCGCTATGCCGGCTTCTCGTCGCGGCGCGCGCTCTGGACCGCGCTGCTGGTCTCCGGGGGGCTGGCCGGGGTGGCCGGCGCCTTCGAGGCCACCGGCCCCATGGGCCAGCTCACGCCGCATGTGTCCACCGGCTACGGCTTCACGGCCATCATCGTCGCCTTCGTCGGCCGGCTGCACCCGCTGGGCTGCGTGCTCGGCAGCGTGCTGCTCTCCATGTTCCTGATCGGCGGCGAACTCTCCCAGTCACGGCTGGGCCTGCCCTCGGCGCTCACCGGGGTCTTCCAGGGCGTGCTGCTGTTCTCGCTGCTCACCTGCGACACGCTCATCCACTACCGGCTGCGCTGGCAGTCGCGCGCCGCCGCGTCGGGAGCATCGGCATGAACGAGTTCGCGCTGCTGGTGGCCGCCACGCTCTCGGCCGGCACGCCGCTGGCCATCGCCGGGCTGGGCCTGCTGGTGAACGAGCGGGCGGGGGTGCTCAATCTTGGCGCCGAGGGCATGATGCTCATCGCCGCGGTGGCCGGTTTCGCGGTGGCTTTCCACAGCGGCAGCGACACCCTGGCCTTTGCCGCCGGGGCGCTCGCCGGGGCGCTGGCCGCCGCGATCTTCGGGCTGCTCGTGATCTGGCTGAACACCAACCAGACCGCCACCGGCCTGGCGCTGTCGCTCTTCGGAGCGGGCTTCTCGGCCTTCGTGGGCATCGGCTATGTCGGCAAGAAGCTCGGCGAGCGCAGCAACCACGCCATTCCCGGGCTGTCCGACATCCCCTTCCTGGGCACGGCGGTCTTCCGTCAGCACCCCATGGTCTACGGCGGCATCGCGCTGATGCTGCTGATCGCCTGGGTGCTCTACCGCACCCGTGCCGGGCTGGTGCTGCGCGCCATCGGCGAGTCGCCCGACTCGGCGCATGCGCTCGGCTATCCGGTACGCGCCCTGCGGCTGGCGGCGGTGATGACCGGCGGTGCATTGTGTGGCGTTTCTGGTGCCTACCTCTCGGTGGTCTATGCACCTTTGTGGGTTGAGGGTATGGTCGCCGGTCGGGGTTGGATCGCGCTCGCGCTCACGCCGTTTGCCACCTGGCGACCGGCACGGGTATTGCTTGGCGCCTACCTGTTCGGCGGCGTGACCATGCTCCAGCTGCAACTGCAGGGCCGGGGCGTGCACATCGCCAGCGAGTTCATGTCGATGCTGCCCTATCTGGCGACCATCGCGGTGCTGGTCCTGATCTCCCGCAACCCGGCCTGGATCCGCGTCAACATGCCCGCCTCGCTCGGCAAGTCCTTCATGCCGGGTCATTGATCCGTTTTTCACATCAACTTCGCATCAACCACCATCAGCCCCTCAGGAGTCACGATGAAGCCTCTCGGAAGACGTTCCCTCCTCAAGCACGCCGCGCTGTCGGTCGTGGTCGCCACGGCGGCGCTCGCCGGCTGCGGCAAGAAGGAGGAGCCCAAGCCCGCCGCCCAGGCCCCGGCCGCCGCCCCCGCCCCGGCGCCCGAGCCCCTCAAGATCGGCTTCATCTATGTCGGCCCGGTGGGCGACGCCGGCTGGACCTTCGCGCACGACAACGGCCGCAAGTACATCGAAGAGAAGTTCGGCGACAAGATCAAGACCACCTTCGTCGAGAAGGTGCCCGAGGGCCCGGACGCCGAGCGCGTCATCCGTGACCTGGTCGCCCAGGGCAACAAGGTGATCTTCGCCACCAGCTTCGGCTACATGGACGCCATGGAGAAGGTCGCCAAGGACCATCCCGAGGTGAAGTTCGAGCACGCCACCGGCTACAAGACCAGCGAGAACCTGCGGGTCTACGAGGGTCGCTTCTACGAAGACGCCTACATGGCGGGCGTGGTCGCCGGCCGCATGACCAAGTCCAATGTGCTGGGCTTCGTCGGCTCCTTCCCCATTCCCGAGGTGCTGCGCAACATCAACGCCTTCACCCTGGGCGCCAGGAGCGTGAACCCCAAGGTCACCACCAAGGTGGTGTGGGTGAACACCTGGTTCGATCCGCCCAAGGAGGCCGAGGCCGCCCAGTCGCTGATCAACGCCAAGGCCGATGTCCTGCTGCAGAACACCGACTCCACCGCCGTGCTCCAGACCGCCGAGAAGAACGGCAAGTTCGCCTTCGGTTGGGACAGCGACATGAGCGCGTTCGCGCCCAAGGCGCACCTTGCCTCGTGCGTGCTGACCTGGGGTCCGTACTACGAGAAGACGGTCAACGATGTGCTCAACAAGACCTGGAAGTCCGAGGTCACCAAGTGGGGCACCAAGGAAGGCATGAACGACTTCGTCAAGATCGCCGACTTCGTGCCGGCCGAGGTCAAGGCCGAGGTCGACAAGATCAAGGCCGGCCTGAAGGATGGCTCGTTCGCGGTCTTCAAGGGCCCCATTGCCGACAACACCGGCAAGGAGCGTCTGGCCAAGGACGCCGTCGCCGACGACGCCTGGAAGGGCGGCATCAACTTCTACGTGAAGGGCGTCGAGGGCAAGGTGCCCTCGGGCAAGTGATCGGGGCTGCATGCCGATCCTGCTGAGCGCCGCCGGCCGGTGACCGAAGACTCGCTCTGGTTGCCGGTGGCGGCCGCGGCAGACCTGCCCGCGGGCGGTCTGCTGCCGGTGCGGGCGCTGGGCCGCGACATCGTGGTCTGGCGCACCGCCAGCGGCGTGCTCGCCGCCGCCCATGACCGCTGTCCGCATCGCGGCACCCCGCTCTCGATGGGCCGGGTCTGCGACGAAGACCTGGTCTGTCCCTACCACGGCTGGGCCTTCGCGCCGCAGGGGCGTTGCACCCGCATTCCGTCCATGGCCCGCGCCCCGCTCGGCGAGCGCCAGGCGCTGTCCCTCGTTGTCGTGCGTGAGCACCTCGGCATGGTGTGGGTGCGTTTCGGCGCCACCGCCCACCATGCGCCGCTGCTGGCGCATCCGCCGGCCATCACGCCGCCTGCCGGGCCGGGCATCCGCCAGGTGATCTGCGGGCCCTATACCGTCAACACCAGCTTCGGGCGGGTGATCGAGAACTTCCTCGACATCGCCCACTTCGGCTTCGTGCATCCCGGCACCCTCGGCGATGCCGGGCACACCCTGATCACCGACTACACGGTGACCGACCCCTCGCCGGCCAGCGGCCTCGAGGGGGTCGATGTCCGGGTCTGGCAGCCGCGCAGCAATCTCAACGCCGATCGGGGCGCGCAGGTGCGGTATCGCTACCAGGTGGTCTCGCCCTGGGTGGCCCTGCTCGAGAAGTGCCCCGAGGGCTGGCAGGACTTCGCCGAGATGGTGGTGATGCTCGCCCTGCCGGTGGAGCCCACCCTCACCCGGGTGTGGTTCATCCTGGCGATGTCGGCCGGCGATCGCACCGATGCCGAGATGCGCGCCTTCCAGGAAGGCATCTTCGGCGAAGACCGCGGCATCCTCGAGGCGCAGCGCCCGGCGCAATTGCCGCTCGACCCCGACACCGAGGTGTCATGCGCGGCCGACCGGCTCTCGCTGGCCTACCGCGAGTACCTGCGGCGGCTGCCGGTGAACTTCGGCACCCTCATCCAAACACCGCCGTTGTCTGGTGGCTGACGCCCAGCGGGCGTCCCTGCGCAGTCCACAGCCGCGCGGTCTGGCTGGTGTAGCCCTGCGCGGCATGACGGGTCTCGGTCTGCAGCAGCGTCCAGTCGGCCGGGTCGCCCTCGCGCGGGTCGGCCAGCCATTCCAGCAGCCAGGTGAGTGAGGCGCCGGGCGCCGGCCGGGTCAGGCGCGAAAGCACCGGCGAGGCCGGCAGATCGGCCAGCGCCACCCGGCAGGCCTCGCGGCCGGCGGCATCGGTGGGCCAGGCCGGCGCATCGGCGTCGAGCGGCTGCTCGCGCAAGCGCGCCCACACCGTGGCCGGCCGCGCGGGCTGACCGCTGAAGGGCAGCGCGCCGCCCGCCCAGCGCATCTGCCAGTGCTTCAGGAAACCCGGCATGCGATCGGGCAGCCAGGGCGCATCGTGCAGCGCCTCGATCGGCTTGATGCCGGCGGGGGCGGGCATGTCGTGTTCGGCGAGGGTCTGGCGGCCGGCGCCGTAGAGGCCCACCGCCAGGGCGGCCACGCGCCCGGCGCTGATCAGCCGGCACTGCGCGTGCGTGATCGCGCGGCCCTGGCGCAGCACCGAGGCCTCGGCCTGCACGGGGCCCGCCTGGATGGCCGACACGAAGGTGAACTGCAGCGCGCGCATCGGCAGCTCGGGCCCCACCGCCGCGCGCATGGCCAGCGCGGCCAGCGCCCCCTGGATGCCACCGAAGGCCACCCGGCCCTGCAGCCAGTCATCGGTCATGGCGGCGTCGAGCACCACGCCGGGCTCGGCAGGCGACGCGGTGGCGGTGATCGGCGCGTGGGCGAAGGCGCGAAAGGGCGTCATGTCAGGCGTGGGATGCGGATGGGCAAGGATGGGATGGCCTGGCGCTGCGGATGCCGGCCGCTGTCAGGACTTCGCGCGGCGGGTCTCGCTCCAGCCGAGGTACAGGCCGCTGGCCACGATGATCGCCGCGCCCGCCCAGGTGCTGATCGAGGGCAGGTTGTCGAACACCAGCCAGCCGAAGAGGCCTGCGCCCACCAGCTGGAAGTACTGGAAGGGCGACACGATGTTGGCCGGGGCCTCGATCATGGCCCGCGCCACGCAGTAGTGGCCCAGCCCGCCGAAGATGCCGAGCGCGAGCAGCATGAGCACATCGGTGAGGCGATCGGGCGTGGTCCAGAAGAAGGGCACCACCAGCGACATCAGCACGCTGCCCACCATGGCGCTCCAGATCGCCGAGGTCTCGGCGCGGTCGCCACCGGAGACCTTGCGGGTGAGCACCTGGTAGGTGGCATAGCACAGCGAGCTGCCCAGGATGAGCAGCGAGGACCACTGGAACACATCGCTGCCGGGGCGCACCACCACCAGCACGCCGGCAAAGCCCACCAGCACCACCACCAGCCGGTTGGCGCGGATGGGCTCGCCCAGGAAGGGAACGGCCAGCAGCGTGACGAAGAGCGGCGAGAGGAAGCTGATCGCCGTGGCCTCGGCCAGCGGCACGGTGCGCAGGGCAATGAAGTAGAGCGTGGTCGAGCACAGCTGCAGCAGCGAGCGCGAGAACTGCGTGCCCGGCGAGGGGGTGCGCAGGATGCCCAGACCGTGGCGCGGCAGAAAGAGCAGGCCGATGAAGATGAAGTGCCCGAGCGTGCGCGCCCACACGATCTGCACCGACTCCAGTCGCGCGCTGAGCAGCTTCACCAGCGTGTTCATGCACGAGAAGAGGCTCACCGCGAGCAGGATGAACAGGATGCCGCGCAGCACGCGCGTGGCCCGGCCCGACGCCGGTGTCGCGGGCGGGCGCGGGTCGGCGGCAGGCGGATTCATGGCGGCCTTCTGCGGGGGGCGGGCGGGGGCGGGCGCAGCGGCGTGCGAGACCGCCCGGTGGGGCGCGACAGGAACTGCCCTGCGCTCGGGTAGGATTCTCCGCCCGCCGGCCGCTCCCGCCGCGTGGGCAATTCCGAATCCGGGAGCCATGTCGAGGACAACCATGTCGAAAAACCTCACCCGCCGCGGCCTGCTCGCCGCGGCGCCCGCGCTTGCCGCGCTCTCCGCCCTCCATCCTCGCCAGGCCTGGCCGGCGCCACCGGCCGGTCCGCTGCAGGTGGGCTTCCTCTATCCCACGCCGCTGCTGGCCGCGGGCTGGAGCGCCCAGCACGACGAGGGCCGCCGTCACCTCGCGCAGGCCCTCGGCGAACAGGTCCGCACCCGCCAGGTGGCTTCGGTGGCCGAGGGGCCCGACGCCGAGCGCGTGCTGCGTGAACTGGTCGCCGATGGCTGCCGGCTGATCGTGGCCGCGAGCTTCGGCTACCTGGAGTCCGTGCTGCGGGTGGCGGCCGATCATCCCGGCACGGTGTTCGAGCACATCTCCGGCTATCGCGCCACGGCCAATGTCGGCTTTGCCAACGCCCGCTTCTACGAGGGCCGGTATCTCGCCGGTCTGGCCGCGGGCGGGGTCAGCCGCTCGGGCGTGGCCGGCTATGTGGCCGCGTTTCCCATCCCCGAGGTGGTCCAGGGCATCAATGCCTTCGCCCTCGGGCTGCGGGCGGCCAATCCCGCGGCCAGCCTCAAGGTGATCTGGACGCAGTCCTGGCACGACCCCGGGCGCGAGCGCGATGCCGCGCAGACCCTGCTCGGGCAGGGCGCCGATGTGCTCACCAACCACACCGATTCGCCGGCGGTGCCGATCGCCGCGCAGGCCGCCGGTCGCTGGTGCGTGGGCTATCACAGCGATCAGCGCGCCTTCGCCCCCGAGGCGCAGCTCACCGCGGTCACCCATCACTGGGGCGAGTTCTACACCGCGTCGGCCCAGGCGGTGATCGAGGGGCGCTGGCGCAACTCGGCGCTGTGGGGCGGGGTGCGTCAGGGCATGGTGCGTCTGGCGCCCTTCGGCGCCGCGGTGCCCGCCGCGGTGCGCCGGCAGGTGGCCCTGCGCCAGGCCGAACTGGCCGCGGGCCGGGGCCATCCCTTTGCCGGCCGCCTGGTCGACAATGAGGGCCGGGTGCGGCAGGAATCGGGCACTCTGTCCGATGACGCGCTCGCCCGCATGAACTGGTATGTGCAGGGTGTGCAGGGACGACTTCCGGGGGGCTGATGGACGCATACCGCGCAGCGCTGCTGCGATTCGACGAACTCGACCAGCCGCAGCGGCTCGAAGACGCGCTGCTGGTGGTGAGCGAGGGCCGCATCCTCGCGGCAGGGCCTTTCGCCGAGGTGGCCGCGCGCCACCCCGGCCTGAGCTGGTCCGACTGGCGCGGCCGCACGCTGGCGCCGGGCTTTGTCGATGCGCATGTGCATTTCCCGCAGATCGATGTCATCGGCTCGCCGGCCGACGGGCTGCTGCCCTGGCTCGAGAACTACACCTTCCCGCACGAGGCGCGCTTCGCCGATCCGGCCTATGCCGCGCAGATCGCCGAGGTGTTCCTCGACGAGCTGCTGCGCCATGGCATCACCACCGCCATGACCTACTGCTCCTCGCACCCCGCCAGCGCCGAGGCCTTCTTCGCGGCGAGCGAGGCGCGCGGCCTGCGCATGGTCGCCGGCAAGTGCCTGATGGACCGCAACAGCCCCGAGCCGGTGCGCGACGACACCCATCAGGGTCTGCGGGACTCGCAGGCCCTGATCGAGCGCTGGCATGGCCGCGGGCGGCTGGGCTACGCGCTCACGCCGCGCTTTGCGCCAAGCTGCACCGATGCGCAGATGCTCGGCGCGGCCGAGCTCGCCCGCGCCTATCCCGGCACCTGGGTGCAGACCCATGTGGCCGAGAACCACGACGAGATCGCCTGGGTGCGGCAGCTCTATCCGAGCGCGCGCAGCTACCTCGATGTCTACGACCGGCTCGGCCTGCTGCGCGAGCGCAGCATGTACGCGCACTGCATCCACCTCGATGCCGAAGACCGGGCCCGGCTGGCGGCCAGCGGTGCCAGCGCGGCGGTCTGCCCCACCTCCAACCTGTTCCTGGGCAGCGGCCTCTTCGACTTCACCGCGGCGCGGGCCGCCGGTTTCCACTGGGGCCTGGCCTGCGATGTCGGCGGCGGCACCTCGTTCTCGCCGTTTCGGACCATGCTCGCGGCCTTCGAGGTGGCGCGGCTTTCCGGGGTCACGCTGTCGCCGGGCGAGCTCTGGTATCGCCACACCCTGGGCGCGGCCCGTGCCATGGGCCTGGGTGATCGGATCGGCAATCTCGCGCCCGGCCACGAGGCCGATTTCCTGGTGCTCGATGACCGGGCCACGCCACTGCTGGCGCGGCGCACCGGCGCCGCGAACAGTCTCGCGGAGTGGCTGTTCGCGATGATCGTGCTGGGCGATGACCGCGCGGTGAGCGCGGCGCTGGCGCAGGGGCGCCGGGTGTCAGGCCGCCTGCCGGCCTGAGCTCAGGCGAACAGCGCCCCGAATCCGTCCACCGGCTCGAAGCGGTCTTCGCGGAACACCAGCCGCGAGGGGCCGGGCATGGCGCGCGCGCTCACCGGATGGGCGGGGTCTCCGGGGTAGGCCACCACCCGCAGGCCGTCCATCTTCAGCGGCTCGGGCTGGATGACCGGCGGCGGGCGCGAGCCGGCCTCGCGCAGCACCGAGTCGACATCGGCGTGCCGCGCGAGCTGGGCCAGGCTCATGATCTGCGGCGGCGCGAGGCTGATCTCGCGCGCCCAGTAGCGCTCGAGCGCGGCGCGCGGGGCAAGCCACTCGCTCTCGGTGGTCTCGCGGTCGTCGTGGCGGGCGACCGCATCGCCGGACACCTTCACGGCGAAGAAGCGGGTGTCGAAGCGCTTGCTCTGCACCGACGGGATGATCGGCGTGATCCAGCGCGTGAAGGGCACCAGCCGGCCCACGGCGAGATGGGTGTCCAGGCGCTCGAGGAGCTCCGCAAAGCCCAGGCCCTCGCGGGCGAGATCGCCCGCGCGCGCCGGATCGGGCGGCCGCGGGCCGCCGGCGAGCAGCAGCCCGGCCTCCTCGAAGGTCTCGCGCAGCGCCGCGATGAACATCGAGGCGGCGGTCTCGGGGGCGAGCTCGGGCTCGCCCAGCGCGGCATGCAGCGCCGGCGCGGGCCGGTCGGCGCGGGCGAGCAGCGCAGGCGCCGCGTCGTCCTGGTCGACCTTGCCGCCGGGGAACACATAGGCGCCGCCGAGCACATCGGACAGGCCGTGCCGGCGCACCATGAAGACCTCGGGGCCGCGCGGCCCGTCGCGCAGCAGCATGACCGTGGCGGCCGGACGCGGCGGGGTGGTGACGATGTCGTGATTGAGTTTCATGCGGTCATGGTGCCACAGGCGTTCGAGGCGCCCGTTCCGTCAGATCGGATGGCGATGATGGAACCGCTGCCGGATCAGCAGCACCGAGAGCAGGTAGGCCACCACCAGCGCCCCGAGCGCGGCCATCAGCGGGCCCGGCAGCGGCACGAAGCCGAAGCGCGCGCCCAGCGTGGTGAAGGGCAGCAGCGCGCCCAGCGCCACCACCGAGAGCGAGGTGGCCACGAGCAGCGGATGGGCCCGGCTCTTCAGCGGGTTGCCGCGGGTGCGGATCACGAAGATCACCAGCACCTGCGTGCACAGCGACTCGACGAACCAGGCGGTCTGGAACAGCGCCGCGCCGGCCTCGAAGCCGCGCAGCAGCACCGCGAAGGTGAGCAGGTCGAACACCGAGCTCACCGGGCCCACCGCCAGCATGAAGCGGCGGATGGCGTCGACATCCATGGCGTGCGGCTGGCGGGTCTGGTCTTCGTCGACCGCGTCGAAGGGCAGCGTCACCTCCGAGAGGTCATAGAGCAGGTTGTTGAGCAGCACCTGCGTGGGCAGCATCGGCAGGAAGGGCAGAAAGAGCGCGGCCGCCGCCATGCTGAACATGTTCCCGAAGTTGGAACTGGTGGCCATCATCAGGTACTTGGTGATGTTGCCGAAGGTGCGCCGGCCTTCGAGCACCGCTTCGTGCAGCACCTGCAGGTCCTGGCGCAGCAGGATCACATCGGCGGCGGCCTTGGCCACATCCACTGCCGAGTCCACCGACAGTCCGACATCGGCGCCGTGCAGCGAGGGCGCGTCGTTCACGCCGTCGCCGAGGTAGCCCACCACATGGCCGCGGGCGTGGATGGCCTGGATCACCCGCAGCTTCTGCGCGGGGTTGACCCGGCAGTAGAGGTTGGCGCCTTCCACGCTCGCGCGCAGCGCGGCGTCGTCCATGGCGGCGATCTGCGCGCCGGTGAGCACGCCGCGCACCGGCTGCCCCAGCTGCGCGCAGACATGGCGGGCCACGCGGTCGCTGTCGCCGGTGACCACGCGGATGTCCACGGCGCTGTCACGCAGCGCCCGCAAGGCGCTGGCCGCGCTCGCCTTGGGCGGATCGAGAAAGGCCGCGAAACCGGCCAGCACCAGCTGCGACTCGTCGTCGACCAGCGCATGCGGATGGTCGATGGCCACCGGCCGCGAGGCGATCGCCAGCACCCGGAAGCCCTCGTCCTCGAGCGCGGCGCAGGTGGCGCGCGCCGCGGCCAGCGCGGTCTCGTCGAGCGGCAGCGGGCCATCCGCCGTGTCGTGCCGGGTGCACAGGCGCAGGATGTCATCGGGCGCGCCCTTGACCGCCAGCAGCCGCGCGCCCGCGTGCTCGAGCAGCACCGACACCCGTCGGCGCTCGAAGTCGAAGGGCACCTCGTCGATCTTGAGCCAGCCCTCGGGCTGCAGCGGCTGATGCTCCAGGATGGCCTCGTCGAGGGGGCTGCGCAGCCCGCTCTCGAACCGGCTGTTCAGCCAGGCGATCTCGAGCACGCGGGCGCTGTCGGCGCCGTGCAGGTCGACATGGCGTTCCATGTGGATGCGGGCCTCGGTGAGCGTGCCGGTCTTGTCGGTGCACAGCACATCCATCGAGCCGAGGTCCTGGATGGCGCTCTGGCGCTTGACGATCACCTCGTGGCGGGCCAGCCGGATCGCGCCGCGCGAGAGGGTCACTGACACCACCATGGGCAGCAGCTCGGGGGTGAGGCCCACCGCCAGCGCCACCGCGAAGAGGAATGATTCCAGCATCGGCCGATGCATCAGCGCGTTGGCCAGCAACACGAAGAGCACCATCAGGACGGCCAGGCGCATGATCATCATGCCGAAGCGGCGGGTGCCGATCTCGAAGGCGCTGGGCGGCGGCGGGCTGGCCAGCGCGCCGGCGATGCGACCCACCGCGGTGCTCGCGCCGGTGCGCACCAGGCGCACGCGGGCGCTGCCGCCGATGATCGCGCTGCCCATGAAGATCGCGTTGCTGGCCTCGTGCAGCTCGCCGCTGCGCTCGGCGGGGATGCCGGCGCGCTTTTCCACCGGATAGGGTTCGCCGGTGAGCATGGCCTGGTTGACGAAGCAGTCGCGGGCCTGCAGCACGCAGCCATCGCCGGGCGCAAGGTCGCCGGCGGCCAGCAGCACCAGATCGCCGGGCACCAGCTCGCTCTGCGGCAGGGGGCGCTCGGCGCCGTCGCGCACCACCCGCGCCCGCACGCTCACCGAGCGGCGCAGGGCCTCGGCGCTGCGCTGGGCGCGGTGCTCCTGCACGAACTCCAGCGTGGCACTGGCCAGCACGATGCAGGCGATGATCAGCGCGTCGGCGAGCTCCCCTGACAGCGCCGACACCGCGCTGGCCACGAGCAGCACCAGCACCAGCGGATTGCGCAGCCGGGTCGCGAACTGCCGCAAGAGCGGCGCCGGCTTGCCCTCATCCAGCCGATTGGGCCCGTGGCGCTGCAGGGCCGCCGCGGCCTGCGCGCTGCTCAGGCCGCGCTCGGGATCGTCGCCCGCCGCGCGCTCGTCGAGCCACCAGGCCTCGGGCTCGTGGCTCACGGCATCGCGTCCTCAGCGTCGCCCGGTGGACAGCCGCACGATGGCCAGGATGACCAGCGCGGCGCCCACCAGCTGCAGCCAGCCCATGGCCTGATCGAGCACCAGCCAGGCGCCGATCAGCGCCGCGATCGGCTCGAAGTTCATCACCGCGGCATTGTTCACCGCGCCCAGCCGCGGCAGCACCACGAAGAGCGAGCTCAGCCCGGCGGCGTAGAGCGCGGTGAGCGCGGCCAGCGCGTACCAGCCGGTGGCATCGCGCGGGGGCACCAGGCCACCGGCAAACGGCGCGGCGGCCAGTCCCACCAGCGCCACCACCCCGGTGAGCACCAGGGTGCGCACCCGGCCATCCACGGCCGGCAGCCAGCGGGTGGTGATCAGCAGCACCGAACCGAAGCACACCGAGGCGCACAGCGCGAGCAGGCTGCCGGTGATCAGGTCCTGGCCGGGCTGGCCGGCGAAGGCGCCGGGACGCCCGCCCAGCGCCAGGCTCAGGCCGGCCAGTGCCAGCGGCATGGCGGTGAGCGCGCGGCGGCTGGGCCGCTCGCCGCCGGTGAGCCAGGACAGCAGCGCCAGCATGATCGGGAAGGTGTTGAACACCAGCAGCGCGAGCGCCACCGGCATGCGCGCCACCGCGCTGGTCAGGCACAGGCTCTGCAGCGACATGAGCAGGCCTGCCGCGGCTGCGCCGGTGAGGGTCACCCGCGGCAGGGCCAGGCTCAGGCCCGCCTGCCGCACCAGCAGCGCCATCAGCACCGCGGTGACCCCGGCACGGGTGACCACGGCCAGCGGCACGCTGGTGCCGTGATCGAAGGCCATGCGCCCGGCCACATGGTTGCTGCCCATGGCGGTGGCGATCAGCAGCAGCGCGATCACGCCCACCAGCGGCGGGGGTGGCGCCGGATCGGGCCGGGCTTGCCCGATGTCAATGCCGGCCGGCGTCTCGGGCCGCAGCATGGAGGTCTTGGAGTCAGCGGAAGGGTCGGTCATGTCGAGACGCATTCTGATCATCCAGGGCCATCCGCACGCCGCGGATGACCACTGGTGCCACGGCCTGGCCGCGGCATATGCCCAGGGCGCGCAGGGGGCGGGCCACGAACTGCGCGAGGTGAGGGTGGCCACGCTGGACTTCCCGGTGCTGCGCAGCGCCCACGACTGGGAGACGAACCCGGCGCCTGCCGGCCTGCGCGCCGCGCAGGAGAGCATCGTCTGGGCCGACCATGTGGTGATCTTCTTTCCGCTGTGGCTGGGCGACATGCCGGCGCTGCTCAAGGCCTTCCTGGAGCAGGTGGCGCGACCCGGCTTCGCGTTCCGGCCGCGGCCGGGCGATCCGGTGGGCGAGCGGCTGCTGGCGGGCCGCTCGGCGCGGGTGGTGGTGACCATGGGCATGCCGGCCATGGTGTACCGCTTCTGGTTCCGGGCCCACAGCGTGCGCTCGCTGGAACGCAACATCCTGGGGTATGTGGGGTTCTCGCCGGTGGACGAGACCCTGGTCGGTCAGGCCGGCGCGCTGACTGACGCTGCGCGGGTGACCTGGCTGGCGCGCATGCGCCGACTGGGGCGTGTGGGCGGCTGAGCCGCCGCGGCCGGCCACGGGGCGCCGGGTCAGTCCTGCTTCCAGGGCAGGCCGGTCTTGCGCCAGCCGTCGATGTGGCCGCGCTGGCCGTTGGCATCGAGCTTGCCCTCGAAGCCCTCCAGGATGTTGCAGGCGCGGCTGAAGCCGCGCGCGGTGGCGGCGGTGGCGGCGCGCACCGAGCGCACCCCGCTGCGGCACAGCAGCAGCAGCACCTCGTCGGGCGCGGCGCGCTCGGCGAGTTCCTTCACGAACTGGTCGACCTGCTCGTCGCTGGTGCCGCGCCAGACCACCAGCGCCGACCCCGGCACATGGCCCACATAGCGATGCTCCTCGGGGCTGCGGACATCGATGAAGTGCACGCCGGGCCGGCCGATGAGCTGCCAGGCTTCGCTCGGCGTGACATCGCCGGCATAAGGCCGGCGGCCATCGGCGCCGGCCGGCAGGCGCTCGGCGGCGCGGGCCAGGATCTGCTGGGTGTCGGGAGCGTCGTCCGCGGGCTGGCGGGGGGTGTTCATGGCGGGGCTCGGGCAGGTCAGGGGAGATGCCGCCATTGTGCCCGCTCGCCGCCCGTCGCTGCGGCGCGAATCGCGTCCGGGCGGCTCAGTTGAAGACATCCTGCAGGAAACGGCCGCTCGCGGCCAGTTCGGTGAACCAGCCTTGCGCAGCCCGGGCATCGCCGCCCAGCTTCTCGTGGGCGATGCGCAGCAGCGTGTCGCGCACCGCCGGCGCCATGGCCTTGCCGTCGCCGCACAGACAGAACAGCGCGCCATCGCCGAGCCACTGCCACAGGCTGTCGCGCTGCGCCCAGAGCGCATCCTGAACGAAGCGCCAGGGGTGGCCCGCCAGTGCCGACCAGGCCGCGCTGAGCTGCACCACGCCTTGCGCAGCCCACTGCGCGAGTTCCTCGCCGTGCAGCGCATCGTGCTGCGGATGACGCCCGCCGGTGAAGAGCCACACCGGCCCGGCGGCCAGGCCCTGCGCGCGCTGCCAGGCCCGCTCCTGCACGAAGCCGCGAAAGGGCGCGATGCCGGTGCCGGGGCCGATGAGAATCATCGGCACGCGGCTGTCGGCAGGCGGCGCGAAGGCCGGCGCGGGCGTGCGCACCCGGGCCAGCAGGACATCGCCCGGCTTTGCCCGGCAAAGATGCCCGGAGGCGATGCCACGGTGCCGGCCCTGGCCGCTGAGGTGTGGGACATCAAGCGCGCCCACCGTGAGGGTGAGCTCGCGCGGGCTGGCCAGCGCCGAGGACGAGATCGAGTACCAGCGCGGCCGCATCGGCACGCAGCAGCTCAGGAAGTCGGTGATCGAGCACTCGATGGCGGGATGGCGCATCAGCAGGTCGGCCACGCTCAGGCGGGGCGCGGTCACCGCCTGGGCCAGGCGCTGGCGCGCGGCCTCGTCGGCAGGGCCTTCGCCCAGCCAGGACTGCAGGGTGGCGCGGGTCACCGGGCAGCGGGTGGCGGCCAGCAGCCGCTCGATGTCGCGCCGGCGCGCCGGCTCGTGCCACTCCACGAATTCGCTCAGCAGCTGGGCGAGCGCGATCGGCTGGCCGCGCGGCAGCTGCCGCGCGAGCGCGTCCTCGCCCGAGAGGCTGACCACGGCATCGGGCGCCAGGCCCAGCCGCTCGATGAGCGCGGCCACTTCCTCGGGATGGTTGCGGGCGCAGACCGCGAGATGGTCGCCAGTGGCATAGCTCATGCCCTCGGGCAGGGCCACCCGCAGCAGCCGGGTGTCGGCCCTCGGGGCCTCCTGACGGAAGTCCCACAGGCCCTCGGCGGGTTGGATCAGCGATTCGCTGGCCACCACCGTCATGGGCTGCAGCCCCGCGGGCAGAAAGGCCGCGCGCGCCGACACCGGATCGGCGAGCGTCACGCGCAGCGGCTCCACCGCAGGTCGCGCCTGGGACGCCCTGGCCGTTGCCGCTGTCCCGGCCTGGCCCGACGCGGACGGCTCGTCGCCATCGGCCGGCGCGGCCACCCGGGGCAGCGCGTTGCGCAAGGCCTGGAGCCAGTCGTCGATGGCGCGGTCGAAGTCGCCGTTGCCATCGGCCTCGCCGCGCGACAGGAAGGGCTGGGCGCCGCTCCCGGTCAGCGCCGCGGCCACGCGCTTGGGGAAGGCCTGGTAGGCCGGCCACTGGGAATTGCCGCAGCCGAGCACCGCCCAGCGCAGACCGGGCGCGCGCCAGGCCGCGGCCGAGCCGTCGTCGAGCGCGGCTTCGAGCCCGCGGGCATTGTCGGGCGCGCGGCCGTTGTAGGTGGCGGTGACCACCACCAGCCAGCCCTGCTCGGGCCAGCCCGGCAGCGCCTCATCCAGGCTGCGCACCCGGGGCTGCAGCCCCGCCTCGCGGGCGATCTGCGCCACCTGCTCGGCCACCTCGGCGCACACCCCCACGCCGCTGCCGTAGCGGATCTCCAGCGCGGTGCCGGGCGGCACCACCGGGCGC
>JAGWVN010000068.1 GCA_018970865.1 Betaproteobacteria bacterium
GGGGCCCGAGGGCCCCGTTTGCCAGGCGCGCGCCGCGGCGCGGCGCACACCGCGCCGCGCGCGGGCTCAGGCCGCGGCGAGCGAGGCCTTGACCTGGGCGACGATGGCCGCGAAGGCCGGCTTGTCGTTGACGGCAAGCTCGGCCAGCACCTTGCGGTCGAGCCCGATGGCCGCACGGTTCAGGCCGGCGATGAAGCGGCTGTAGTTGATGCCGTGCTCACGGGCCGCGGCGTTGATCCGCGCGATCCAGAGCGAGCGGAACACCCGCTTCTTGTTGCGACGGTCACGGTAGGCGTACTGGCCCGCCCGCATGACCGCCTGCTTGGCGATCCGGAAGACCTTGCTGCGACGGCCGCGATAGCCCTTGGCGAGGGCGAGAACCTTCTTGTGACGGGCCCGGGCGGTGACGCCACGCTTGACTCTGGGCATGGTTCAGCTCCTCAGGCGTAAGGCATCATGGCGCGCACGGAATCGACGTTCGTTTCATGAACGCCGGCCGAGCCGCGCAACTGACGCTTGGTCTTGGTGGTTTTCTTGGTCAGGATGTGGCGCTTGAACGCCTGACCCCGCTTGATGCTGCCGCCGGCACGCACCCTGAAGCGCTTCGCAGCGCTCTTCTTCGTCTTCATCTTGGGCATGGGAACCCCTGGCTTCCTTCTTGGTTGCCTTGACAGGTGTCCGGCTGCTGACGCCGGAACTTGCTGAACCCGCTCGGCTTGTGTCGGCCCGGCCTGAGGCCGGACCCCCGCCGCCCCGGAAGGCGGCTGGTGCTGCAGGGCCGCGCGGATGGGCGCGGCCCGGTGTTCACTTCTTCTTGCGCGGCGCGATGATCATGACCATCTGCCGCCCTTCCAGCCTGGGCATCTGCTCGACCTGCCCGACCGCGTCGAGGTCGGTGCGCACCCGCTCGAGCAGTCGCACGCCGAACTCCTGGTGCGCCATCTCGCGACCGCGGAAGCGCAGGGTGATCTTCGCCTTGTCGCCTTCCTCGAGGAACCGGACCAGATTGCGCAACTTGACGTTGTAGTCGCCGTCATCGGTGCCAGGCCGGAACTTCACTTCCTTGACCTGGATGATCTTCTGCTTGAGCTTGGCTTCGTGGGCCTTCTTCTGTTCCTGATACTTGAACTTGCCATAGTCCATCAGGCGGCAGACCGGCGGTGAGGCGGTGGGCGCGATCTCGACGAGATCGACCTCCTTGTCCTCCGCCAGGCGGATGGCATCCCGGAAAGCGACGATACCGAGTGGCTCGTTATCGACCCCGATGAGCCGCACCTCGGGCACTGTGATTTCGCCGTTGATGCGATGCGAGCGTTCGGTAGCGATTGTCTGGACCTCCAGTCAGTGGATGAGAACGGCGGCGCGCCGGCCCCCTGCCCTGCGCGGCCTGGGGGTCACCGCACAGCGGTGACCCGGCTCAGACCGGCCTGGCCGGAAGCGGCTGGGCGCGACGGGATTCGATGTCCTGGGAGAGCCGCTCGATGAACCCATCAAGCGGCATGGCACCCAGATCGGCTCCGCCGCGCGCACGCACAGCCACCATGCCTGCCTGCCGCTCCTTGTCTCCCACAACCAGGATGTACGGAACTTTCTGCAGGCTAAACTCCCGGATTTTATAGTTGATCTTCTCGTTGCGCAAATCGGCCTGCACCCTAAACCCTTGTTTCTTCAGCGCCTGGACAACGCTCTGGGCGTAGTCGGCCTGGGCTTCGGTGATGTTCATGACCACCGCCTGCAGGGGGCTCAGCCACATCGGCAGCGCCCCGGCGTGGTTCTCGATGAGGATGCCGATGAAGCGCTCCAGTGACCCGACGATGGCCCGGTGCAGCATCACCGGGTGGCGGCGCGAGTTGTCCTCGGCCACATACTCGGCATCGAGCCGCTCGGCGGTGTTGAAGTCCACCTGCATGGTGCCGCACTGCCACTGCCGGCCGAGCGCGTCCTTCAGGGTGTACTCGATCTTGGGGCCGTAGAAGGCGCCGTCGCCGGGCGCCACCACGAACTCGCAGCCGGAGCGGCGCAGCGACTCCATCACGGCGTGCTCGGCCTTGTCCCAGAGGGCGTCCGAGCCCACCCGCTTCTCGGGCCGGGTGGCCACCTTGTAGAGGATCTCGGTGAAGCCGAAGTCGGCATAGACCCGCTGCAGCTGCTCGGTGAAGTGCTCGCACTCGGCCAGGATCTGGTCGTCGGTGCAGAAGATGTGGCCGTCATCCTGGGTGAAGCCGCGCACCCGCAGGATGCCGTGCAGCGCGCCGGAGGGCTCGTTGCGGTGGCACTGGCCGAACTCGCCGTAGCGCAGCGGCAGCTCGCGGTACGAGCGCAGCCCGGCGCGGAAGATCTGCACATGGCCCGGGCAGTTCATCGGCTTGACCGCGTAGATGCGGTTCTCCGACTCGGTGACGAACATGTTCTCGCGGTAGTTCTCCCAGTGGCCAGTGCGCTCCCAGAGCGAGCGGTCGAGGATCTGCGGGCCCTTGACCTCCTGATAGCCGCTGTCCTGGTACACCCGGCGCATGTACTGCTCCACCTGCTGCCAGACCGTCCAGCCCTTGGGGTGCCAGAAGACCAGGCCGGGCGCCTCGTCCTGCATGTGAAACAGGTCGAGCTCGCGGCCAAGCCGGCGATGATCACGGCGCTCGGCCTCCTCCAGGCGGTGCAGGTAGGCGTCCTGGTCCTTCTGGTTGGCCCAGGCGGTGCCGTAGATGCGCTGGAGCATCTCGTTGCGCGAGTCACCGCGCCAGTAGGCCCCGGCCACCTTCATCAGCTTGAACACGCGCAGGCGGCCGGTGGAGGGCACATGCGGCCCGCGGCACAGATCGATGAAGCTGCCCTCGCGGTAGAGCGAGATGGCCTGGTCGGCCGGAATGGCGCCGATGATCTCGGCCTTGTAGCGCTCGCCGATGGACTCGAAGAAGCGCACCGCCTCGTCGCGGTTCCAGACCTCGCGGTTCACCGCCTCGTCGCGCGCGGCGAGCTCGCGCATGCGGGCCTCGATGCGCTCGAGGTCTTCCGGCGTGAAGGCGCGGGTGTAGGAGAAGTCGTAGTAGAAGCCGTTCTCGATGACCGGGCCGATGGTGACCTGCGCCTCGGGAAAGAGCTCCTTCACCGCGTAGGCCAGCAGGTGGGCGGTGGAGTGGCGGATGATCTCCAGGCCGGCATCGTCGCGCTCGGTGATGATGGCGAGCTGGGCGTCGCGCTCGATGCGCGCGCTGGTGTCGACCAGTTCGCCATCGAGCCGGCCGGCCAGCGCCGCCTTGGCCAGGCCAGGCCCGATCGAGCGGGCAACCTCGGCCACCGTGACCGGCCCGGGGTACTGGCGCACCGAGCCGTCGGGAAGGGTGATGTTGGGCATGGGAACACTCCGGGGGTTCAGCGCGCCGCCTCCCAGCCGGCGGGGTTGGCAGACGCGGGCAAAAAAAACGCGGCCTGTGGCCGCGCGTTTCAGCTGAAGCAGACAGCCGGCAGCGACCTAGCGGTGAGGCTCCGGCCGGGTAGTCAGCGGTGTCATAACCATGGCGGGTTGGGGTTGCGAGCAGGCGGCGAGCCCGATCCGGCCCGCGCTGGCCGCGATGATGCGGCAGGCCCGAAGGCTCGGTCAAGCTAGCGGGATGCGCCGGCAGCCAAGGGGAAGAACGACACCGGCGACATCAGCCGGTTTTCCTGGCTGTGCAGCGCGCCGAGTTTGGCGCTTTCCTCGGTGTAGGCGATCCATTCCGGGTCGGCCCACATGGCGGCGCGACGACGCTCGCGGTCGGCGGCGTTCTCGTACATCCAGATGTGCATGTACTGGTTCACATTGCCGGTCTCGGTGGTGAGAAACGCCAGCGGCTGGCCGAGATGGCGGGTCTGCGGGCCCTTGCCGAGCTGCTCGTAGAGCGCCAGGTGGCGGCGGATCATGCCGGGGCGGCAGGTGTAGGTTCGGACATCGAGCAGCATGGAAAACCTCGCGCGGTGCGGTGAAGGAAGGGCTGATCATACGAGTCGGCCCCGGCCAGAGAGCCTCGCGCGGTCGATGAAGCGGAAGGCCTTACACTGCCCGCAGGCGCGGCGCAAGAGCCGCATTCGCGAGACATCCATGAATACCGATGCCCGTACAACCGGCCCGCGGGCCGACGCCGCCGAGTCCGTTCCTCTTCTGGGAGGCTGCCTGTGCGGCGCGGTGCGCTATGAACTCGCCGCGCCGGTGAGCGCCCTCGTGGCCTGCTACTGCGCCGATTGCCGACGCGCGACCGGCACAGCGGCGAGCATCAATGCCCGCGTGCCGGCGTCGGCCTTCCGGCTGGTGCGTGGCACCCCCCGGGTGTTCACGCGGGCCGCCGACAGCGGGCGACTGCTCGAGCGCCACTTCTGCGCTGACTGCGGCAGCCCGATCATCACCCGACACGCCGACGACACGCGGCAGCTGATCCTCAAGGTGGGCAGCCTCGATCGACAGGAGGGCATGACCCTGGCCGCCAGCATCTGGACGGCGAGCGCGGCGCCCTGGGCCTGGGTCGATCGCGACCAGCCCTGTTTTCCGGCGGGCCGGCCCGCGCCGACCGCCTAGTCGCCACCGGCCCGGCCCCGGATGTACCAGCCCGTCTCGCCCCTGGAGTATTTCCGCCTGCTGGTCGGCAGCACCGAGGGCCGCGACATTCCGCTGCTCGAGGCCGCCGCCTCGCTGGCGCTGGATGCCCACCCCGGGCTCGATCTGCAGGAGAGCCTGGCCGGATTCGACCGCCTCGCCCGCGACATGGCGCAGGCCTGCCGCCAGGCGAGCACCGAGCCCGCGCGCCTGCAGCGCGCCCTGCACTTCTTCCATGTGAGCCAGGGCTTCAGAGGCAACAGTCGCGACTACTACGACCCCGGCAACAGCTATCTGCACCGGGTGCTGGAAACCCGCAGCGGCATCCCGATCAGTCTGGCGGTGCTGTTCACCGAGCTCGCCCGGCAAGTGGGTCTGGAGGCAGACGGCGTCGCCTTCCCCGGGCACTTCCTGGTCCGGGTGAATCTGCACGAGGGCATGGCGGTGATCGATCCGTTCACCGGCGTCAGCCTCGATCGGGACGAACTGGCGCGCCGCGCCGCGCCCTTCGGCGTGCCGCCCGAGCGGCTGCTGCACCCGGCCTCATCGCGTCAGATCCTGATCCGGATGCTCAACAACCTCGCCGCGATCCACGCCCGCCGCGGCGACGACGCCCTGCTCGAGAAGGTGCGTGAGCGGCTGCAGATTCTCGGTGCATCGCCCGGCGCCTGAGCCACGCGACGCCGGAATTCCATTCGATCGGCCCCCGCCGCGGCGCGGGTTGCCCGCAGCCGCGCCGGCGGCGTAGTGTCCACTCCGAGGCGCGCCGTCCGCCACGCGGCGGTCGCGCGGCGCCCGCCGTGAAGCCCACCCAATCCAAGCCGGGAGGAGACCCCCATGAAGACCTCTGAACAGCGACGCCAGGTGCTTGCCGGCGCCGGCGCCCTGGGTGCCAGCGCCCTCATGCCGCGCGCCGCGCGCGCCCAGAACGCCTGGCCGAATCGGCCGGTCACCATCATCTGCCCCTGGGGCGCGGGCGGTGGCACCGACGCCACGGCGCGCATCATCGCCAACCTGCTGGAGAAAGACCTCGGTCAGCCCTTCAATGTGGTGAACCGCACCGGCGGCTCCGGGGTGGTCGGCCACTCGGCGATCGCCACCGCGCCGGCCGATGGCTACACCCTGGGCATGATCACGGTCGAGATCTCGATGATGCACTGGCAGAAGCTCACCGAGCTCAACCCCACCAGCTACACCCCGCTCGCCCTCATGAACGAGGATCCGCCGGGGGTCACGGTTGCGGCCAACTCGCCGTACCAGAACATCAAGGCGCTGGCCGATGCCATCAAGGCGGCGCCCCCCGGCAAGCTCAAGGCCTCGGGCACCGGGCAAGGCGGCATCTGGCACCTGGCCCTGATCGGCTGGCTGCAGGCCATGGGCCTGAAGCCCGACCATGTCGCCTGGGTGCCGTCCAATGGCGCCGGGCCCGCCATGCAGGACCTCGCCGCCAACGGCCTCGATCTGGTCACCTGCTCGCTGCCCGAATCCCGGGCCCTGGTCGAGGCCGGCAAGGCGCGCAGCCTCGCCATCATGGCCGGGGAGCGCAATCCGGTGTTCGCCAATGTGCCCACCCTCAAGGAAGGGGCTGGCGTCGACTACTCGGTGGGCGCCTGGCGCGGCATTGCCGGCCCGCGCGGCCTGCCGGCCGATGTGGTCACCCGGGTGGTGGCCGCGCTGAAGAAGGCCAACGAGTCCAAGGAGTTCCGCGACTTCATGAGCAACCGCGGCTTCGGCGTGCGCTGGGCCGACCCGGCTGGGTTCGCGAAATTCATGGCGGCCGGCGACGCCGCCATGGGCACGGCCATGAAGGCCGCCGGGCTGGCGAAGTAAAGGTCGGCGCCATGAAGGTCTCCGATCGCACCAGCGGCGCCCTGCTGCTCGCGCTCGGGGCAATCACCTGCTGGGGCGCCTACCAGCTGGCGCCCGTGCCCGGGCAGCAGATCGGGCCGGGCGTCTTTCCCACGGTGATCGGGGTCGGGCTGATGCTCTGCGGTGTGCTCATCCTGGTGGGCGTGGGCCGCAGCTTCGAGGAAGACGAGCGCATCGTGGCCAGCGAGACCGGCGAACTCGCCGAGGCCAGCGCGGCCAGCCCCGGCAACGCATCGGCAGACGGCACGGGCGCCTGGAAGGCAGTGCTGCCGCCGGCGATGCTGTTCTTCTACTACTTCGCCTCGGAGCGGCTCGGCTTCTGGCTGACCGCCACGCTGATGGTGCTGGTGCTGGCCCGCGCCCAGGGCGCGCGCTGGCGCGGCAGCCTGCTGCTGGCGCTGCTCGCGCCGCCGCTGGTGCACCTGGTGTTCTACAAGCTGCTGAGGGTGCCCCTGCCGGCGGGCCTGCTCGGCCTTCCCTGGGTGTGAGCATGACCACGCTGCTGCAGGGTTTCCAGATGGTGATGCAGTTCGATGTGCTGCTCACCATCCTGCTCGCCTCTATCTATGGCCTGGTGGTCGGATCGCTGCCCGGGCTGTCGGCCACCATGGCCACGGCGCTGCTGGTGCCGGTCACCTTCTACATGTCGCCGATCGCTGCGGTGTCGGCGATCATCGCCGCCTCGGCGATGGCGATCTTCTCGGGCGACATACCCGGCTGCCTGCTGCGCATACCGGGCACGCCCGCATCGGCGGCCTATACCGACGAAGCCTTCGCGATGACCCGCAAGGGCCAGCCAGAGCTCGCGCTGGGCATCTGCCTGTGGTTCTCGGCAATCGGCGGCATCATCGGCACCGTGTCGCTGATCGTGATGGCGCCGGCGCTGGCCGAGATGGCCTTCCGCTTCTCGACCTTCGAGTATTTCTGGCTCGCGCTGCTCGGGCTGATGTGCGCCACCATGGTGGCGCGATCGTCACCGGTGAAGGCGATCGCATCGATGTTCCTGGGCCTGCTGATCACCTGCGTGGGCATCGAGAACCCGGCCGGCGCGCAGCGCTTCACCTTCGGGCTGCCCGACCTGCTCGGCGGCATCGAGATCATCCCGGTGCTGGTGGGCGTGTTCGCGGTTTCGGAGGTGATGCGGGCCTTCACCGCGCAACAGGTGGCGGTCGCGCCCCCGCGCCGCTTCGGCAGCATCCTGGCCGGTCAATGGGCGCTGACCAAGGCCCATCCGCGCCAGCAGATTCGCGGCAACATCGTCGGCATCATCATCGGGGTGCTGCCTGGCGCCGGCGCCGACATGGCGGCATGGATCAGCTACGCGATGTCCAAGCGCTTCTCGAAGACGCCCGAGAAGTTCGGCACCGGCCACCCGGAAGGTCTGATCGAGGCCGGCGCGAGCAACAACGCCAGCCTCGCCTCGGGGTGGGTGCCCTCGCTGCTGTTCGGCATCCCCGGTGACACGATCACCGCGATCGCGATCGGCGTGCTCTACATGAAGGGCCTGAACCCGGGGCCCACCCTGTTCACCGAGAAGGCCTCGAGCATGTACGCGCTGTACATCGTGTTCATCCTGGCCAACCTGATCATGATCCCGCTGGGCATCCTGATGATCCGCTCGGCACGCTACATCCTGTTCGTGCCGCGCGCGCTGGTGATGCCGGTGATCATCCTGCTCTGCGCGGTGGGCTCGTTCGCCACCGGCAACAACCTCGCCCTGGTCTTCACGGTGGCGGCGTTCGGGCTGATCGGCTACTTCATGGACCGCAATGGCTACCCGGTGGCCGCGCTGGTGCTCGGCGCGGTGATGGGCACCATGGTGGAACAGAACTTCGTGACCTCGCTGATCAAGTCCGACGGCAGCCTGCTGCCTTTCGTGTCGCGGCCGGTGGCAGCGGTGCTGGCGGTGATGACCCTGGCCGCGGTGCTCTGGCCGCTGGCGGTCTGGCTGCGTCGACCCAGGACCGCTTGAGCGCGGCGGCCTTCGCTTGCCAAGGACATCTCTTGGCGGCATTCTGCCGCGCGAACCGGGCATCCCGAACCAGAACCGAACCCGCCCCGGACGACCACGCCAGACGACGAAAGGCAGCGACATGTTGACGCGACGAGAAGCTTTGCGGGGTCTTGGACTTCTGGCGGCCATCGGGATCGGGAGTTCCAGCCGTCTCGTGAGAGCGTCGTCGGCGGCCTCGCCCGGCGGCCTGCCCTATCGGGCAAGAACGGTCACCACGCCCGACAGGCTCAGCATCTCGGTCCAGGACTGGGGCAATCCGGACAAGCCCGCGATCCTGTTCATCCACGGCTTCATGTCGGGTTCGATCTGCTGGATGCGGCAACTGAACAGTCGGCTGGGCGAGCAGTTTCGTCTGGTCGCCTATGACTGGCGTGGGCACGGCGCGTCAGACAAGCCGAACGACCCGCAGATGTATGCGCATGGCGCGCGCTGGGCCGATGAGATCGATGCCGTGATCGCCGCGCTGGGTCTGGGCAAACCGATCCTGGCTGGCTGGTCGATGGCGGGCGAGATCATCGGTGATTATCTGCAGGCCCGCGGCGACGCCGGGCTGGCCGGCATCAATTTCGTGGACTGCGGCGCGCTCAGTTTCCCGATGCAGGCCGAGTCCTCGGAGGAGCGTACCCGGGCGGCGGCGGCGATGACCAGCATGGACACGCTGACCAGCATCGCCGCCACCGCGGGATTCATCCGGATGTGCACGGCCAATCCGCTCTCCCCGGACGATCTGGCGAACTGGGTGGCGGTCGCGAACATGGTGCCCTGGTATGTGCGTCGCGCGATGACCACGCGCCCCCAGCACGATCTGCAGCCTCTGCTGCGTGGTCTGAAACGGCCGGTGATGGTGACCCATGGCGGCAAGGACGCGGTGGCGCCCATTGAGGGCTCGCGCCGCGCGGCCAGGCTGGTGCCTGATGTGCGGCTGTCCATCTACGAAGACGCGGGGCACGCCTCGTTCTGGGAAGCGGCCGCACGGTACAACGAGGATCTGGCGCGGTTCGCCAGCGATGCATTCAGCCGGGTGAACCGCGCCGGAGCATGAGCGGCCTCGCCTGCCGGCAGACCGCCAGAAAGCAAAAAGCCCGGCCAGATCGATGATCTGCCCGGGCTTTTCTGTCTGGTAGGCGCGATTGGACTCGAACCAACGACCCCCACCATGTCAAGGTGGTGCTCTAACCAGCTGAGCTACGCGCCTGCAAGCCTGAGACTATAGCAGAATCGGGCCGGGATTGCCCGCATGGCCGCCCCGCCCCGGCGCGCGCGGCCTGCCCGATCAGTTCGGTGCCCCGGACCGGTCTCCACCCGAGGCCCGGGACAGCAGGAGCACCGGTGCCAGACCCGCCAGAACGATCAGCAGCGACGGGACCGCGGCCTGAGCCAGGCGCTCGTCGGCAGCGAAGTGGTAAGCCGCCACCGCCAGCGTGTCGAAGTCGAAGGGGCGCAGCACCAGCGTGGCCGGCAGTTCCTTCAGGCAATCCACGGCCACCAGCAGACCGGCGGCGGCCAGGCTCGGGCGCAGCAGCGGCCAGTGCACGCGCGCCAGGACCTCCAGCGGGGCTGCGCCCAGGCTGCGGGCGCTCTGGTCCATGGCCGGGCTGATCCGGGCCAGCGCCGCCTCGATGCCCTGGTAGCCGATGGAAAAGAAACGCACGCCATAGGCATAGACCACCGCCGCCGCCGTGCCCCCCAGCAGCAGCATGCCCAGCCAGCGATCGATCAGGCCGACCCAGCCGAGCAGACCGATGCCGATCACCACGCCAGGCAGGGCATAACCGGCGCAGGCCAGACTCACCGCCCAGCCGATGGCCCGGCCGCCGACCACCCGCGCGGCGTAGGCGGTGATCAGCGCCACCGGCAGAATCAGGGCGGTGGCCAGACCGGCGAGCAGCAGCGAGTGCCACAGCCACGCCCCCAGGCGCGGATCGACCGGCGCGTCGGCCGCGAGCCAGGCCCGTACCAGCAAGGCGACAGGCACGAGGAAACCCAGCGCCACCGGGATGAAGGCGAGCAGACTGGCCCGCCAGGCGCGCCAGCCGCGAAGGGACTCGCGCTGCGATGGCCGGGCCGCGCGGGCCGCGAAACGCATCCGGGCGCGTTGGCGCCGCTCCAGCCAGGCGATCAGCCCGACCAGCACCAGCAGGGCCAGACCCAGCCGCGCCGCCGCGACCCGATCGCCCATGCCCTGCCAGGCGCGGTAGATGCCGGCGGTGAGGGAATCGACGCCGAAATAGCTGACGGTGCCGAAATCGGCGAGGGTCTCCATGAGGACCAGGGCACAGCCCGCCGCCACCGCCGGGCGCGCCACCGGCCAGACCACCCGCCACCAGGTGGCGCGCGGCGACAGACCGAGCGAGCGCGCCGCCTCCGCCAGCGACGCCGGCCGCTCGGCAAACGCGCTGCGGGCGAGCATGTAGACATACGGATACAGGGCGAGGCCCAGACACAGCCCGGCACCGGGCACCGAGCGGATCTCGGGAAACCAGTAGCCCCTCACCGGCCAGCCGGTGAGGGCACGCAGTCCGCTCTGCAGCGGACCCGACACATCGAGAAAGTCGGTGTAGGCATACGCCAGCACGAAGGCCGGCATGGCAAGCGGCAGGATCAGCGCCCAGGACAGCCAGCGTCGGCCGGGAAAGTCGTAGGCCGCCACGAGCCACGCTGCCCCGACCCCCAGCAGCAGCACCGTGGCCAGCACCACCAGGGCCAGGCTCACCGAGGTGAGCAGCGCCGCCGGCAGCACCGTGCCGGCCAGATGCGCCAGGGTGTCCCAGCCGCCCTGCGGCGAGCCGGCGATGACCGCCAGCACCAGCACCGGCGCGGCGGTCATCAGCGCCCCCAGGGCGGCCAGCACCCCGAGCGTGGCCGAGGACAGGCGCATCAGGCCACGGACAGGCGCAGCGGGCTGGGCAGGCAGGGTATCGATGGCGCTTCGGTAGAATGCGGCGAAACGAGAATTATATGCATTCGGCCCAGTCCGCCCCCCACTTCAGCGCCGCGTCGCGGCAGGCCGCCCTCGTGGTTCGCGACCTGCGGGTGTCGTACGACCCGACCGGTGCGCGCGGCCCGGTGGTCGATGGCCTGAGCTTCGCGCTTCCCGCCGGGCGCATCGGATGCCTGCTCGGCGCCTCGGGATGCGGCAAGAGCACCGCGTTGCGGGCCATCGCCGGCTTCGTGCGGCCTCAGGGCGGCGAGGTGCTGCTCGAGGGGCGATGTCTGGTGGGACCGGGCCGATGGACCGAGCCGGAGGACCGGGGCGTGGGCATCGTCTTCCAGGACTACGCGCTGTTCCCGCACCTGACGGTTGCCGAGAATGTCGGATTCGGGCTGCGCGGGCCGGCCGGCCGGGGCGCCGCGCGGCGGGATCGCATCGCGGCCATGCTGGACCTGGTCGGCCTCGCCGCGGTAGCCCAGCGACATCCGCACGAGCTCTCGGGCGGGCAGCAGCAGCGGGTGGCGCTTGCGCGGGCGCTCGCCCCGGCGCCGCGCCTGCTGCTGCTCGACGAGCCCTTCTCGAACCTCGACCCCGACCTGCGGGAACGGCTCGCCGTCGAACTTCGCGACATCCTGCTCGCGGCCGGCACCACGGCGCTGCTGGTCACCCACGATCAGTACGAGGCCTTCGCGATGGCCGACCAGATCGGCGTGATGCAGGCGGGGTCGATCGCCCAGTGGGACACGCCCTACCGGCTCTACCACCGCCCGAACTCGCGCGCGGTCGCCGACTTCGTCGGCATGGGCTCCTTCCTGCCGGGGCGTCTGCACCAGCGCGACGGTCAGGCCGAGGTGCGGTTCGAACTCGGCGTGCTGCCGATCCGGCACCGGGGCGACCAGGCGCTGGCCGGGGCAAGCGCCAGCCTCAGCGGCGACATCTCGATCCTGCTGCGGCCCGACGATGTGATCCACGACGATGCGAGCCCCCTGCAGGCCGAGGTGGTGCGCAAGGCCTTTCGCGGCGCGCAGTTCCTCTACACCCTGCGACTGCCCAGTGGCGCAAGCCTGCTCGCCCTGGTGCCCAGTCACCACAACCACGCCCTGGGTGAACGGATCGGCATCCGCTTCGATGCCGACCATGTGGTCACCTTTCCGGCGGATGATCCGTCGCCGCCTGGATGAAGAACGCCTCGCCGCGGGCAAAACGCGCGGCCAGTTCCACCGCGCGCATCGACTGCGCCCGGCGATCGGGGTGACGAACCAGCAGCAGCACGGTTCGGCTCTCGTTGATCCAGGCCACCTTGGCGAAGGTGTCGCTGCCATCGGGCGAGATCAGCCGCAGCCAGTCGCCGCGCCGCAGACGCGAGACCGGATCGGCGCCGGCATCAGTCACGATCGCCGGCCGCGTGGGCAGGTCGGCCAGGTCGAGCGATGACAGCACCTGGAGCAGGCGCGTTTCCGCCGAGGCATCGGCCTCGCGCCGCGCGCCGCGCCGCTCGCGGTCTTCGCGCCGCCGCGCGGGCCGGATCGGTGGCAGACGGGGGTCGGTGAGTGTGGGCGTGGGAGGCGCCGGGGGCGTGGGAGGCGTGGGAGGCGTGGGGGGCGTCGGCGCGGTTGCCGATGCCGCAGCGCCCTCGGCTGGCTGCTCGCGCGCATCGCCCTGAAGACGGCGCAGGTGCACGAGGAAGAGTTCGTCGAGGAAGGGCTTGAGCTCGTCGCTGCCCAGACCGACCTCCCGCACCCCTTCGGTGAGCAGCCGGATCAGCGGCGGAATACGGGCGGCGAACTCCCGGCGGTCAGCGCTGCGCGAGGCCGGGTCCAGGCTCCAGAGCAGATCGTCGACAACCTGCATCGCCACCTTGAACTGGCCGCTCTCCTCGCCATCGCGCAGGGCGGTGGTGCGCAACTGCCGCAACCAGACCGTCAGCAGGAATTCCCGGACCGAGGCCGGCACCTGATGGCGCTCCAGCCGCTCCCCGATCATCACCGAGAGGCGGATCGTCAGCTCCTGCTCGCGCTGCGCCGACGGGCGTCGTCGGTAGTCGCGACGGTTGCGGCCGGCAGGCGCTCGCGGCTGCCGGGCCGTGGCGTCACGCTGGAGGCGCTCGACCAGCTGGGTCACATGACGGGCCGCCCGGGCGTACTCGCGCTCGACCTGACGGGCCATCACGAAGGCCCGGGACTGGAGCGCGCCGGCCACGATCTCGACCGCCCGGACCACGGTCTCGAGGCGACGATGCAGTTCGCCCCCGCGTTCCAGCTGGTCGCCATAGGCCGCGACAAGCGCACCAAGGTTCTCCAGCAGCCGGCGCAGGGAGCGGGGCTCGTCGCCGAGGTAGCCGGGATCCATCAGGGCCAGGGCCAGCGCGGGCTGCTGCAGACGCCAGAGCATGGCGCGCGCGATCTCGGGCAGCCGTTGATCGTCGACCAGGTAGTCGAACAGCGCGGCGACCACATCCACCACCGCCAGCTGCGGCGCGGCCACCCCGACCTCGCGCAGCCGCGCCCGGGCGTTGGCGAAGAAGCGCTCCCGGGCCTGGCGGCTGTGCGGCGGGACACCGATTGCGTGCGCGAAGGCAATCGCGTCCCGTTCGAGCTCGACCACCGGCTGCAGCGTGGGCAGTGCCGGCAGAGGCAGCGGACCGGCCGCCGCCAGCGATGAGGAGCCGAGCAGTCGGGCAGCGTCCGCCGCGTGGTGACTGGCATCGAGCGCCCGCCCCCCGGGGCTGACCGCGGAGCGCGCGGCGCCAGCGTCGAGCGGATCGCGCGGGCGCGCGGACAGACGCCCTGCCGGATCGGCCAGCCAGCGGGCGATGTCCTCCAGGGCCAGGGCGAGCACTGCAGGCAGACGCCGCAGCACCGAGCGTCGGGTCTGGGCGTGCACCGGTTCGACCGCGCCCGAGGCCGGTTCGAGCGCCGCGACCGCGGCCGAGGCGAGGATGCGCGCCCCGAGCGGATTCAGATCGTCCTCCGGCCAGGCGGCCGGCCAGAGGGCGTGAACCCGATCCATCAGCGACAGGTAGTCGGCCCCCACGATCGCGCGCACCGCGCGGGCCACATCCCCCACCAGCACCTGCTGGCCGGGATCGTCCTCCTGCAGCAGACCGAGCACCCGCTCCGGCTCGATCTGTCGGGCGGCGTACTCCAGGCAGCGCGCGGCTCGTTCGGAGAGCCCTCGCGCCGCGCGCGTGACCCGCTCTGCACTCTGCAGCCGCAGCAGCCCGGCGGCCGCCAGCAGGGCCTGCCGGTCGCGGGCGCTGGCCTCGAACGCGGCCGCGCCCTCCAGATCGCCGGCGACCTCGGCACAGACCCCGAGCAGGGAGCGCTCCAGGGTATGCGCCAGCCGCTGCACCGCCTGATCGAGCAGCGGGTCGGCCGCGCCGCCGGGCGCGCCGGCGGTCATGGGCGGCGATCCTTTTTCACCCCTGGGATGCTAGGGGATGCCTGCGCCGACCGCTGTGATGGAATGCCGACGCGCCGGCTACACTCGGACCATGTCTTCGACCTCGGCGCCCTGGCTGAGCCTGGCCGTGGCCCTGGGATGCGGCCTGCTGATCGGCATCGAGCGGGAGCGCCGCAAGGGCAGCGGCCCGGCGCGCGCGCCCGCCGGGGTGCGCACCTTCAGCATCGCGGCGCTGGCCGGCACGATCGCGCAGCTGCTGGCCCAGCCGCTGCTGGTGGCTGCGGGAGCGATGCTGCTGGTGGCGCTCACCGCGATCCACCAGTGGCGCCATCCCCGCCGAGACCCGGGCATCACCACCGCGCTCTCGCTCTTCGTCACCTTCCTGCTGGGCGTGATTGCCGCCCAGGATCCGATGCTGGCCGGCGCCGGGGCGGTGATCGTGGCGGTGCTTCTGGCCGCCCGCTCCCGGCTGCATCGCTTCGCCACCGAGGTGCTCACCGAGGCCGAGCTGCACGATGCCCTGATTCTGGCGGGCGCCGCCCTGGTGGTGCTGCCGCTGCTGCCCGCCGAGGCGCCGTCGTGGCTGCCGGGCGTCAACCCGCGTGCGCTGTGGCAGCTGGTGCTGCTGCTGCTGGCTCTCCAGGCTGCCGGCTACATCGGATCGCGTCTGCTCGGGGCGCGCGCCGGGCTGGCGCTGTCGGGGCTGGCGGCGGGCTTCGTGTCGAGCACGGCCACCTTCGCGGCCATGGGCGCGCAGTCGCGGCGCGCGCCGACGCTGCGCAGCGCCTGCGCCAGCGGCGCGCTGCTCTCCAACCTGGCCACCGTCGTCCAGATCGCGGTGGTCTGCGCCACGATCTCCCCGGCCACCCTGGCGGCGATCGCGCCGCTGCTGGCGATGGCGGGCCTGTGCGCCCTGGCGGCGGCCCTGCCCGGGCTGTGGCGCTCGCGCGGCGCGGCGCCGGCGGCGCCGCCGCCCGGTCGGGTCTTCGACCTGCCACGATCGCTGGCCTTCGCCGGGCTGCTCACCGGCATCACCTGGGTGCTGGCCTGGGTCAATGCCCATCTCGGCTCCGCCGCGGCCCGGCTGGGCGCGACGCTCGCCGGCTTCGTCGATGTGCACGCCGCGATGGCCTCGGCCGCGTCGCTGGTGGCGCGAGGCGCGCAGGCGCCGGCCGAGGCGGCGCTGCTGATGCTGCTCGCGCTGAGCGCCAACAGCGCGAGCAAGCTGGCCGCCGCCTGGGTGTCGGGTGGCGGGGGCTTCGCGCTCAGGGTGGCGCCCGGCCTGGCGATGCTGGTGGCCGCGCCCTGGGCAACCTGGGCGCTGTGGCCCGGCCCGTGAGACCGGGCAGCGGTCAGAGCAGCTGGCAGACCTCGTCGAAGCCGAAGCGCGGGCTGCGCTCGAAGGTGCCGGCCGGATCGATGTAGCCGAGATTGCACAGGAAGTTGGAGCGGACCCGACCGCCCGGGAAGAACTCGGCATCGACCTTGGCGTTGTCGAAGCCGGACATCGGGCCGCAGGCCAGGCCCAGCGCGCGGGCGGCCATGATCAGATAGCCGCCCTGCAGCGACCCGTTGCGAAACGCCCCGGCCTCGCGCGCAGCGCGGTTGGCCTCGCCCTCGAACCACGAGCGCGCGCCGGGGTTGTGCGGGAAGACCCGGGGCAGATGCTCGTGGAATTCGGTGTCGTGGGCCACGATGGCCACCACCGGGGCGGCGAGGGTCTTCTCGAGGTTGCCCTGCGACAGCGCGGGGCGCAGCCGCTCCTTGGCCTGCGCGGTTCGCAGGAACACCAGGCGCGCAGGCTGGCAGTTGGCCGAGGTGGGGCCCATCTTCATCAGCTCGTAGACCTGGCGCAGGGTGTCGTCGGAAACCGCGCGGTCCAGGAAGCGGTTGGCGCTTCGCGCCTCGCGAAACAGGGCGTCCAGGGCCTGGTCGTCGATCATGGGGGTGCCTTGGGAGAGGGTGGGAGGACGGCCGCCGCAGCGGCCACGCCCGGCATGATAACGGCACGGTCCCGCGGTTTTCGCCCTGCCCGGCGCCACGGGCCGCGGGTAACATCCCTCGACCCCCGCCACCGGGGCGGGCCCCAGCCTGCGGAACCGTCACGCCATGAAGATGCCCCTAGAAGATGTCACCGTGCTCGACCTTTCCCACGCGCTGGCCGGGCCGCACTGCTCGACCATGCTCGCCGACTTCGGCGCCCGCGTGATCAAGCTCGAGACTCCCGGCGCGGGCGACATCGCCAGGGCCTGGGGCTCGCCGCTGCCCGGCGGTGAAAACTCCTACTTCGTGAGCCTGCATCGCAACAAGCAGGGCATCTCCATCGACCTCAAGACCGCCGAGGGCAAGGAGCTCTTCTTCAAGCTCGTCGAGAAGGCCGATGTGGTCCTCGAGAACTTCCGCCCCGGGGCCCTCGAGAAGCTCGGGCTCGGCTACGAGCGCGCCCGAGAGCGCAACCCCGGCATCATCTACTGCTCGGTCTCGGGCTTCGGCCAGGACGGGCCCTACCGGGAGCGCGCCGCCCTCGATCTCATCCTTCAGGCCGAGAGCGGCATGATCAGCGTCACCGGCGAGGAAGGCGGTCATGGCGTGCGCTGCGGCGTTTCCATCGCCGACCTCACCGCGGGCATGTACGCCGGCTTCGGCATCGTCATGGCCCTCCGGGTCAAGGACAAGACCGGCGAGGGCCAGCGCATCGATGTCTCGATGCTCGAGGGCCAGATGTCGCTGCTCAACATCATGATCAGCGGCTATCTCGCCGACAAGGAGCTGCCCCGGCCGATGGGCACCGCCTACAAGGCCCTGCTGCCCTACCAGACCTTCCGCACCCAGACCCGCGATCTCGCGCTCGCCGTGGGCAGCGAGAAGCTCTGGAAGATCTTCTGCCCGGTGATCGGCCGTCCCGATCTCACCGACGATCCCCGCTTCCGGACCAACCTGCAGCGCGCGCAGAACCGCGCTGTGCTGATCGACATCCTGCAGCAGGTCTTCCTCACCCGCACCTTCGAGGCCTGGGAGGCCGTGCTGCTCGAAGCCGGGGTGCCGGTGGGCGCCATCAACGACATCGCCCAGCTCGTCGAGCATCCGCAGGTCAAGGCCCGCGGCACGCTGGTCGAGATGGAGCATCCGCGGGCCGGTCCGGTGAAGGTGGTGGGCGTGCCGGTGCGGCTGTCGCGCACGCCGGGTGCCATCCGTTCGCCCTCGCCCCGCCTGGGCGAACACACCGAGGCCACGCTGCGCGCGGTGCTGGGCCTGCCCGAGGCCGAGATCGCGCGCCTGGTCCGCGAGCGCATCGTGCAGCAGGCACCCGCCGAATAGCTGCCCCGGGGGCCGGGTTATCGGCGAATCACCCGGAGGCGGCGGGGCACAGACTGGCGGGGCTCGCCTCGATCCCCCATGCCCCTTCTCGAACAGATTCCTTCCCGGCTGATCAAGCCGGCCGTCTTCGCCCGTCCCGGTGACGGCGCATTCAGCCAGCTCAACGCGCTCCTGGTCGACGAGCGCGATGTCTCACGGGTCGCGGTGGCGCATGCCCTGCGGCAGATGGGCCTGGCGCGGGTCAAGCCGGTATCGAGTCCGGACGAGGCCCGCGGTCAGTTGCGGGTCCAGGCCTACGATCTGATTCTCACCGAGTACCACTTCTCGATGGGCGAAACCGGACTGGACCTCATCGAGGACATCCGGGCCCGGCGGCTGGTGCCCTTCACCACGCTGCTGGTGATGCTCACCGGCGAGGCCATGCACGAGCGGGTTGCGGCAGTGGTGGAGACCGCGCTGGACGCCTACCTGCTCAAGCCGGTCAATCCGGCCATGCTGGAGGCCCGCCTGAGCCGCGCCCTCGCAAAGAAGACCGCCTTGCTGCCGATCTGGACCAGCGTGGAGCAGGAAGACTTCCACGACGCCCTCTCGCGCTGCGAGGCGATGATCGCCCAGCGCGAGCCCTTCTGGCTCGATGCCGCCCGGATCAGCGCCGAGATCAATCTGGCGCTGAAACGGCACCGCGAGGCCGACGGGATGTACGAACTGGTCCAGGAGGAGCAGGCCCTGCCATGGGCCAGGCTGCCGGTGAGCAGCCCCGCCGCCGACGCCGGCGCCCGGGGGCTGGACAGCGAAGCGACGGGCCCCGAGGCCGGCGACACCTACCAGCGGCTGGCCCGCTGCTTCATCGAGGACGGCGACCCGGCCGCCGCCCTGAACGCATTGCGCCGGGGCGTCAGCGCGATCCCTGCCGATCTGACCCGTCTGCAGAGCCTCGGCTCGCTCGCGTTCCTCCTCGGTCAGGTCGATGAAGCAAGGCAGGTGCTCGACAGAGCCGTTCGGCTGGCCAGCGGCAATCGCCCGATCGACCCGTCGACCCTGCTCGCGCTGGTGCTGCTCGCGGCCGAGCGCGCAGCCGATGAACCGATGGCTGCCGTCGATGCCCGGGCTCATGCCGATCGACTGGCGCTGGACCAGGCGGCCCATCCCGACGACAGCCGGCTGGCGATCCTGACCGAGATGGCCACCGTGCGCCTGCTCGTGCTCGACGATGACAAGGCGAAGGCCAGCGCCGGCCTGCTGGCGCTCGACGCGCGGCTCGAGCATCCCGCCTTCGACCTTTCCTGCGCGCTGCACCTGCTGCTGCTGATGCGCGGCCTCGCCGCGCAGGGGCTGGCTCCGGCCGATCCGGACGGCTGGGTCCGACGGGTCGCGCGGCGCCATGCCGGGACGCGCATCGCCTCCAGCCTCCTGGCGCTGGCGCTTCGACAGTCACCCGCCCTGGCCGCCCTGGTCGAGGACGAGCACACCCGCCTCACGCGGGAGATCGCCGAGGCGATGTCGATGCTGCTGCGCGCCGACATCCCCGGCGCGGCCACGCGGCTGGAGGCGCTGCTGCGTGACAGCCGCAGTCCGCGAATCGCCCAGCTTGCCGAAGGGCTGCTCGATCGCCACGGGCGGCACCTCAGCGCCATCCAGACCTCGGAGCTGCAGGACGCGATCGACTCGATTTGCCCGCCGAACCTGCGCACGCGCGGCCACTCGCCGCTGCTGGCATGAGGCGCGCACCGCCGGCGCGCGCCGGCCGGCCGCCGCCGGAATCGGCCGAGCGGGCATTGCGCCAGCCGCCCGATCATCGGGCGGCAGCCGCATTTCGGCCGGCGACGGCTTTCAGTCAGGACACCGCGGAGGCACCATGACCGTCGTGAGCACCACCATGAAACCCGGCGCCAAGCCGCCACCCAAGATCACCGCCGCCGCCACCTTCGGCGCACCGCAGGACGACGATTTCGGCGCCATGAAGGCGCTGATCATCGACGACAAGGATGTCTCGCGCATGACCGTGTCGGGCGTGCTGCGCGACATCGGCATCGGCAAGGTGAAGACCGTGCACGGCCCCGTCCAGGCCCGCTCGCACCTCAAGGAGAACACCTACGATGTGATCCTGTGCGAGTACCACTTCAGCGGCGCCGAAACCGGTCAGGACCTGCTCGATGACATCCGCTCGAAGCGGCTGGTGCCCTTCAACACCATCTTCTTCATGGTCACCGGCGAAGCCATCTACGACCGCGTGGCCTCGGTGGTCGAGAACGCGCCCGACGACTATCTGCTCAAGCCCTTCAAGCCGTCCACGCTGGAAGAGCGGCTGAACCGGGCGCTGAACAAGAAGATCGCGCTGCTGCCGATCTGGACCAACATCGAGGAGAAGTCGTTCGAGCATGCGCTCACGCGCTGCAAGATCATGGTCCGCGACCGGCACCCGTTCTGGCTGGACGCCGCGCGCATCGGCG
>JAGWVN010000180.1 GCA_018970865.1 Betaproteobacteria bacterium
AGCCATGAACCACATCGATCTCGCCGGACGCACGGCGGTGGTCACCGGCGCGGCCTCGGGCATCGGTCTGGGCGTGGCCCGGCGGCTTGCCGGCAGCGGCGCCCGCGTGCTGGCCTGGGACCTCGACCGGGCGGGCGCGCAGGCGGCGGCCGCCAGCCTGCCCGCCGTGCCGCAGGGCGCGCATGCCGGTCTCGGCGTCGATGTCACCGACGAGGCGTCGGTGGCGCAGGCCACCGCGGCCAGCCTGAGCCAGGCCGGGGCGATCGACATCCTGGTGTGCAGCGCGGGCATCACCGGCCCCAATGCCACCGTCATCGACTACGACCCCGCCGCCTGGCGTCGGGTGTTCGAGGTGAATGTGCACGGGGTCTTCCTGTGCAACCGGGCGGTGGTGCGGGCGATGCTGGCTGCGGGCTACGGCCGGGTCATCAACATCGCCTCGGTGGCCGGCAAGGACGGCAACCCCAATGCCAGCGCCTACAGCGCCTCGAAGGCGGCGGTGATCGGCCTCACCAAGAGCCTGGGCAAGGAAACCGCCGGATCCGGGGTGCGGGTCAACTGCGTCACCCCGGCCGCGGTGCGCACCGCGATCTTCGATCAGATGACCCCGCAGCACATCGACTTCATGCTCTCGAAGATTCCGATGGGCCGCTTCGGCCTGGTCGACGAGGTGGCCGCGATGATCGCGTGGATGGCCTCGGAGGAATGCTCCTTCTCCACCGGCGCGGTGTTCGACCTGTCGGGCGGGCGCTCGGTGTACTAGGCGCCGGCGGCTGTCGCCGCGCGGCCTGCCCGCCCGCGCAGGGCCCGGCGCCCGCTCAGTAACGCCGGGTGAGATCGGCCTGCAGGCGCTCGACCAGGCGCGCCGGCCGGCTGGAGGCTGCCGCCGGGCCCTCGCACAGCCGGTTGGCGATCTCGGTGTGGTGCTGGTCGGCGATGTTGGCGCGCACCACCGGCCGCCAGGGGCTGTCGGGCGTGATCGACCAGCTCTCGTCGCTGCGCCCCACGGCCATCACGCGGCGCTCGCGGGTGTCGCAGCGCAGGGCCTCGTAGGTGAGGTTGCGGGCGCCACCCGCCGTGGTGACCAGCAGGCTGTAGCGCACCAGCCGGTCCTGGTCGACCGCCAGGCTGTTGGCGTCGATCTCGACCCGATGGCGCGAACCGGAATCGACCGCGATGAGCCGCGCTGCCGACAGCGCGGGCAGGGTGGCCGGCAGCGTGGCCTCCAGCGGCTGTGGCTCACCCACCAGCCCGAACAGGCGTTGCTGGGCCGCCACCGGAGCGCCAGCCAGCAGCAGCCCCAGCACGAGGGCGCCCGCGGCCGTGGCGGCGCGCGCGGGCGCCGAGGCGAAGACCGCGCCGGCAATGCGGCGCGCAGCCGACAAGGGGCGATTGCGCATCATCCCGCCTGACCGGTATGCGGCTCGGTCCGGGCCGCGCCGGGCGCGGTGAACAGCAGCCGCGCGAGCTCGTCGAGCGCCTGGCGATAGACATCGCGCTTGAATTCGATCACCGACTCCAGCGGTATCCAGTAGTCATGCCAACGCCAGGCATCGAACTCGGGGCGCTCCGATGTGCGCAGGCAGACATCGGTGTCGCGCCCGATCATCCTCAGCAGGAACCAGATCTGCTTCTGGCCCCGGTAGTGGCCGCGCCACTCGCGCCGCACCCACTGGGTGGGCACCTCGTAGCGCAGCCAGTCCCGGGTGCGCCCGATGATGCGCACATGCTCCCGCTGCAGCCCGACCTCTTCGTGCAGCTCGCGGAACATGGCCTGCTCGGGGGATTCCCCGCGCTTGATGCCGCCCTGCGGGAACTGCCACGAGTGCTCGCGCACCCGCTTGCCCCAGAAGACCTCGTTCCTCTGGTTGACGAGAATGATGCCGACATTGGGGCGGTAGCCATCTCGGTCCAGCATGGGCCAACCCCTCGATCCCTTAGAATGCCCCGATTATATCGACGGTCCTGCCATGAAAGCGTCGCGCTTCCACATTGCCACCCTGAAAGAAGCCCCGGCTGACGCCGAGATCGTGAGCCACCGGCTCATGACCCGCGCCGGCATGATCCGCAAGCTGGCCGGGGGCATCTACAACTACATGCCCATGGGGCTGCGGGTCATCCGCCGCATCGAGGCGATCATCCGCGAGGAGATGAACCGGGCCGGCGCCATCGAGCTGCTCATGCCGGTGGTGCAGCCCGCCGAGCTCTGGATGGAATCCGGCCGCTGGGAGCAGTACGGCCCCGAGCTGCTGCGCGTGAAGGACCGCCACCAGCGCGACTTCATCATCCAGCCCACCTCGGAGGAGGTGATCACCGACATCGCCCGGCACGAGATCCGCAGCTATCGGCAGATGCCGAAGAATTTCTATCACATCCAGACCAAGTTCCGCGATGAGCGCAGGCCGCGCTTCGGCGTGATGCGCGGTCGCGAATTCACCATGAAGGACGCCTACTCCTTCGATCGCAGCCGCGAGGCGGCCCTGGCCAGCTACCAGGTGATGTTCGACGCCTACACCCGGGTCTTCGAGCGCATGGGCCTCACCTTCCGGGCGGTGGCCGCCGACACCGGCGCCATCGGCGGCTCGGCCAGCCATGAATTCCAGGTGATTGCCGACACCGGCGAGGACGCGATCGCCTGGTGCCCCGAGTCCGGTTATGCGGCCAATGTCGAGCTCGCCGAGGCGGTGCCGTTGCTGGCCGAGCGCGCCGCGCCCACCCAGACCCTGGCCTGCACGCCCACGCCCGGCGCGGCGCGCTGCGAGGAGGTGGCCGCGCTGCTCGGGCTGCCGCTGTCGCGCACCATCAAGTCGCTGGTGCTCGCGGTCGATCCGCCGGCCGGCGCCGCGCCCGGCACGCCGGCCCAGGTCTGCCTGCTGCTGCTGCGCGGCGACCATGAACTCAACGAGATCAAGGCCGGCAAGCTCGCCGGCATGAAGGGTTTCCGCTTCGCCACCGAGGCCGAGATCCTTGCCCACTTCGGCTGCCCGCCCGGTTATCTCGGCCCGATCGGCACGCTGCGGCCGCTGCGGGTGGTGGCCGACCGCACCGTGGCGCTGATGAGCGATTTCGTGTGCGGCGCCAACCAGGAAGGCCATCACTTCACCGGCGTCAACTGGGAGCGCGATGTGCTGCCCGGGCTGGCCACCCATGGGGTGCCACTGGAGGTCGCCGACCTGCGCAATGTGGTCGAGGGCGACCCGTCACCCGATGGCGCCGGTCGTCTGGCGATCCAGCGCGGGATCGAGGTCGGCCATGTGTTCTACCTGGGCACCAAGTACTCCGAGGCCCTCAACGCCAGCTTCATCGACGACGACGGCCGCAGCAAGCTGATCGAGATGGGCTGTTACGGCATCGGCGTCACCCGTCTGCTGGGCGCGGCCATCGAGCAGAACCACGACGAGCGCGG
>JAGWVN010000003.1 GCA_018970865.1 Betaproteobacteria bacterium
CAGCAGCGAGGCCCAGAGCTGGCGGGCGGCGAGCAGGGCGTCGTCCACCAGCGGGCCGCGGACCTGCACCGCGAAATCCAGGCGCGGTCGATCAAGGGCGCCGTGGGCCGGGTCGACATGGTCATCGAGCAGGTTGATGCCGCCGATGAAGGCCAGCTCGCGATCGATCACCGCGATCTTGCGGTGCAGGCGCCGCAGTCGACGCCGGTCGAGCGAATAAGGCGAGTGCTCCGGCCGGAACACCCGCAGCTGGGCAGGCACCGCGGCAAGCAGGGCCGCGAGCCTCGGCGGCACCCGGGGCGTGCCGAAACCATCCACCGCCACCTGAACCACCACCCCTCGCGCCGCCGCGCGAGCCAGGGCCTCGAATACCGGCCGGACGGAATCGTCGTCGTGGACGATGTAGGTCTCGAGGTGGACCTCCTCGCGCGCCGCATCGATGGCCGTCACCAGCGCGGGGAAGAAGGCCGCGCCCCCTTCCAGCAGGCAGACCTCGTGGCCGGTTCGCAGCAGCGGCCGGACCCGTGCCCGCGTGCGACCCCGCGCCACTGCCGACCTCAGCCCGCGGCGCGCAGGTCGGCCACCAGCGGGCTGTGGTCCGACAGCCGCGCCCACTCCGGCCCGCGCAGCACCTGGGCATCGCGCACCTCGAAGCCGCGCAGGTAGATGCGGTCCATGCGCAGCCAAGGCACCAGCGCCGGAAAAGTACGGGCGGTGCGCACCCGCCGCGGCGGGCTCGCTGCGACTGCGCCGCGTCGGGCACGCGAGCCCTCGGGCGAGCCGGCATCGAACAGCCTATCCCGCACGAAGTGCACCACCTGCTGGCGGACACCCGAGGGCGGCCGCGCATCGAAGACCTCGCGCACGCCCAGCCGCTGGTAGAGCGTGTCGGACAGCCGGTTGCGCCAGTCGTTGAAATCGCCGGCGATGATCACCGGCGCTTCGCGTGGAATCTCGCGTTCGATCCAGTCGACCAGCAGCGCGGTCTGGCGCGTGCGGCTGGCGGCCAGCAGGCCGAGGTGCACCACGAAGCAATGCAGGTCCTGCCCGGGCATGCGCACCACGCAGTGCAGGATGCCGCGCTTCTCGAGGGCGTGATCGGAGACATCGCGGTTCTCGCGGCGCAGGATGGGAAAGCGCGACAACAGCGCATTGCCATGATGGCCATGCATGTACGAGGCGTTGCGTCCGTACGCAGTCTCGAAGGGGTTGCGCCGCCCGCCCTCGCCGGCCAGGAACTCGTGCTGCGATTCCTTGGGCCAGTGCGGGAAGCGGGTGGCATGCCGCTCATGGCGGCCCTGCACCTCCTGCAGGAACACCAGATCGGCGTCAAGTTCGTGCAGGCGGGCGCGCAGCTCGTGGATGCGGCTGACATGGCGCAGGCCGAACAGCTCCCGAGTCACGCCCTTGTGGATGTTGTAGGTGGCCACGCGCAGCTGCAGCGCGCGCGGGGCGGCGCGGCGCGCAGCGCGCGGACTCATGCCGCCGGCTCCGAGGGCGCTGCCGGGCGTCCGGCCCGCGCCAGGCGCACCGGCAGCTCGCGGATGGCCTGGGCGTTGGACCACGAGAAGCAGCGCTCGGCGGCCTGCTCCCAGGGCAGCCAGGCATGACCGAGGTGCTCGCGCGGCGAGAGCCTCACCGGCAGGGGCTGCGCGACCTGCAGCGCGAACACATGCTCGGTGTTGTGGGTGACGCCCTCGGGATAGCGGTGCCGCCAGTGCGGGAAGATCTCGTAGCGGTTGGTCAGCGACCAGTCGCTCAGGCGATGGGCCGCCACATCGATGCCGGTCTCCTCGAGCACCTCACGGGCGCAGGTGAGCGAGAGCGGCTCGTCGGCGCTGTCCTTGCTGCCGGTGACCGACTGCCAGTAGCCGGGATGATCGGCGCGCTCGAGCAGCAGCACCCGAAGGTCGGGGGTGTGGATCACCACCAGCACCGACTCCGGGATCTTGCTGCCCATGCTGATGCTCCCGGGCGACGCCGCGTCAGGCCTTGGCCTGCTCGGCCGCCCGCAGGCGGATGTGCAGCTCGCGCAGCTGCTTCTCGTCGACCGAGGAGGGCGCCTGGGTGAGCAGGCACTGCGCGCGCTGGGTCTTGGGGAAGGCGATGACATCGCGGATGGACTCGGCGCCGGTCATCATGGTGACGATGCGGTCCAGTCCGAAGGCGATGCCGCCGTGGGGCGGCGCGCCGTACTGCAGCGCATCGAGCAGGAAGCCGAACTTGGCGCGGGCCTCCTCGGGACCGATCTTCAGGGCGCGGAACACCTTGCTCTGAACCTCCTCGCGATGGATCCGCACCGAGCCGCCGCCCAGTTCCCAGCCATTGAGGACGAGATCGTAGGCCTTGGCGAGGCAGCGCCCCGGGTCGGTGGCCATGTAGTCCTCGTGGCCGTCCTTGGGCGAGGTGAAGGGGTGATGCACGGCCGCCCAGCGGCTGTTCTCCTCGTCGTGCTCGAACATCGGGAAATCGATCACCCAGAGCGGGCGCCACTGCCCCTCGACCAGCCCGGCCTTGCGGCCGAACTCGGAATGGCCGATGCGATTGCGCAGGGCGCCGATCGCGTCGTTGACCACCTTGGCCTTGTCGGCCCCGAAGAAGATGATGTCGCCGTTGCGCGCGCCGGTGCGCGAGAGCACCGCGTCGAGGGCGTTGTCGTGCAGGTTCTTGACGATCGGCGACTGCAGGCCCTCGCGGCCGCGTGCCGCATCATTGACCTTGATGTAGGCCAGGCCGCGGGCGCCATAGATGGCCACGAACTGGGTGTAGGCGTCGATCTCGCCGCGGGTGAGCTCGGCGCCGCCGGGCACGCGCAGCCCCACCACCCGGCCGCCCTCCTGGTTGGCCGCGCCCGAGAAGACCTTGAAATCGACGGTCTTCATGACCTCGGTGAGGTCGGTGAACTGCAGCTTCACGCGCAGGTCGGGCTTGTCGGAGCCGTACAGGCGCATGGCCTCGCCGTAGGTCATGGTGGGGAACTGATTGGGCAGCTCCACGCCGATGGCGTTGCGAAAGACCGTGCGGATCATTTCCTCGAAGATCGCGCGGATCTCGACCTCGTCGAGGAAGGAGGTCTCGCAGTCGATCTGGGTGAACTCGGGCTGGCGGTCAGCGCGCAGGTCTTCGTCGCGGAAGCACTTGGTGATCTGGTAGTAGCGATCGAAGCCAGAGACCATCAGCAGCTGCTTGAAGAGCTGCGGCGACTGCGGCAGCGCGAAGAACTGCCCGGCGTTGACCCGCGAGGGCACGAGGTAGTCGCGCGCGCCCTCGGGCGTGCTCTTGGTGAGCATCGGGGTCTCGATGTCGATGAACCCCAGGGAGTCGAGGTAGCGGCGGACCTCCATGGCCACGCGGTAGCGAAGCATGAGGTTCTTCTGCATGGCCGGCCGGCGCAGGTCGAGCACCCGGTGGGTGAGTCGGGTGGTCTCCGAGAGGTTCTCGTCGTCGAGCTGGAAGGGCGGCGTCACCGAGGCGTTGAGGATCTGCAGGTCGTGGCAGAGCACCTCGATCTCGCCGCTGCGCAGGTTGGGGTTCTCGGTGCCGGCGGGGCGACGGCGCACCTTGCCGGTGACCCGCACGCAGAACTCGTTGCGCACCCGCTCGGCGGTGGCGAACATGGCCGCGCGGTCGGGGTCGCAGACCACCTGCGCCAGGCCCTCGCGGTCACGCAGGTCGATGAAGATCACGCCGCCGTGGTCGCGGCGCCGATGCACCCATCCGAACAGCGTGACCTCCTGGTCGAGACGGTCGGCGGCCACTTCGCCGGCATAGCAGGTGCGCATGGAATCGAGCTCCAGGGAATGGGCGGCAGCGCCGGATCAGGCGCGGACGGGACAGGGTTGGGCGGGCCTCATGCCGATTCAGCCCGGCGGCAACTGGCCGGCGGCGCGGGCATTGCGCGCCGCGCGGCCGGTGGTGGGATCGGGGGCGACCACGCCCATCGACACCACATACTTGAGGGCTTCGTCGACGCTCATCTCGAGCTCGATGGTCTCGTGCCGGGGGAACATCAGGAAGAAGCCGGAGGTGGGGTTGGGCGTGGTCGGCACATAGACGGAGACCATCTCGACCGACACCGCCTGGCGCACCTCGTGCGCGGGCGTGCCGGTCTGGAAGCCGATGGTCCAGACGCCGCTGCGCGGGTACTGCACCAGGATGGCCTTGCGGAAGGCCTGTCCGGTGGGCGAGAGCACGGTGTCTGACACCTGCTTCACGCTGGAGTAGATGGAGCGCACGATCGGGATGCGCGAAAGAAGCTTCTCCCAGAGTCTGACCAGCCCCTGGCCCAGGATGTTGCGGGTGAGCAGACCGGTGAGGAAGATGACCACCACCGTGAGCACCACCCCCACGCCCGGGATGCGCCGGCCCCAGAGCACCTCGGGCTGCATCTCGGCCGGCAGCAGCTGCAGGCTCTGGTCCATGGTGCTGACGATGAGATTGAGCACCCACAGGGTGATCACCAGCGGCACCCAGATCAGCAGACCGGTGACGAAGTACGCCCGCAGCTTCGACTTGGACGGAGGGGTGCCGGGCAAGGGATTCTCCTGGAGGATGACGGGTGACGCGCGGCTCAGGCGCCCTTGGCGGGCGCGGGCGAGGCCGCTGGCGTGGGGGACGGCGCCGGCGCGGGGGCCGGAGCGGCTGCCGGCGCCGGGGCAGGCGCCGACGACTCGCCGGCCGGCTTGTCGGCCGCTTTGTCGGCGGCATCACCTCCCGCCTTGCCTTTGCCGTTGTCGCGGAAGTCGGTGACATACCAGCCCGAGCCTTTGAGCTGGAAGGCGGGCGCGGTCAGGCGCTTGGCGAAGGATTGCTCGCCGCAGGACGGGCAGGTGTCCAGCGGCGGGTCGGAGCGCTTCTGCAGGACGTCTTTCTCGAAACCGCAGCGCTCGCAACGATAGGCGAAGATGGGCATGGCGTGACTAGGGTGAAGGGACGACCGCGCGGCACGCGGACCGCCCGGCCTGCGATTGATCCGCGATCTGCCCGCGATCTGCCCGCGATCCGCCGCAGGCGGCGTCAGGCGGGACCGGGGCCGGGCCTCAGGTAACCCGCCATTATAGGCGATGGCAGGCCGTCAGCGCCGAAGCGCCTGCGGCGGCATGGCATATGCCCAGACCGGCTTGCCCGGCACCGGCTCCAGGCGGGCCTGCGGCTGCCACCCGGGCACCGGGAACTCCAGGCTGACCAGCCAGGCACCGGCGCGCAGTTCGGCCGCGGCCTTGGCGCCGGCGCGGGCCATGGATTCGGGCCGCTGGAACAGATAGACCATGCGAAAGGGCGACCAGTCGGCATCCCAGAGGCTGCCGCGGCGCACGCTGGCGAAGCGGCAGCGCCAGCGGCAGGCCAGGGCGAGCGGCCGGCTGAACTCCAGACCCTGCAGACGCGCCTGGGGATACTGCTCGCGCAAGGCGCGCAGGCCGTGGCCCAGACCGCAACCGGCCTCGAGCACCACGGCGCCAGGCGGCAGCGGCACGGCGGCCGCCAGCCCCGCCAGCGCGCCCGGGGGCGTGGGAAAGAGCGGCGCGTCTCGCCAGGCGCCCAGCGGGTAGAGCAGCAGCAGCAGGCCCAGCGGCAGCAGCCAGGTGGCCGCCGGCAGCCCGGCCGGCCCCACCAGCAGCATGGCCGAGAGCGGGAAGCCACCGGCGATGAAGACCTGACGCCAGCGACTGGCCGCTGGCAGCGCGCACAGCAGCCCGGTCAGCGTGGCCAGGGGCAGCGAGAGCAGCATCGGCAGGCCCCAGGCGCGAAGCCCGAAGAACACCGCCCAGGCCAGCGCCCAGGCGAGCAGCGCAGGAATTGGCCAGGGCATCAGCCGGCGGGCGGCGAATGCCGCCGGGAGGGATCAGAAGGGGATGTCGTCATCCATGTCACCGAAGGACGGCGCAGCCGGCTTGCCGCGCGCGGCCGGGCGACCACCACCACCACCACCGCCGCCGCCACTGGCTGCGACCGGCTCGCGGGTGTAGCCGCCGCCATCATCCCCACCACCACCGCCGCCGCCGCCATCGCGGGAGCCGAGCAGCTGCATTTCCTCGGCGATGATCTCGGTGGTGAACTTTTCCTGGCCGTCCTTGTCGGTCCATTTGCGGGTCTTGAGACGGCCCTCGACATAGACCGAGCGACCCTTGCGCAGGTACTCGCCGGCGATCTCGGCGAGACGGTCATAGAAGACCACCCGGTGCCACTCGGTTTCTTCCTTGCGCTCGCCGGAGGCCTTGTCCTTCCAGTTGCGGGTGGTGGCGATGGAGACATTGCACACCGCCGACCCGCTGGGGGTGTAGCGGGTTTCGGGATCGCGCCCGAGGTTGCCCACCACGATCACCTTGTTCACCGAAGCCATCTCGCCCTCTCCTGCGCGACCCGGTCGCGCCCTGTGTTGTATTGCCCGCGACGACCTGCGGCCGCCACGACACCCCTGCCTCAGCCGGCGGCGCGCTCGGGGGCCATGACGCCGCCGCGCACCGGCCAGCGCTTCTGGCCGAGAGCCGCCACCAACCATACCACCACCATGGCGGCGCACAGACCGAGCACCGCCGAGGCGCCCCAGCGGCCCTGGACCCAGCCGCCCACCGCGCCTCCGGCGAACATGCCCACCGACTGCACGGTGTTGTAGACCCCGAGCGCCGCGCCGCGGGCGTCGGCCGGGGCCATCCGGGACACCAGCGAAGGCAGCGAGGCCTCCAGCACATTGAACGCGGTGAGGTACAGGGTCATCAAGACCACCAGAGCGACTAGGCCGCGCGGCTCGGCCATGAGCGCGAGGAGCACCGCCAGCAGCAGACCCACCCCGCCCGCGAACACCGGCCGCATGCGGCCGCGGCGCTCGCCCCAGCCTAGCGGCCCCACCATGAGCACCAGCGAGGCGGCCACCGCCACCAAATAAAGGAGCGGGTGGCCGCTGAGCGGCACGCCGGCGCGCTCGACCAGCCAGCCCGGCACGATCATGAAGAAGGCGATCTGCACGGCGTGCAGGGTGAACACCCCCACATTCAGCCGGAACAGGTCGGGGGTGAGCAGCAGCGCGCGCAGGGGCGTGGCCCGAGCCGGCGCCGGCACCCGCGGCGCCGGCGGCACCACCCAGATGGTGACCGCGGCCGCCGCCAGGGCCAGGGACACCGTGAGCTCGAACATGCCGCTCAGGCCGGCACGCGCCACCAGCCAGGGCGCGGCCACCAGGGTGAGCGCGAAGCTGAGCGCCACCGACACGCCGATGAAGGCCATGGCCTTGGTGCGCTGCGACTCGCGGGTGCTGTCGGCCACCAGCGCGCTGACCGCGGCCGACACCGCACCGGCGCCCTGCAGCGCCCGTCCGAGGATGATGCCCAGGACATCGTCGGCCATGGCCGCCAGGCCGCTGCCGAGCGCGAAGACCAGCAGGCCGGCGACGATCACCGGCTTGCGGCCGATGCGGTCGGAGGCCATGCCCAGCGGCAGCTGCAACAGGGCCTGCACCAGCCCGTAGGCGCCCAGGGCGATGCCGATCAGGGTAGGGTCGTCACCGCCGGGCAGGCGGCGCGCCTCGACCGCGAACACCGGCAGCAGCATGAACAGGCCGAGCATGCGCAGGCCGAACACCGCCGACAGCGCGAGGCTGGCCCGCAGCTCGGTGGAGGTCATGGCGGTTGGCGAGGCGGACATCGGGGAGCAGGGGAAATGGGCGCCGGCATGGGCCCGCCCGGGAGCCCGCGCGGGCCGCGGCGGGCAACGCCGGGCAAGCCGCTCATCATAATCCAAGCCCACCCCGGCACTCCGGTCGGGCGGCCGCGCGCAGGTATAGTTGCCGATTGCCCTGACGCCGCCGATGGACCAGATCCGCATCCGGGGTGCGCGCACCCACAACCTCAAGAACCTGTCGATCGACCTGCCGCGCGAGCGGCTGGTGGTGGTGACCGGACTGTCGGGTTCGGGCAAGTCCTCGCTCGCCTTCGACACCCTCTACGCCGAGGGCCAGCGCCGCTATGTCGAGTCGCTGTCGGCCTACGCGCGGCAGTTCCTGCAGCTGATGGACAAGCCCGATGTCGACCTGATCGAGGGCCTGTCGCCGGCCATCGCCATCGAGCAGAAGGCCACCAGCCACAACCCGCGCTCCACGGTGGGCACGGTCACCGAGATCCACGACTACCTGCGCCTGCTGTTCGCCCGCGCCGGCACGCCCTACTGCCCGCAGCATCCCGATCATCCGCTGGAGGCGCAGTCGGTGTCGCAGATGGTCGATGCCGCGCTGGCCATGCCCGAGGGCACACGGCTGATGGTGCTCGCGCCGGTGCTGGCGGCGCGCCGCGGCGAGCACGCCGAGCTGATGCACGACCTGCGCGCCCAGGGCTTCGTGCGCATCCGCGTGGCCAGCGAGGGCCGCAGCGGCCCGCCACGGGTGATCAGCCTGGACGACGGCGATCCCGGCCTGTCGCGCCAGCACAAGCACAGCATCGATGTGGTGGTCGACCGGGTGAAGGTGGCGCCGGGCATCGGCCAGCGGCTGGCCGAATCCTTCGAGACCGCGCTGCGCCTGGCCGACGGCCGCGCGATCGTCGCCGACATCGACGGCGGCGCCGAGCGGATCTTCTCCAACCGCTTCGCCTGCCCGACCTGCGGGCACTCGCTGCGCGAGCTCGAGCCGCGGCTGTTCTCGTTCAACAATCCGCTGGGCGCCTGCCCGGCCTGCGAGGGGCTGGGCACGGTCGAGTACTTCGATCCGCGCCGGGTGGTGGCCTTCCCGAACCTGTCGCTCGCCGCCGGCGCGATCCGCGGCTGGGACCGGCGCAACCAGACGCACTTCGCGCAGCTCACCGCGCTGGCCACCTGCCACCGATTCGATCTCGACACGCCCTTCGAGGCGCTGCCCGAGGCGGTGCGCGGCCTGGTGCTGCACGGCTCGGGGTCGCAGCCGGTGCCCGGCATCGCGGGCGGCGAGCCGGGCGCGCCGGCGCGGCCCTTCGAGGGCGTGATTCCCAACCTCGAGCGGCGCTGGCAGGAGACCGACTCGCCGCCGGTGCGCGAGGAGCTCGCCAAGCTGCGGCAGGCCCGACCCTGCCCGGCCTGCGAGGGCACGCGGCTGCGCAGCGACGCGCGCCATGTGCGGGTGGGCGCGCCCGGCGCCGACCAGCCGATCTGGACGATCTCGCGCTGGACCCTGCGCCAGACCCAGGCCTGGTTCGAGGGCCTGGCGCTGCCCGGCCACCGCGCGGCCATCGGCGAGCGCATCGCGCGCGAGATCCTGTCGCGGCTGCGCTTCCTCAACGATGTCGGCCTGGAGTACCTGTCGCTCGATCGCGCCGCCGACACGCTCTCGGGTGGCGAGTCGCAGCGCATCCGCCTCGCGTCGCAGATCGGGTCGGGCCTCACTGGCGTCATGTATGTGCTCGACGAGCCCTCGATCGGCCTGCATCAGCGCGACAACGACCGGCTGATCGGCACGCTGCGCCACCTGCGCGATCTCGGCAACTCGGTGCTGGTGGTCGAGCACGACGAGGACGCGATCCGCGCCGCCGACCATGTGCTCGATCTTGGCCCGGGCGCCGGCGAGCACGGCGGCCAGGTGATCGCGCAGGGCACGCCGGCGCAGATCGAGGCCGATCCGGCCTCGCTCACCGGGCGCTACCTGTCGGGCGCGCTGGCCATCCCGGTGCCGCGGGCGCGGGTGGCCCGCAGCGGCCGCGCGGTGGTGGTGCGCGGCGCGCGCGGCCACAACCTGCGCGGCGTCGATGTCGCGTTCCCGGTCGGGCTGATGGTGTGCGTCACCGGCGTGTCGGGCTCGGGCAAGTCCACCCTGGTGAATGACACGCTGCACCTGGCCGCGGCCCGCCATCTCTACGGCTCGGCGGCCGAACCGGCGGCGCACGACCGCATCGACGGCCTGGAGCTGTTCGACAAGGTGATCGCGGTGGACCAGAGCCCGATCGGCCGCACGCCGCGCAGCAATCCTGCCACTTACACCGGCCTGTTCACGCCGATCCGCGAGCTCTTCGCCGAGACGCCCACCGCGCGCGAGCGGGGCTACGGCGCCGGGCGCTTCTCGTTCAATGTGAAGGGCGGACGCTGCGAGACCTGCGAGGGCGACGGCGTGATCCGGGTCGAGATGCACTTCCTGCCCGATCTCTATGTGCCCTGCGAACGCTGCCGCGGCAGCCGCTACAACCGCGAGACCCTCGAGGTGCAGTACAAGGGCCGCAGCATCGCCGAGGTGCTGGCCATGACCGTGGAGCAGGCCCACGCCTTCTTCGCGGCGGTGCCGCTGGTGCAGCGCCGCCTGCAGACCCTGCTCGATGTCGGCCTGGGCTACCTGCGCCTGGGCCAGAGCGCCACCACGCTGTCGGGCGGCGAGGCGCAGCGGGTGAAGCTCTCGCAGGAGCTCTCCAAGCGCGACACCGGGCGCACGCTCTACATCCTCGACGAGCCGACCACCGGCCTGCACTTCCACGACATCGGCCTGCTGCTGCGGGTGCTGCATGCGCTGCGCGATGCCGGCAACACGCTGGTGGTGATCGAACACAACCTCGATGTGATCAAGACCGCCGACTGGGTGATCGACATGGGCCCGGAGGGCGGCGCCGGCGGCGGGCAGGTGGTGGCCGAGGGCACGCCCGAGGCGATCGCGCAATGCGCCGACAGCCACACCGGGCGTTACCTCGGACGGGTGCTGCAGCGCGCCGCCGCTCAGGCCTCGCCAGGGCGGTAGTCGGCGAACTTCGCGAGCACGCGGGCCATCTCGTCGTCGGGCAGCACCGCCGGCCGGCCGAGCTGTCGCGCCAGGTGGTACATGCGCGAGAGCGTCTCCACCTCCTCGGCCAGGGCCAGGGCGGCGGCCAGGCCCGCGCCCCAGGCGACGATGCCGTGGTGGGCCATCAGGCAGGCCCGCCGGCCGGCAAGCGCGGCGAGCACCTGGTCGCTCAGCGCCTGGGTGCCGAAGGTGGCGTAGCCCGCGCAGCGGATGTCGGCGCCGCCGGCCATCGCGACCATGTAGTGGAAGGCCGGGATGCCGCCGGCCTGGATCTCGGGCAGGCAGGCAAGCGCGGTGGCATGCGGCGGATGGGCATGCACCACCGCCGCGGCCGCCGGCAGCGCCGCATAGAGGTCGCGGTGGATGCGCCACTCGGAGCTCGGCCGCTGGCCATCGGCATCGATGACCGCGGGGCGCTCGTCATCGGGCGTTGCGCCAGCGACGGTGTCGAGCGAGAGCCAGACGATGTCGTCGGGCCGCATGCGCTCGTAGGGCAGCGCCGAGGGCGTGACCAGCAGGCCGGCGCGGGCGCCGCGGTCCCAGCGCAGCGAGGCGTTGCCGGCCTTGCCCTGGTTGACGCCGCGCGCATTGAGGGTGCGGCAGGCCTCGATCAGCGCGGCGCGCGCCGCCTGCTCGTGGCGCATGGCCGGATCATGGGCGCCCGGCTCGGGGCTGCCGGCGGCGGGCGCGGTCATGCCGGGCGCGGTCATGCCGGGCCTCGCGTCGGGTCGGCCAGGCCCGGCAGGGCGCGCAGCGCCGAGGCGTCGGGGCGGCAGGGGCCGTGCTCGGTGATCAGCCAGCTCACCAGCCGCGCCGGGGTGACATCGAAGGCCGGATTCAGGCCGGGCGAGCCGTCAGGGGTGAGTTGAACCGACACCACCCGGCCCTGATCGTCGCGGCCGCTGATGCGGGTGAGCTCGGCGGGGTCGCGGGTCTCGATGGGGATCGCGCTGCCGTCGACGGCCTGCGGATCGATGGTCGAGACCGGGCAGGCCACCAGGAAGGGGATGCCGTTGTCGCGCGCGGCCAGCGCCTTGAGGTAGGTGCCGATCTTGTTGGCGACATCGCCGTTGATGGCCACGCGGTCGCAGCCGACGATCACCGCGTCGACCCGACCCTCGCGCATCAGCTGGCCGCCGGCGTTGTCGGCGATCACGGTGTGCGGCACGCCCCGCTCGCCGAGCTCCCAGGCGGTGAGGCTGGCGCCCTGGTTGCGCGGCCGGGTCTCGTCGACCCAGACATGCAGCGCCACGCCGGCCTCGTGCAGCGCATAGATGGGCGCGAGCGCCGTGCCGTGGTCGATGGTGGCCAGCCGGCCGGCGTTGCAGTGGGTGAGCAGCTGCAGCGGCCGCCCATCACGACGCAGGGGCTCGAGCAGCGCCTGGCCGTGGCGGCCGATGGCGGCGTTGCAGGCGGCGTCTTCATCGCACAGGCGCAGCGCCTCGGCATGCGCGCGGGCCGCGCGCTCGGCCACCGGCAGCGGCAGCACCGCCGCGCGCACCCGGGCCAGCGCCCAGCGCAGGTTGACGGCGGTGGGCCGGGTGGCCGCCAGCCGATCGAAGGCCGACTGCAGGGCGACATCGTCGGCGGCCTCGCGAAGGGCCAGCGCCAGCCCCCACGCGCCCACCGCGCCGATCAGCGGCGCGCCCCGCACCTGCATGGTGGCGATCGCCCGGGCGCAGGCCTCGGCGTCATGCAGGGCGATGACCACCTGCTCGAAGGGCAGGCGGGTCTGATCCCAGGTGACCGGCAGGCCGGCGTCGTCAGTCCAGAGGGTTCGGGCCATTGAGAATTGTCGTGGAAGGGGCGGTCGAGCCGGCCTACGCTCGGGGGGCTGCCCGGCCGGGTTGCGCGCGCCCGCGGGCGGCGGCCGGCGGGGCGGCTCGCCGCGATCGCCCCATTCTATGCCCAAGACTCCCGTCCACCCCTCGCCTGCCCGACCCGCTGCCGCCCGCCGGCCCAAGGCCTGCCCGCGACCGGACCTGCCGCGACCGGATCTGCCCCGACCGGACCTGCCGCGATCGGGGCTTCGCCCATGACCGGCGTCACCCTGCTGTCGGTGTTCCTGGTCGGCCTGTTCGGCGGCGTGCACTGCGCCGGCATGTGCGGCGGGCTGGTGTCGGTGATGGCGGGCAGCGCGGGCCGGCCGCGCGCCGTCATCCCGGTGCGCGCCGAAGGCCTGCGCCGCCCAGCGGGGCTGCTCATCGGCCACAACCTCGGCCGGCTCACCAGCTACACGCTGGCCGGCGCGCTGGCCGGCGGCCTGGGCTCATCGGCCGCGCTGGTGTCGCGGGTGCTGCCGCTGCAGCAGCTCGCCTTCGTGGCCACCAACCTGCTGCTGATCGCCATCGGGCTGCATCTCACCGGCGCGCTGCGCCTGGTCGCGCTCGAGCCCGTGGGCGCGGCACTGTGGCGGCGGCTGCAGCCGCTGGCCTCGCGCCTGCTGCTTGCCCGCACGCCCTGGCAGGCATGGCAGGCCGGACTGGTCTGGGGCTGGGTGCCCTGCGGCATGGTCTACGGCGTGCTGATCGCGGCACTGGTCTCGGGCTCGCCGCTGCAGGGCGCGCTGCTGATGCTCGCCTTCGGCGCGGGCACGCTGCCCAACCTGCTGCTGATCGGGGCGGGCGCCGCCGCCGGCCAGCGCTGGCTGGCGAGGCCCGCGCCGCGCCGCATCGCCGGCCTGCTGGTGGCGGGCTTCGGACTGGCCGGCCTCGCCCGGCTCGATCCGGGCGCGCACCTGCACCGGGTGGTCGATGCCTGCCTGAGCGTGTTCTGAGTGGCCATGTTCATCGACCCGACCGATCGGCAGGCACCCGGACGCGCGACCCCGGCCGCGACCGCGACCGCGACCACCGCGCCGGGCAGCCGCGCCGCCGCCCCGAGCGCGGACCCGAGTCCGATGCCGACGGCCGCCGCCTGCTTCCACTGCGGCCAGCCGGTGACCGAGCCCGGCCGCTGGCTCGCCCGGGTCGACGGCCAGCCGCGCCCGATGTGCTGCGCCGGCTGCCAGGCGGTGGCCGAGGCCATCGACGCGGCCGGACTGACCGAGTACTACCGCCACCGCAGCGCGCCGGCGGCGGGCGCGCAGCCCCTGCCGGCGGCCCTGGCTGCCGAGCTCGCGCTCTACGACGAGCCCGACCTCAACGCCACGCTGGTGCGCAGCGGCCCGGCCGATCCCGCCACCGGCGCGGCCTGCAGCGAAGCCTCGCTGATGATCGAAGGCCTGCGTTGCGGCGCCTGCGGCTGGCTGGTGGAACGCACGCTGGCGCGGCAGCCCGGCGTGATCTCGGTGTCGGTCAATCAGACGACCGAACGGGCGCTGCTGCGCTGGGATCCGGCGCGCGCCTCGCTCTCGGGCCTGCTGGCCAGCGTGGCGGCGGTGGGCTATCGGGCCCTGCCCAGCGATCTGCGCCAGCGGCAGGCTCAGGAAGCGCAGGCGCGCCGCTCGCTGTCGCGGCGACTGTTCGTGGCCGGGCTGGGCATGATGCAGGTCATGATGTATGCGTGGCCGGCCTACACCGCGCAGACCGGCGAGATCGAGGCCGACCATGCCGCGCTGATGCGCTGGGCCAGTCTGCTGCTCACCCTGCCGGTGGTGCTCTACTCGGCCCGGCCCTTTTTCGAGGGAGCCTGGCGCAGCCTGCGGCACCGCAGCCCGGGCATGGACCTGCCGGTCGCGCTGGGCATCGGCGCGGCGTTCATCGCGAGCGCCTGGGCCACCTGGCGCGGCCAGGGCGAGGTGTGGTTCGACTCGGTGACCATGTTCGTGTTCCTGCTGCTCGCGGCCCGGCATCTCGAGTGGCTCGCCCGCCGCCGCGCCAGCCGCGCCCTTGACGCGCTGGCCGCGGCCATGCCCGAGCGCGCGCTGCGGCTCATCGGTCCGCCCCTGTCGGACGCCGATGCCTTCCTGCAGGCGCCCACCGAGACCGTGCCCGCCCTGCGCCTGCGTCCGGGCGACACCATCCGGGTGGACGCCGGGAGCCGCTTCCCGGTGGATGTCACGCTGCTGGCCGGCCGCACCGAGGTCGACCAGTCGCTGCTCACCGGCGAGTCGCTGCCGGTGCCGCGCGGCCCCGGCCAGCCGGTGGCCGGCGGCGCGGTCAATGCCGGCAGCCCGGTGCTCGCGCGGGTGCTGCACGCCGTGGGCGACAGCACCCTGTCGGGCATCGAGCGCCTGATCGAGCGGGCCGCGCATGACCGTCCGGCGGTGGCCCGTGCCGCCGACCGCGTGGCCCGGTGGTTCATCGGCGCGCTGCTGCTGCTGGCTGCGGGCGTGGCGCTCGCCTGGTGGCAGCTCGACCCGGCGCGCGCCCTGCCGGTGGCGATCGCCGTGCTGGTGGTGTCCTGCCCGTGCGCGCTCTCGCTGGCCACGCCGGCAGCGCTGGCGGCGGCCACCGGCGAGCTCAGCCGGCAGGGCGTGCTGGTGAGCAGCGGCCGCGCGCTCGAGGCGCTGGCCGGCTGCACCGATGTGGTCTTCGACAAGACCGGCACCCTCACCCGCGGTCAGCCGGCGGTGGTCTCGGTGCGCACCTTTGGCGCAATGGATCCCGCGCAGGCCCTGGCCCTGGCTGCCGCGCTCGAGACCGGATCGGCCCACCCGCTGGCTCAGGCCCTGCGCGCGCGCGCCGCTGAGCTCGCGCTCGCACTGCCCGCGGTGAGCGCGGTGCACGCCGAACCTGGCAGCGGGGTGCAGGGCGAGATCGCCGGGCGCGCGCTGCGTCTGGGTTCGGCGGCCTGGTGCGGCCAGTGGGCCGCCTGTCCGCGCGGCGATCATGGCGACACCGAGGTGTGGCTGGTCGAGCGACAGGGCGCGCTCGCCTGCATCCGGCTGAGCGACCCGCTGCGGCCCGAGGCAGCCGCCACCGTCGCGGCGCTCAAGGCCGCAGGACTGCGCGCCCATCTGCTGAGCGGGGACCATGCCGCGCCCGCGCAACGGGTGGCCGAGCAGCTCGGCCTGGACCTGCTCGGCGCACAGGCCGGGCCGGCGGACAAGCTCGTCTGCGTGCGCAAGCTGCAGCAGGCCGGTCGGCGCGTGCTGATGGTGGGCGACGGCGTGAACGATGCGCCGGTGCTGGCCACGGCCGATGCCTCGATGGCGGTGGGCCAGGCCACCGCCCTGGCCCGCACCGCCGCCGACTGCGTGCTGCTGGCCGACGACCTCGGGCGGGTGGCCGCCCTGCAGGCCATGGCGGTGCGCACCCGGCAGGTGGTGCTGCAGAACCTCGCCTGGGCGAGCGCCTACAATGCCGTGGCCATCCCGGCCGCGGCGCTCGGGCTGGTGCCGCCCTGGGCCGCCGCGCTCGGCATGTCGGCCAGCTCCCTGCTGGTGGTGGGCAACGCGCTGCGCCTGCGGATGCCGCCGTGGAAGTCCTCTACCTCCTGATCCCGCTCAGCCTGGTCATCGTCGCAGTGGCGGTCTGGATCTTCTTTCGCATGTCCGACAGCGGCCAGTTCGACGATCCGGTGGGCCCGGCCCACAGCGTGCTGATGGACAACGACACGCCGGCGGCAAGCCGCGAGCCGCCGGTCACCGCGCCCCCGGCCGCCGAGCCGCGGCGCTGAGGCCGGCGTACCGGACGCATCAGGCCTGCGCGCGCAGCGCGCGGCCCCGATCGACGCATTCAGCGCCCGATCAGCGCCTTGTCCTGATGGGCCCGGTCTTCCGGGGTGTTCAGCAGGCTGGGCGGTGGCGCACCGAAGGTCTGCATCAGCAGGCAGGTGAGTCCGCAGCCCATCGAGAACAGCGCCCAGAACACGAAGAAGCCCACCGTGTAAGCCGCCTCGCGGCTGTCGGCCAGATGCAGGCCGACCACCACCAGTTCATGCGGGTCGATCATCGAGAAGAACACGCCCTCGGCCACCGTGGCCATGAGAAAGGCCGGCCAGAGCACGACCATGATCACGCGCCCGACACGACGGTCTCCGATCGGTCTGGACATGGCGCTGCTCCTGGCGCTCAGGGTTGGGCGGCCACCGTCACCGGCTGGCCGAAGCCGGCGACCGATGCGGTGAGCCGCCAGGTGGCCTCGGGGCCCTCGATGACCAGGTGCCACCGGCCCTCGGCGGGCAGCGCCAGCGCCGATCCGGCATAGCGGCCCGGCGCCACCGGCTGCAGGGTGTGGATCTGATCGAACTCGGCGCGGGTGGCGTGGATCACCCGCAGCGTGAGGGCGGCTGGCAGCGCCGCGCCCGGGGCGCTCGCCATGGTGACCACCGGGCTGCCGTCGGGGCCTCGCATCACCTGTGCCGACAGGCCCAGTCGCGCGGCTGCCGCATCGCGCGCCAGGGTGCGATTGATGGCCTTGCCCTCGCGGTAATAGTCGTCGACCACCATCGCATGATTGGTCGAGAGCGCCAGCCACAGCGTGATCAGGCCGCCGACCAGCGCGAGCGCGGGCATCAGCATGAGCAGCCACGGCCATGGCTGTCGGTACCAGGCAATCGGCGCGATGACGGCGTGGCTCATGAGCGTCTCCGGAGACAGGGCGCGCGGGCCCGCGCGAGGCGGGCGATGCCGTGCCGATGAACGCGCGGATTCATCGCGGCATGTAGAAGGTGGATTTCTCGCGCACCGCCACCGCGGGATCGTCGAGGGCCTCCACCAGGAATTCGATGCGGCTGCTGCCCGGTGGGCTCGCGCCGGCCGGGACCCGCACCCGCACCGGCACCAGCCGCGGCTGCACCGGCGGCACCTCGACCTCGGGCTCGGAGGCGACCACGGCCGAGCCGATGCCGTCGACGCGGATGCGCAGCCGGCGCGGACTCTCGGTGGTGTTGATCAGCTGCAGCTGGTACACATTCTCGATCATGCCGCCCTCGACCTCCCGGCCGAGCGAGCCGCGATCGCGCATCACATCGACCTTCAGCGGCATGCGCAACGCGAGATGGCCGAACAGCGCCACGGTCACCGCGAGCAGGATGGCGCTGTAGACCAGCACCCGCGGACGCAGCGCGCGACGCAGCAGCTGGCTGCCGCGCCAGCCTCGCGCCAGCGCATTCTGCGTGGTGTAGCGCACCAGGCCGCGGGGGTATCCCATGCGGTCCATGATGCGGTCGCAGGTGTCGACGCAGGCGGCGCAGCCGATGCACTCGTACTGCAGGCCGTTGCGGATGTCGATGCCGGTGGGGCACACCTCCACGCACAGCCCGCAGTCGATGCACGACCCCAGGCCGATCGCCGCCGGATCGGCCTTGCGCGAGCGCGAGCCACGCGGCTCGCCGCGGGCCTCGTCATAGGTGATGATCATCGTGTCCCGATCGAACATCGAGCTCTGGAAGCGCGCGTAGGGGCACATGTACTTGCACACCTGCTCGCGCATCCAGCCGGCATTGCCGTAGGTGGCAAAGCCGTAGAAGAGCACCCAGAACGCCTCCCAGGGCCCGAGTGCAAGGCCGCCGATCTCGGCAAGCAGCGTGCGGATCGGCGTGAAGTAGCCCACGAAGCTGATGCCGGTCCACAGCGCCAGCGCCAGCCACAGGCCATGCTTGGCGGTCTTCAGGCCCAGCCAGCGGGCATCGCGCGGCCCCTGATCCAGGCGCATGCGCGCCACCCGGTCGCCCTCCACCCGACGCTCGATCCACAGGAAGATCTCGGTGTAGACGGTCTGCGGGCAGGCATAGCCGCACCACAGTCGCCCGGCCACCGCGGTGAACAGGAACAGCGACAAGGCAGAGATCACCAGCAGCCCGGTGAGATAGATGAAGTCCTGTGGATAGAGCACCAGCCCGAAGAGATAGAAGCGGCGCGAGAGCAGGTCGAAGAGCACCGCCGGGCGGTCGTTCCAGGTGAGCCAGGGCAGGCCGTAGAACACCAGCTGGGTGATCCAGACCATCGCCCAGCGCCAGCGCGCGAACAGCCCGCTGACCGCGCGCGGATAGATCTTGCGACGCACCTCGAAGAGGTCGTCGCGCTCGGGCGGCGCCGCCACCACCGGCGGGATGCGGGCGTTCATGACGGGTGGGTGGGCGCGAGGCGAAAGCATGGATTCATGGCGCGGGCCGGGAATGGCGCAGGTTCATGTCGCGGGCCGCGTCCATCCTGGGTCATCAGGGCCGGGTCGGCGTCACGGCCGCGTCGCGCGGCGTGTGCGACAGGCTCCAGACATAGGCCGCCAGCACCTGCACCTTGCCCGGGCCGAGCAGTTCGCCGAAGGCCGGCATGCGGTTGCTGCGGCCCTTGGCAATCGTCTCGGAGACCGTGGCGAGCGAGCCGCCATACAGCCAGATGCGGTCGGTGAGATTGGGCGCGCCCAGGGCGGGATTGCCCTTGCCGTCGGCGCCGTGGCAGCCGGCGCAGGCCGCGAACGTCGGCTTGCCGAGCTCGGCCTTGACCGCGTCATGCGCGCCGCCCGAGAGCGAGAGCACATAGTTGGCCAGGTTCTCGATGTCGGCGGCGCTGCCCACCGCCGCGGCCATCGGCGGCATCACGCCCTGGCGGCCTTCGGCGATGGTCTTGACCAGCACCGGGCCGTCCCCGCCGTGCAGCCAGTCGCCGTCAGTGAGGTTGGGAAAGCCCTTGCTGCCGCGGCCGTCCGAGCCGTGGCACTGCACGCAGTAGGTGAGGTACATGCGCTCGCCCATGGCACGGGCCTGCGGGTCGGCGGCCACCTGCGGCACCTCCTGCTTCAGGTAGCGGTCGAACAGGGGCCGGACCGCCTCGTCCATGCGGGCCACCTCGGCCTGGTACTGCTCGGCCTGGGTCCAGCCCAGGGTGCCGCGCATCGCGCCCAGGCCCGGGAACAGGGCCAGGTAGACCAGGGCGAACGCGATGGTGAGATAGAAGAGCCAGGCCCACCAGCGCGGCAGCGGGTTGTTCAGCTCCTCGAGATCGCCGTCCCAGCGGTGGCCGGTGGTTCCCACCACGCCGCTCGGCGGGGGCCGGCGCGACAGCGCGATGGTGATCCACAGGCACAGCGCGAGCCCGGCCAGGGTGGCGGTGATGATGAAGGCGCTCCAGCCGGCGCCGGTGAAATCTGCCATGGTTGGCCTCCGTTCAGGAACGACGCGCGATGTCGTCGTCGGCAAAGGGCAGGCGGGCGGCTTCGTCGAAGCGCGCCTGGCGCGAGCGGCCCCAGGCCCACCAGACGATGCCGATGAAGGCCAGGAGCGAGAGCACGGTGATCACCGCGCGCAGCAGGTTGATGTCCATCCCGGCTCTCCTAGCGCGCGGTCTTCAGCGAGGTGCCCAGCACCTGCAGGTACGCGATCAGCGCATCCATCTCGGTGCGATCCTTCACCGCCTCGGGCGCCGCCGCGATCTCGGCGTCGGTGTAGGGATGGCCCAGGGTGCGCAGCGCACGCATCTTGGCGGCCACGCCCGCGGCATCAGCCGGGTTGGCGGCCAGCCACGGGTAGCCCGGCATGTTCGACTCGGGCACGACATCGCGCGGATTGGTCAGGTGGATGCGATGCCACTCGTCGGTGTAACGGCCGCCGACGCGGGCCAGGTCCGGGCCGGTGCGCTTGCTGCCCCACTGGAAGGGGCGGTCGTAGACGAACTCGCCGGCCACCGAGTAGTGGCCGTAGCGCTCGGTCTCGGCACGGAAGGGCCGGATCATCTGCGAGTGGCAGTTGTAGCAGCCCTCGCGGACATAGATGTCGCGGCCGGTGAGCGCGAGCGCGCTGTAGGGCTTGAGCCCGGCCACCGGTTCGGTGGTGGACTTCTGGAAGAACAGCGGGATGATCTCGACGCTGCCGCCGACGCTGACCAGCAGCACGATCAGCAGCATCATCAGGCCGATGTTGCGCTCGATGCGAGAGTGGGAAAAGGCCATCGCTGGATCTCCTTGCCGCTCAGGCGTGGGCCAGGACGGCCGGCACGCGCGCGTCCTCGGGTCGGCCTGCGCGCACGGTCTGCACGCAGTTCCAGAACATGATCAGCATCCCGCCGAGGTAGAGCGCGCCGCCAAGCAGCCGGATCACGTAGTACGGGAAAGTGGCCTTCACCGACTCCACGAAGGCGTAGGTGAGCGTGCCGTCGGGATTGGTGGCGCGCCACATCAGGCCCTGCATGACACCGGCGATCCACATCGCGGCGATGTAGAGCACGATGCCGATGGTGGCCACCCAGAAGTGCAGCTCGATGAGCCGACGGCTGTACATCTGATCGCGGCCGTACAGGCGCGGCAGCAGGTAGTAGATCGAGCCCATCGACACCAGGCCCACCCAGCCCAGCGCGCCGGAGTGCACATGACCCACCGTCCAGTCGGTGAAGTGCGAGAGCGCGTTGACGGTCTTGATCGACATCATCGGCCCCTCGAAGGTCGACATGCCGTAGAACGACAGCGACACCACCAGGAACTTCAGGATCGGGTCATCGCGCAGTTTGTGCCACGCCCCGGAGAGGGTCATGATCCCGTTGATCATGCCGCCCCAGGAGGGCGCCAGCAGCACCAGCGAGAACACCATGCCCAGGCTCTGCGCCCAGTCGGGCAGCGCGGTGTAGTGCAGGTGGTGGGGGCCAGCCCACATGTAGGTGAAGATCAGCGCCCAGAAGTGCACGATCGACAGCCGGTACGAGTACACCGGGCGCTCGGCCTGCTTGGGGATGAAGTAGTACATCATCCCCAGGAAGCCTGCGGTCAGGAAGAAGCCCACCGCATTGTGGCCGTACCACCACTGCACCATCGCATCCTGCACGCCGGCGTAGGCCGAGTAGCTCTTGGTGAGCGACACCGGGATGGCCGCGCTGTTCACGATGTGCAGCAGCGCCACCGTGAGGATGAACGCGCCGAAGAACCAGTTGGCCACATAGATGTGCGGCGTGCGCCGCTTGAGGATCGTGCCGAAGAACACGATCGCGTAGCTCACCCAGACCACCGCGATCAGCAGGTCGATCGGCCACTCGAGCTCGGCATACTCCTTGCCCGAGGTGATGCCCAGCGGCAGCGTGATGGCCGCCGCCACGATCACCAGTTGCCAGCCCCAGAAGGTGAAGCCGGCCAGCGGCCCGGCGAACAGCCGGGTCTGGCAGGTGCGCTGCACCACGTAATACGAGGTGGCAAAGAGCGCCGAACCGCCGAAGGCGAAGATCACCGCATTGGTGTGCAGCGGCCGCAGGCGGCCATAGCTCAACCAGGGCACATCGAAGTTGAGCGCCGGCCAGGCGAGCTGCGCTGCGATGATCACGCCGACCAGCATGCCCACCACCCCCCAGACCACGGTCATCAGCGCGAACTGCCTGACCACGCGGTAGTTGTAGGTCTCGGCGGCGCCGCCGAGAGGCGATTGCCCCATGGTGAATCTCCCCGTGTGTGGTGTCGGCGACGCCGTCGCGTCGTCACGGGAAGCACCCTATCTGCCGCAGTGCAGCAGCGCATTGACAATCATCAAGCGCCTCGGCCAGCGCTGAGTCTGCTCAGTCTGCTTCGTGCAGCTTATTGCGATGCACCATTGCCGGAAACCAGCGCCACCAGAGCGCGACCACCGCGAGCGTGCCGAGCCCGCCCAGCACCACCGCGGGCATCGCGCCCAGCCAGGCCGCGAGCAGGCCCGACTCGAATTCGCCGATCTGGTTGGAGGCGCCGACGAACAGCGAGTTGACCGCGCCCACGCGGCCGCGCATCTCGTCGGGCGTCTCGAGCTGCACCAGTGAACTGCGAATCACCACGCTCACCATGTCGGCGCCGCCCATCAGCGCCAGCGCGACCAGCGACAGCGGCAGCCAGGAAGACAGCCCGAACACCACGGTGGCCGCGCCGAACAGCGCCACCGCGCCCATCAGGCGACGCCCCACCCGCTGCCGCAGCGGGTGACGCGCCAGCCAGAGCGCCACCGCCAGCGCGCCCACGGCCGGCGCCGCGCGCAGCAGGCCCAGGCCCCAGGGCCCGGTGTGGAGAATGTCGCGGGCATAGATCGGCAGCAGCGCGGTGGCCCCGCCGAGCAGCACGGCGAAGAGGTCCAGCGACACCGCCCCGAGCAGCACCGGATGACGGCGGATGTAGACCACGCCGGCCGCCAGATAGGCGAGCGTGACCCGTGGGCGGGACGCCGGCCGGCCGCGCGGCCGCACCCGCGTGAGCAGCGCGAGCGAGGCCAGGAACAGGCCGCCGGCCACGGCGTACACGGTGTGCGCGCCGGCGAGATAGAGCAGGCCGCCCAGCGCCGGCCCGCCGATGGTGGCGGCCTGATGGCCGCTGGAGCCGAGCGCCACCGCGCGCGACAGCAGCCGCGCCGGCACCAGCGAGGGCACCAGCGCCTGCGAGGCCGGCATCTCGAAGGCGCCGACCAGGCCGAGCGCGAAGACCAGCGCGTAGAGCAGGCTGGCGTCGAGCCGGCCGCTCAGGCTGGCCACGGACAGCGCCAGCGCGGCACCCGCCTGCACCACCCGGCCGGCGATGAGAATGGCCCGGCGGTCATGGCGATCGACCACCGGCCCCACGGCGATGGCCAGCACCAGCGCCGGCAGGAACTGCACCAGCCCGACCAGACCGAGCGCGAGGGCGCTGCCGGTGAGCTCGTACATCTGCCAGCCCACTGCCACCACCTGCACCTGGGTGGCCACATGCGAGCACAGCCGGGCCAGCCAGTAACGCCGGTAGTCGGCGATGGCCAGCGGGTTGGTGACGCTGTCGGGAACCTCGCTCACGCCTCGGGCCTGCCGCCGCGCTACTGCCGACGCAGCGCGGCCTCGAGGCTGCGCGCCGGGTCGGTCTGCTGATCGTCACCGAGCTCGACCTCCACCCGGTGCAGGGTGCCGGTGAACGGGAACGGCGCAACGAAATCGGCCACCGCGGGCTTCGGCGCCCGGCCCACCTCCATGCCGATGAAGGAGGACTGCGCGCGATAGGTCTGTGGCAGCGCCGCCGAGCCGCAGGGTTCGCCGTCGATCAGCAGCGTGCCTTCGGCCCGGTATTCGCCGGTCTTGCGCACCACCCAGCTCAGGATGCGCCTGCCCGCCGGCACGGGCGCTGCCGAGCGCGCGATGTAATGCCGGTTGACGAAGTTGTAGTCGTGCACCAGGTGGCCGTCGCGCAGATAGAAGGCATAGCCGCCGCACCAGTCGCCCTGGGCGATCAGCACGCCCTGCGCCCCGCCCTCGGGAATGTCGACATGGGCCGTGATGCGATAGGAGCGGTTGCGGATGTCGGGCGCGGCCGCCTGCGGGATGCGGCCGCCGCCGGGCTGCAGCACCCAGTGGCGGCGGGCCGCGACGCTGTGCGGGTTGGAGCTCACGAAGCGGTTCAGGGTGTCGTCGAGCGGCAGCACATTGCAGGCTCCGGCCTCGGAGAACCAGCGCGCGATCATCGCCTGCAGGCGGGCCGGCTCCTGTTCGGCCAGGTCGTGCATCTCGTTGAAGTCGCGTTCAAGGTGGTAGAGCTCCCAGCGGTCGGCATCGAAGGCCGTGCCGGGCCGGTGCCAGGTGACCGCCTTCCAGCCCTCGTGCCAGATGCCGCGGTGGCCGAGCATCTCGAAGTACTGGGTGCGCTTGCGGGTGGGCTGCGCGCCATCGCCGAAGGAATAGGCGAAGCTGGTGCCCTCGATCGGCTGCTGGGTCACGCCGTTGATGACAGCGGGCACCGGCACGCCGGTGACCTCGAGCACCGTGGGCGTGATGTCGCAGACATGGTGGAACTGGTGACGGATGCCGCCGCCCTGCGGGATGCCCGCCGGCCAGTGCACGATCAGCGGATCGCGCACGCCGCCGCCATGGGTGTTCTGCTTGTAGCGCTTGAGCGGCGTGTTGCCGGCCATCGCCCAGCCCAGCGGATAGTTGTTGTTCAGGTGCGCCTCGCCGATCGCGTCGATGTGCTCGAGATTCTCGGCCAGGGTGTCGCGCACGCCGTTGAAGTAGCGCAGCGCGTTGACGGTGCCGAAGGGCGAGCCCTCCTGGCTGGCGCCGTTGTCGGAGATGAGCGTGATGAGGGTGTTGTCCAGGCAGCCCTGCTCGCGCAGCCAGGCCACCAGCCGGCCCACCTGCAGGTCGGCGTGCTCGAGCATGCCGGCGAAGGCCGCCTGCAGTCGCACCGCCAGCCGGCGCTCGTCGTCGCTCAACTCGGCCCAGGGCTTCACGCCGGGGTTGCGCTCGGGCAGCACGGTGTCGGGCGGCACGATGCCCAGCGCCTTCTGGCGCGCCAGGCGGTCGGCGCGCGTGGCGTCCCAGCCCTTGGCGAAGACCGGTTCGTAGCGGTCGATGAAGGCCTTCGGCGCATGGTGCGGCGCGTGCTGCGCGCCCAGGCACAGGTAGAGGAAGAAGGGCTTGTCGGGCGTGATGGTGCGCTGCGCGCGGATGAAGCCGATCGACTGGTCGACGATGTCCTCGGAGAGGTGATAGCCCTCGCGATCGGGTGCCTCGATGTGATGGTTGTCGAGCACCAGTTCCGGGTGCCACTGGCTGGTCTCGCCCTCGAGAAAGCCGTAGTAGCGGTCGAAGCCGCGCTGCAGCGGCCACTGGTCGAAGGGCCCGGCTTGCGAGGTCTCGAAGGTGGGCGTGAGATGCCACTTGCCGGTGGCGAAGGTGTTGTAGCCGGCCAGCCGCAGCATTTCGGCCAGCGTGCCGGCGCTGCGCGCGATCCGGCCACGCATCCCTGGAAAGCCGAGGTCCCAGTCGGCCAGGCCGCCCATGCCCACCGAGTGGTGGTTGCGGCCGGTGAGCAGCGCGGCGCGGGTCGGCGAGCACAGCGCCGTGGTGTGGAAGTTGGTGTAGCGCAGGCCGCCCGCGGCGAGCGCATCGATGTTGGGCGTGGCGATCTCCGAGCCGTAGCAGCCGAGATCGGCAAAGCCGAGGTCGTCGAACACGATGCACACCACATTGGGCGCGCCCTGCGGGGCACGGGCCGGCTCGGGCCAGTGCGGTCGGGATTCGCTCGCGGTCAGGCCGAGGCCGTTGCGATTGGGCATCTGGGTCATGAATGTTCCTCACGGGGAAAGACGGGGGACGGCGCCTCGGGCAAGGCATCGGCAGCGCAGCGAAAGCCCATGTGTCCGGCGGTGGCCTCGGGCAGGTTGGCGCTGCGCGCCGCCACGCGGAACCGGAAGCAGTAGCTCTCGTGGCAGAGGTAGCTGCCGCCGCGAATCACCCGGCGCGTGCCCTGCGCCGGGCCGACAGGATCCTGGAGCGGCGCGGCGGGATGGGTGGCGCTGAACCAGTCGGCGCACCACTCCCAGGTGTTGCCGCAGGCATTGTGGAGGCCGAAGCCGTTGGGCGGGAATGCATCGGCGGGCGCGGTGCCGGCATGGCCGTCATGACACTCGTTGCGCGACGGGAAGCGGCCCTGCCAGACATTGCAGCGGTGCTCGCCGCCCGGCGTGAGCGCATCGCCCCACGGATAGCGCCGGCCTTCCAGGCCGCCGCGGGCGGCGTATTCCCACTGCGCCTCGGTGGGCAGGCGCAGTCCGGCCCAGTTGCAGAAGGCGAGCGCGTCATGCCAGCTCACATGCACCACCGGGTGATCCTCGCGGCCTCGCCACGAGGAACCGGGCCCCTCCGGACGCAGCCAGCAGGCCTGCGGCACCTCGCGCCACCAGGGCGCATCGACCAGGCCACGGGTGGGTGGGAAGTCATCGGGCAGCAGGCCGGCGAACACGAAGCTCGCGCCGACCTCTTCGGCATAGCTGACATGGCCGGTGGCCTGGACGAAGGCCGCGAACTGGCGGTTGGTGACCGCGGTGCGGGCGATGCGAAACGGCGCGAGCGACACCGTCCGCACCGGGCCCTCGCCGTCGCCGGGCTCGCCCTCGTCGGCGTCGCTGCCCATCAGGAACTCGCCGCCCGGCAGGCTGATCAGCGCGAGATCCGGCAGCCCGGAGCCGGCGGCGTCAGACGCGCGATGCCGCGGTTCGCCGTCGCGTGCGCAAGCCGGCGAGGGCGCTGCCGCGGCCGGCTGCGAACCGGGTCCGTGGCCAGCGTGCGGCTCGACCGGCACGCAGCAGCCGCGCGCGCCCATCGCGCGCTCAGCCCGCCCGGCCCACGCGACCGCCGCGCACCAGGCGGCCCGGCCGCGCGCCGGTGTCGCGATCATCGCGCCGGGTGCGCACGCCGTTCACCCAGGTGCCGACATAGCCGCGGGCCGGCTGCAGCAGGCGAGCGCCCCCGGCGGGCAGGTCGCGGTGCAGCGCCAGCGGGCCGAGCGCGAGATGCTCGAAGTCGATCAGGTTGATGTCGGCGCGCAGCCCGGGCCGCAGCGCGCCGCGGTCGTGCAGGCCGAAGAGCCGGGCATTGCGCAGGGTCTGTCGATGCACCACATGCGCCAGCGGCAGGCGCGGGCCGCGGTGCCGGTCCCGCACCCAGTGGGTGAGCTGGAAGGTGGGCGCCACCGCATCGAAGATCACGCTGACATGCGCGCCGGCGTCGCTCAGCCCACTGACAGTGAGCTCGCTCAGCTGCATCTCGCGCAGCGCCTCGTGGCTGTGGCCGCTGTAGTTGGTGAAGAAGCGCACGACGAAGTCACGCCCCTCGCCGGCGGTCAGCCAGTCATAGAGGAAGGACTCCTCGTCCTGCCCCGCCGCGGCGGCACGCGCCGCGAACGAGCGCTCGGGCAGGGGCTCGGCGGCCTCGACGTCGACCAGCGCCCAGGTCTGCGGATAGTTGGCGCGGGCGAAGGCCACCACATTTTCCATGCGACCCGGCTGCGCATGGGGCACGCTGGCCTCGGCCAGGATGGCCGCGCGCACCGCGGGCTGGCGCATGAGCGCGGCGCGTTGCGCCACCGGCAGGTCGCGCAGCGCCAGACAGCTCGGCCGGCGCATGAAGGGATGGTAGGTGTCCAGGCTCATCACGATGCCGGTGGGGCGGGCGCCCACCTGGGGATGCAGCTGCGCGCCGTCGCGGTTGAGCGCGCCCACCCGCGCCAGCACCTCGCGCCACTGGTCGGGGAATTCATCGACCTGCATCAGCGTGAAGGTGAGCGGGCGGCCGCTCTCGCGCGAGATGCGGGCCATGAGCTCGACCTCGGCCATCAGGGCATGGCGCTCGCCGCCGAACTGCGGCGCGCTGCCCAGGGTGCTGGCCGGGATCATCTGGAACACGCCGTGGCCGGCCGAGCCCAGGGCCCGACCCAGGGCGAGCACCTCGGCATCCTCGGCATAGGTGCCCGGCACCGCGGCGCCATCGACCGCCCGATGCCCGGCGATGCGGGAGGTGGAAAAGCCCAGCGCGCCCGCGGCCGCCCCCTCGGCCACCAGCTGCGCCATCGCACGGATGTCGTCTTCGGTGGCCGGCAGGTTGCGCCGGCCGCGCTCGCCCATCACATGGTGGCGCACCGGGCCGTGGGCCATCAGCGAGCCGACATCGAGCGCGTACTCGCGCCCGGCCAGCAGATCGAGGTACTCGGGATAGGACTGCCAGCGCCCCCAGGGCATGCCCTCGTGAAGCGCGGTGCCGGGGATGTCCTCCACGCCTTCCATCAGCTCGATCAGGGCGTTCTCGGCGCCCGGCGACACCGGCGCGAAGCCCACGCCGCAGTTGCCCATCACCACCGTGCCCACGCCATGGCTGGCCGAGGGATCCATGGCGCCGTCCCAGGTGACCTGCCCGTCGTAGTGGGTGTGGATGTCGACCCAGGCCGGGGTGAGCAGGGCGCCTGCGGCATCGAGGGTCTCGCGCGCGGGGGTGCGGATGCGCCCGCCCACCTCGGCGATGCGGCCATTGGCGATGGCGAGGTCGCCCACCACCGGCGGGCCGCCCAGGCCGTCGACCAGCGTGGCGCCACGGATCAGGATGTCGTGCATGAGAGGTCTCCGTGCCCCGTGGGGCGGGCAGACCCGGAACACTCTCACAGGCCGCGGCCGCGGCCAAACCCCGCCGCCGATTTATGATCGGCCGATGCACTGCGACGACCTTCTGCGCGACACCCTCGCCCGCCACCTCGCGGCCTTCGACGTCCAGGCCGCGGCGCCGGGAGCCCGCGCCGCCGCGGTCGCGGTCACCGTCACCGACGAAGGCCATGGCGCCGATCTCTCCGGCATGCCCCACCACGCGCAGTGGCAGGCCAGTGCGGCGCTGATCCTCACCCGCCGCTCGATGCGCCTGCGCAACCACCCCGGACAGTGGGCCCTGCCCGGCGGGCGCATCGACCCCGGCGAGACGCCCGAGCAGACCGCGTTGCGCGAACTGCGCGAGGAGGTGGGCCTGAGCCTCGCGCCGGCCGATGTCATCGGCCGGCTCGACGACTTCGTCACCCGCTCGGGTTTCGTGATGACCCCGGTGGTGATCTGGGCGGGCTCGCGCCGCGATCTGTTGCCCAACCCCGCGGAGGTGGATTCCATCCACCGCATTCCGGTGACCGAGTTCCTGCGCGAGGACGCGCCCATGCTCGAGCCGGTGGCCGGCGGCGGCGCGCCGGTGCTGCGCATGCCGGTGGGCGACAACTGGATCGCCGCGCCCACCGCGGCCATCCTCTACCAGTTCCGTGAGGTGTGCCTGCGCGGGCAGGCCACCCGCGTGGCCCACTTCGAGCAGCCCGACTTCGCCTGGCGCTGAGGCGCCGCCCGCTCAGCCCAGCGGATCGAAGCCGAACACCGGCCCGCCATCGGCCGGCAAGGCCACCACATGGCCCATGGCCACGCCGGTGCCGCTGACGGCGCTGATGTTGACCTGGTGCGTGACCAGCACCGGCATCACGGCGCCCCGGTGGGCCGCGATGAAGGCCCGCACCGCCGCGGTCTGGGCGGCCTGGCCGTCGCGCTCGTCGAAGAAGGAGTTGAGCGCCGGCCAGACCTGATGGCGGCCGAAGGCGAGGTCGGCGGTGTCGCGGCAGCGGCACCAGACGCTGGCACGAACCTCGCCGACGAGCAGCCCGGCCGCGCGCATCGCCTCTCCGAGGCGGCGCGCCTGCATGCGCCCGGCCGCCGAGAGGTTGCGCTGGGTGGCGCAGTCGTCCAGGCGGTAGCCGGGCGGATCGCCCACCCCGGGCTCGGTCTCGGCGTGACGGATCATGAGCACATGCGGGCCGCTGGCCAGCCGGCGGGCGGCGGCCCGCAGCGCCGGGCCGGGTTGCACGCGGGCGGTGTCAGCCCCCGCAGGTCGGTCGGAGCCGGGGATGCCGGGGCTGGCGCTCAAGGGCTGGGGCGAGGCGACGCGCGGCGCGGCGAGGGCCCCGGCCAGCGCCGAAAGCCCGGTGAGCACCCGTCGACGCTCGGCCGACTCAGCCGCCATCGCGCCACCGATCGAGCACCCGGCGCTCGCGCTTGGTGGGCCGGCCGCCATCGATGCTCAGCGCCGGCTCGGGCGCAAGGGCGCGCCGCGCCTGGGCGGCCACGCGATCGCGGATCGATTCATCGGTCTCCTGGTAGAGCGCCTGGGCCACCGGCGCCGGACCGCGATGGCCGGACAGCCCCATGACGATGATGCTGCGCGCAGTCTCGCCGCCGCGCAGCGTGATGCGCTCGCCCAGCCGCACCGCGCGCGAGGGCTTGACCGCAACGCCACCGACCTGCACCCGACCGGCCTCGATCGCCTCCTGGGCGAGGCTGCGGGTCTTGAAGAACCGGGCCGCCCACAGCCACTTGTCGATGCGCAGCTCGTCCATGCCCTGGCTGCCCGCTCAGTGACCGTCGAACCGCACCAGGGTGTGCAGCGCGAGGCCGGCCTCGCGCAGCCGGCGCGAGCCGCCGAGCTCGGGCAGGTCGACGATGGCCGCGCCCTCGACCACCACCGCGCCCAGCCGCTCGAGCAGCTTCTTGCCGGCCATCATGGTGCCGCCGGTGGCGATCAGGTCATCGATGAGCAGCACCCGGTCACCGGGCTTGCAGGCATCGGCATGCAGCTCGACCGTGGCGCTGCCGTACTCGAGCTCGTACTCCTCGGCCACGGTGGTGAAAGGCAGCTTGCCCTTCTTGCGGATCGGCACGAAGCCGAGGTTCAGCTCGTAGGCGACGATCGCGCCCAGGATGAAGCCGCGGGCATCGATGCCGGCGACCAGATCGAGCCGGGCATCCATGTAGCGGTGCACGAAGAGATCGATGAGCACGCGCAGGGTGCGCGGCTGGCTGAGCAGCGGCGTGATGTCGCGGAACATCACGCCCGGCTCGGGCCAGTCGGGCACGGTGCGGATGTGTCGTTTGATGTAGGCGGCGTCCGGCATGGTGAGCCATTCTATGCATACTTGGCCGCCGGTCCGGCCATGCCCGCGCGTCGCCGGTCCCGCCATCCGCCCTCACCCGGGCCCACGCCATCTGCCGGAGCCACATCCATGCTGACCATCTGGGGAAGAGGCACCTCGTCCAATGTCCAGAAGGTGCTTTGGCTGGTCGAGGAGGCGGGCATCGCCCACCGCCATGTCGTGGTGGGCGGCCCCTTCGGCGGCACCCGCACGCCCGAGTACCTGGCCATGAATCCCAACAGCCTGGTGCCCACGCTGCAGGAGGACGACTTCACCCTCTGGGAGTCGAACACCATCTGCCGCTACCTCGCCAACCGGCATGGGCTGCACACCCTCTACCCCACCGACTGGCGCGCGCGCGCCGATGTCGAGCGCTGGATGGACTGGGGACAGAGCCTGCTCGCGCCCTCGCTGCATGCCGGCTTCTGGGGGCTGATCCGCACTGCGCCCGCCGACCAGGACCCGGCCGCCATCCGCGCCAGCGGCGAGAAGACCGCCACGGTGCTCGGCGTGGTCGAGGCGAGGCTGGCAGACCGGCCCTGGCTGTGCGGCGACGACCTCACCCTGGCCGAGATCGCCCTGGGCATGCATGTCTATCGCTGGCTGCACCTGCCCTGGTCGCGCGCAGGCCACACCCCGGTGAGCCTGCCCCGCGTCACCGACTGGCATGCCCGGCTCGCGCAGCGGCCGGCCTTCCGCAAGGTGGTGATGATCGACATCGTCTGAACCCGCCCGGCGCTACTGGCCGCGGAACTGCGCGGCGTAGTGCCGGCTGACCGCGAGCTTCACCTCGCGCCCGCCCGACTTCTCTCGCAGATGCACGAACTGCCGCCCGGTGAGGTCGCGGCGGATGGTGTCGATCGCATCGACGCGAACCACGGTGGAGCGGTGGATCTGCACGAAGCGCTGCGGGTCGAGGCCGGCGAGCAGCTCGGCCAGCGGCGTGCGCACCAGGGCGGTGGCATCGCGGGTGACCACCGCCACATACTTGTCCTGCGCCTCCAGGTAGAGCACCTCGTCCACCGGGATCTGCCGGATGACATCGCCCAGGCTGGCGCGGATGAAGCGCAGCGGGGCCACGCCTGAAGCGGGTGCGGGCGTGGCGCTGCCCGACGCGCCGGGCGCCGCGGTGGCGGCGCCGCTCAGCGCGCCGGCCGCCGCCGGCAGCAGACCCGAGAGCGCCTTCATCAGCGCGCGCAGTTCCCCTCCTGCCTCGGCCGCCGCCGGCCCGGGTTCGAGGCGCGCCTGGAGGCGGGCCACGCAGCGGGCCAGGCGCTCGGTGGACACCGGCTTGAGCAGGTAATCGACCGCGGCCGAGTCGAAGGCCTCGATGGCATGCTGATCGTAGGCGGTCACGAAGACCACCAGCGGCGCCCAGCCCGGCGCCCGGCCGTTGGCCGGCACCCCCTCCGCGAGGGCGCGCGCCACGGCCAGCCCGCTGCGGCCCGGCATGCGGATGTCCAGGAACACGATGTCGGGCGCCAGCCGCGTGGTCTCGGCCAGGGCCTGATCGCCGTCGCCGGCCAGCGCCAGCACGCGCAGCGCCGGCCAGACCTGCGCGAGCTGGGCCTGCAGCGCCTGGGCGAGCACCGGCTCGTCCTCGGCGATGAGCGCGGTGGGCGCGCCCGCGGCGGCTGGCCCGCCGGGGGGACGGCTCATGGCCGTCCCTCGCCGGCCCGCGATGGCGCCGGCGGCGCGACAGCCGACGGCGCAGCCGACCCGACCGGCGCGGCGGTATGCGCCAGCGGCAGGGCGGCATCGGGCAGGAAGAGCGTGGCCCGCGTGACCCCGGCCTCGCGCTCGAGCACCACCGACGCCGAGGACCCCAGCGCCAGGCGCAGCCGCTCGCGCAGATTGGCCAGCCCGGTGCCGTCGCCGCGGCCATCGGCCGGGGCGTCGAACCCGGCGCCCGTGTCGAGCACGGTGATGGTCCAGCCGGGTTCGCGATGCGCGTCTACCCTGGCGGCATCGATGCGGATGCGCCCGCCCCCGGCGGCCGGCTCGATACCGTGCTTGATGGCGTTCTCGGCCAGGGTCTGAAGACAGGCCGGCGGCACCCGCAGGCTCAGCGCCTCGGCCGGCACCTGCCAGTCGACCGCCAGCCGTTCGCCCAGCCGCTGCTGCATCACCGAGAGATAGCCGCGCACCGAGTCGAGTTCCTCCGACAGCGGCACCAGGCTGCGGGCCATGTTGCGCGAGGCCGACCGGAGGTACGCGATCAGCGCATCGATCATCCGCTGCGCGGCGGCGCCGTCGGTGGTGATGAGCGCGCGCACATGGGCCAGGGTGTTGTAGAGGAAGTGTGGCTCGATCTGCGCGCTGAGCAGGGCAAGCCGCGCGGCGATCGCCTCGCGCTCGGCCCGCATCAGCTCTACCCTGTCGCGCTCGGCGGTGAGCTGTCGCAGCCGCATCCGGCCGATCGCCGCGAGCAGCATCACCACGAACAGCCCCCAGAAGAGCGGAATGAACACCAGGCTGCCGCGGGCGCTGCCCAGAATCAGCGCGGTCTGCTCGAACTGGCCGCCGGTGAGCAGCAGAACCGCGCCGGAAAAGCCGATCCAGGTGCCGGCGATGACCACGGCGGTGACGTAGCCCACACGCAGCAGACCGCGCAGCCCGAACATGTCCTGGCCCAGCAAGCGGCCGCTCCAGTGGAACAGGCTGTGGATGCTCAGCCCGATCGCCTGGCTGATCACCAGGGTGGCCCAGAACCCGCCGATCGCGGAGTCGCCGGTCGGCTGGCGCACCAGCAGTGTCAGCACGATCGCGATGCCCAGGTTGAGCAGCATCGTCCATAACCAGGGCGCCCACGGCGGCCCGACATGGGGCTTGGCCCAGGCGCTGAGCAGGGAACGCAGAACCGGATGACGGGGGCTCGCGACGTCCATCGGGATAGTGTAGCTGCCCATCATGCGCCCGGCAGCCAGATCGGCAGCGTCGCCCGCAGCCAGTGGCCCACCACGCGGCCGGGAGGCAGCGCGGCGAACACGCCGGCACTCACCAGGCCGGCATACGACCCCACCATCCAGCCCTTGTGGGCCGCGAAGACGCGGCGGCGCGCCGCCCGCACCGCCATCGTCAGCGAGATCAGGATCCACAGCGACAGGCCGTGGATCCAGCTGTAGCCGCCCAACCAGGTCCAGCCGAGCTTGCCGGTGATGCCGAAGGAGGAGATCGCGGTGACGGCCATGGCCAGCACCCAGACCCGGCCGACCACGCGGTGGCGGACGCCGCCACGGGCCGCGATCAGCTGCCAGGCGCCCAGCACGAGCGAGATGATCGCCGCGCTGAGGTGGATCTGGACGATGAGGGCGGGATGCGCGAGGTTGGGGTCGGCCATGACGGGCTTTCGTGGGAGGCAGTGAGCGCATCCTCCCAGCCCGGACCACGCCGCGCCGCGCCCCGCGACCGATGGCTCGCGCCGCGGCGCGAAGTGCCGCTGGGCGTCGCCAGCGGCAGGCCCCGCCGCTGCCTCAGCGCGGCAGCGCGGATGACCCCATCAGGAAGGCATCCACCGAGCGGGCGCACTGCCGGCCCTCGCGGATCGCCCAGACCACCAGCGACTGGCCCCGACGCATGTCGCCGGCGGCGAACACCTTGGGCACGCTGGTGGCGTAGCTGGCCTCGCCCTCGGTGTCGGCGCGGGCATTGCCGCGGCCGTCCTTGGCCACGCCGAAGGCCTCGAGCACCGAGCCCACCGGCGCGACGAAGCCCATCGCGAAGAGCACCAGGTCGGCCGGAATCTCGAACTCCGAGCCCGGGACCTCGGTCATGCGCATCTGGCCGGACGCCGGATCGCGCGTCCACTCGACCTTCGCGCCGACCAGCGCGGTGACCCGGCCCTGGGCATCGCCCTTGAAGGCCTTGGTGGTGATCGACCAGTCGCGCTCGCAGCCCTCCTCGTGGGAAGACGAGGTGCGCATCTTGGTCGGCCAGTAGGGCCAGGTGAGCGCCTTGTTCTCGGATTCGGGCGGCTGGGGCATCAGCTCGAACTGCGTCACCGAGGCAGCGCCATGGCGGTTGCTGGTGCCCACGCAGTCGGAGCCGGTGTCGCCGCCGCCGATCACCACCACATGCTTGCCGGTGGCCATGATCTGGCCGGCCACGGTGTCACCGGCCACCACCTTGTTCTGCTGCGGCAGGAACTCCATGGCGAAGTGCACGCCGGCGAGCTCGCGGCCCGGCACCGGCAGGTCGCGCGGCAGCTCGGCGCCGCCGGTGAGCACCACCGCATCGAAGGCCGCCTGCAGCTCGGCCGGCGAGATGCGCTCGCCCGACCAGTCGGTGACCCCGGGCGCGAGGGTGCCATCGCCCACCAGCACCCCGGTGCGGAAGCTCACGCCCTCGGCGCGCATCTGCGCCACGCGCCGGTCGATGTGCGACTTCTCCATCTTGAAGTCGGGGATGCCGTAGCGCAGCAGGCCGCCGATGCGGTCGTTCTTCTCGAACACCGTCACCGAATGGCCGGCGCGGGCGAGCTGCTGGGCGCAGGCCAGGCCCGCCGGGCCCGAGCCGACGACCGCCACGCTGCGTCCGGTGCGGGTGGCCGGCGGCTGCGGCACCACCCAGCCCATCTCCCAGCCCTTGTCGATGATCGCGTGCTCGATCGACTTGATGCCGACCGCGTCGTTGTTGATGTTCAGGGTGCAGGCTGCCTCGCAGGGCGCGGGGCAGATGCGGCCGGTGAACTCCGGGAAGTTGTTGGTGGAATGCAGCGTGTCGAGCGCCGCGCGCCACTGGTTGTTGAAGACCAGATCGTTGAAGTCGGGGATGATGTTGTTGACCGGGCAGCCGCTCTGGCAGAACGGGATACCGCAGTCCATGCAGCGCGCGCCCTGCTGCTGCGCCTGCTGGTCGCTCAGGTGCATGACGAACTCGCGGTAGTGCCTGACGCGAGAGCCGCTGTCCTCGGCGGCTTCCTGCAGCCGCTGGAACTCGATGAATCCGGTGACCTTGCCCATGCTCGTGCCTGTGTGTCTGGTGCGGGTGGTGGGGATGCGCGACGGCGGCGAGGGCGGGCCCGCAGGCCCGCCGCCCGCTCAGGCGGTCGCCTTCTCCTGTTGCTGCATCGCCTTCTGGCTGGCCGCGTGCATCTCGCCGAGAGCGCGCTTGTACTCGGCCGGGAAGACCTTGACGAAGCGGCCGCGGGCGGCATCCCAGTCGTCGAGAATCTGCCGGGCCTTGCGGCTGCCGGTGAGCGTGAAGTGCCGCTCGATCAGCCCCTTGAGGATGATCTCGTCGCACTCGCCACGATGCCAGGTGGCCGGATCGGTGCTGACCAGCTGCTCGGCGGTGGACAGCACCGGCTCGAGCGCCACCATGGCGAGATTGCAGCGCTTCTCGAAGCCGCGATCGGCGTCGTACACATAGGCGATGCCGCCCGACATGCCGGCCGCGAAGTTGCGCCCGGTTTCGCCAAGCACCACCACCGTGCCGCCGGTCATGTACTCGCAGCCGTGATCACCGGTGCCCTCGACCACTGCGGTGCCGCCGGAGTTGCGCACGCAGAAGCGCTCGCCGGCCACGCCGCTGATGAAGGCCTCGCCCTCGATCGCGCCGTACATCACGGTGTTGCCCACGATGATGTTCTGGTCGGACTGGCCGCGGAAGTCGTTGGTGGGCCGCACCACGATGCGCCCGCCCGACAGGCCCTTGCCGACATAGTCGTTGCCTTCGCCCACCAGATCGAGCGTGATGCCGCGGGCGAGGAAGGCGCCGAAGCTCTGCCCGGCCGTGCCGCTGAACTGCACATGGATGGTGTCCTCGGGCAGGCCGTCATGACCGTGCCTGAGGGCGACCTCGCCCGAGAGCATCGTGCCCACCGTGCGGTTGACATTGCGGATGGGCAGGATGAACGAGACCTTCTCGCCGCGCTCGAGCGCCGGGCGGGCGAGCTCGATCAGCTTGCGATCGAGGGCCTGGTCAAGGCCATGGTCCTGCGTGGCCACCTGGCGGCGCGGGGTGTCGGCCGGCACCTGCGGCAGCTGGAACACCCGGGAGAAGTCCAGCCCCCGCGCCTTCCAGTGCGCCACGCCGCGACGGGTGTCGAGCAGATCGGCACGGCCGATCAGGTCCTGGAAGCGGCGGATGCCCAGGCTGGCCATCAGCGCGCGCACCTCCTCGGCCACGAAGAAGAAATAGTTGACCACATGCTCGGGCTTGCCCTGGAAGCGCTTGCGCAGCACCGGATCCTGGGTGGCCACGCCCACCGGGCAGGTGTTCAGATGGCACTTGCGCATCATGATGCAGCCCTCGACCACCAGCGGCGCGGTGGCGAAGCCGAACTCGTCGGCGCCGAGCAGCGCGCCGATCACCACATCGCGGCCGGTCTTCATCTGGCCGTCGGCCTGGACCACGATGCGGCCGCGCAGGCCGTTGAGCACCAGGGTCTGCTGGGTCTCGGCCAGGCCGAGTTCCCAGGGCGTGCCGGCATGCTTGATCGACGACAGCGGCGAGGCGCCGGTGCCGCCGTCGTGGCCGGCGATCACCACATGGTCGGCCTTGGCCTTGGCCACGCCGGCAGCCACGGTGCCCACGCCCACCTCGGACACCAGCTTCACCGAGATCGAGGCCCGGTGGTTGGCGTTCTTGAGGTCGTGGATCAGCTGGGCAAGGTCCTCGATGGAGTAGATGTCGTGGTGCGGCGGCGGCGAGATCAGGCCGACGCCCGGCACCGAGTAACGCAGCATGCCGATGTAGTCGGACACCTTGTGGCCGGGCAGCTGGCCACCCTCGCCGGGCTTGGCGCCCTGGGCCATCTTGATCTGGATCTGGTCGGCGCTCGACAGGTACTCGGCAGTGACGCCGAAGCGGCCCGACGCCACCTGCTTGATCTTCGAGCGCAGCGAATCGCCGGCCTTGAGCACGATGTCGGACTCGATGCGCGAGGCGCCGATCACCTTGCCCACGGTGTCGCCGTCGGCGATGGTGGAGCGGCCGGCGCGCAGCTCGGCCCGGTAACGCATCGCGTCCTCGCCGCCCTCACCGGTGTTGCTCTTGCCGCCGATGCGGTTCATGGCCACCGCCAGCGTGGTGTGCGCCTCGGTGGAGATCGAGCCGAGCGACATCGCGCCGGTGGCGAAGCGCTTGACGATCTCGGCCGCCGGCTCGACCTCGTCGAGCGGCACCGGCGTGCAGGCGTCGGTTCGCAGGTCGAACAGGCCGCGCAGGGTCATGTGCCGCGCGCTCTGGTCGTTGATCAGCTTCGCGTACTCCTGGTAGGTGGAGAAGCTGCCCGAGCGGGTGCTGTGCTGCAGCTTGGCGATCGCGTCGGGCGTCCACATGTGGGCCTCGCCGCGGATGCGGAAGGCGTACTCGCCGCCGGCGTCGAGGGCGGTGGCCATCACCGGGTCGGCGCTGAAGGCGGCACGATGCAGGCGGATCGCCTCCTCGGCCACCTCGAACACGCCGATGCCCTCGACATTGGACGCGGTGCCGGTGAAGTAACGGTCGACCAGGCGGCGCGACAGGCCGATCGCCTCGAAGATCTGGGCGCCGCAGTAGCTCATGTAGGTGGAGATGCCCATCTTGGACATGACCTTGTTCAGGCCCTTGCCCACCGCCTTGATGTAGTTCTTGACCGCCTTGTCGCCGGCCGCCTCGCCGCCGCCGCCGGCATTCAGGCTGCGCAGGGTCTCGATCGCGAGGTAGGGATGGATCGCCTCGGCGCCGTAGCCGGCGAGCAGGGCGAAGTGATGCACCTCGCGCGCCGAGCCGGTCTCGACCACCAGGCCGGTGCTGGTGCGCAGGCCCTCGTCGACCAGGTGCTGATGCACCGCGCTCATGGCCAGCAGCGCGGGGATGGCCACGCTCTCGGGCGCCACCTTGCGGTCGGAGACGATCAGGATGTTGTAGCCGGAGCGCACCGCGTCCTCGGCCTGCGCCGCGAGCGAGGCAAGCCGGGCCTCGATGCCCTCGGCGCCCCAGGCGAGCGGATAGCAGACATCGAGTTCGAAGGACTTGAACTTGTTGTCGGTGTAGTGCTCGATGTGGCGGATCTTGGCCATGTCCTCGGCATCGAGGATGGGCTGCGAGACCTCCAGGCGCATCGGCGGGTTGATGTTGTTCAGGTCGAGCAGGTTGGGCTTGGGCCCGATGAACGACACCAGCGACATCACCAGCTGCTCGCGGATCGGATCGATCGGCGGGTTGGTCACCTGCGCGAACAGCTGCTTGAAGTAGTTGTAGAGCGGCTTGTTCTTGTCGGAGAGCACCGCCAGCGGCGAGTCGTTGCCCATGGAGCCCACCGCCTCTTCGCCGGCCTGCGCCATCGGGGTCATCAGGAACTTGAGGTCCTCCTGGGTGTAGCCGAAGGCCTGCTGGCGGTCGAGCAGCGAGGCGAGCGGGCGGTTGGCGGCCTCGTCGACCTGGACATCGCGGCGCTGCGCGTCGAGCTCATCGAGCTTGATGCGGATGGCCTCGATCCACTCGCGGTAGGGCTTGCTGTTGGCGAGCTGGTGCTTGAGTTCGGCGTCATCGATGATGCGGCCCTGCTCGAGGTCGATCAGAAACATCTTGCCGGGCTGCAGGCGCCACTTCTTGACGATGCGGCTCTCCGGGATGGGCAGCACGCCCGACTCCGACGCCATGATCACCATGTCGTCGTCGGTCACGCAGTAGCGCGCCGGGCGCAGCCCGTTGCGGTCCAGGGTGGCGCCGATCTGGCGGCCATCGGTGAAGGCGATGGCGGCGGGCCCGTCCCAGGGCTCCATCATGGCGGCGTGGAACTCGTAGAAGGCGCGCCGCTTCTCGTCCATGAGGGTGTGCTGCTCCCAGGCCTCCGGGATCATCATCATCATGGCGTGGGCGATGGGGTAGCCCGCCATCACCAGCAGCTCGAGACAGTTGTCGAAGGTGGCGGTGTCGGACTGCCCGGCGTAGACGATCGGGTAGAGCTTGGGCAGGTCTTCGGCCAGCACCGGCGAGCGCATCACGCCCTCGCGGGCGCGCAGCCAGTTGTAGTTGCCCTTCACGGTGTTGATCTCGCCGTTGTGCGCGATCAGCCGGTAGGGGTGGGCCAGCGGCCACTCCGGGAAGGTGTTGGTCGAGAAGCGCTGATGCACCAGCGCCAGCGCCGACACGAAGCGCGGATCCTGCAGGTCGCGGTAGTACTGCCCGACCTGGCCGCACAGCAGCAGCCCCTTGTAGACGATGGTGCGCGCCGACATCGACGGCACGAAGTACTCCTTGCCGTACTTCAGGTTCAGCGACTGGATGGCGTGGCTGGCCATCTTGCGGATGACATAGAGCTTGCGCTCCAGCGCGTCGGTGACCATCACATCGGGGCCGCGGCCGATGAAGATCTGGCGGATCACCGGCTCCTTGGCCTTGACCGTGGGCGACATGGCCATGTCGCGGTCGATCGGCACATCGCGCCAGCCGAGCAGCACCTGGCGCTCGGCGCGAACCGCCCGCTCGAGCTCCTGCTCGCAGGCCAGCCGCGAGGCGTGCTCCTTGGGCAGAAAGACGATGCCCACGCCGTACTCGCCCGCGGGCGGCAGCGTCACGCCCTGCGCGGCCATCTCCTCGCGGAAGAACTGGTCGGGAATCTGGGTGAGGATGCCCGCGCCGTCGCCCATGAGCGGATCGGCGCCCACCGCGCCGCGGTGGTCGAGGTTGCACAGGATCTGCAGGCCCTGCTCGATGATGCGGTGGCTCTTCTTGCCCTTGATGTGGGCAACGAAGCCCACGCCGCAGGCATCGTGCTCGTTGGCGGGGTCATAGAGACCCTGCGCCCCGGGAGCGCCGGCGAACGGCTCGGTGGCGGTGGGAAACTGGCTGCCGACCGGTTGAGGGTCAGGGAGGTGCTGGCTGTGCATCTCGGCGCTCCGCGCTGTCGCTGGGTGAACCCGTGCAGGGTCGTCCTGCCGGGTCGTCCCGCAGGGTTGTCCTGCGCTGGCGTCCGGAACACGGCACAAGGGGCAATTGCGGCGGTGCAGCGAACCGAACGCGGACGAACCTTGCACTATACAAGGGCGCCCTCCGGTTTTGAAGCAATCCGAGTGCCAGGGTAGGACAGCGCGGCCTGGCGCCGCCGCACGACACCGGCCGGCGACGCGGCGGGCTCGCGCCCGGACGCGGCCGACCCGGTGGCGGCCTCAGGGGTGCGGCCCCCAGGGCGCCGGCATCAGCAGCTTGTTGCTCTGCTCGCGCAGCAGCGGACGCAGCTTGCGCGCGAAGGCCATGAACGCTTCATCGGCGAACAGACCGGTCCAGAAGGCGCGCCGGTCGGCATCGTCATGGAACTTCCAGAGGTGCACGATCTCGTTGAGCGCGCCGATGTCGCCGGTGAAGTAGCCCACCAGCCGGTCGGGATGGCGCGCGATGGCCGGATAGCCCTCGGTGCGGTAGAGCTCGATGACGTCGGCCATCTTGCCCACCACCACCTGGTAGGTGCGTTGCTCGTAGATCGCCATGGCGGGGTCTCCTGGAGGGATGGGGCTCAGGCCGGGTCGGGCGCGGCCGGCCGGGGTTCGGTCTGGCTGGCGTCAGGCAGCAGGGAGGCGCAGGCGAGCGTGACCACCGCGATCGCGGCCATGAGCAGCAGCAGCCACTGGAAGCCCGAGGCCTTGACGATCGGGCCCAGCGCCCAGACCGCGAGCGAGCTCACCCCGAAGGACACGCCGATGCGGATGCCCGAGACCCGCGAGCGCATGCGGTCATCGACATAGCGCACCACCATGGCGTCGGTGAACGGGATGGCGCCGAAGATCGACACCATGATGGCCACCTGCAGGATGAACAGCCACCACCCCTGGGCGGTCGCCGCCGCCAGCAGCAGCGGCGCCTGCAGCATGACCACCCCGACATAGATGCGCTTGAGCGGGTAGCGGTCGATGAGCCGGCCGACCACGATCTGGGCCAGCGAGGCCACCGCGTACACCGAGGCGAGCAGCAGGCCGAGCGTGGCCGGGTCTTCGATGATGCCGGCGAAGCGCTCGCGCAGCAGCTGGCCGTTGCCATTGGTGGTGAAGTTGAAGAGCAGGCTGCCGGTGATCGCGGTGATGGTCATGATCAGCACGATGCGCAGCATCACCGCCCGCGGCAGGGACACCACCTTGGCGGTGCGCCGGGCTGGCGGCTCGGTCTCGCGCGGGGCGACCACGGCGAAGGCCACGCCGGCCGCGATCGAGACCAGGCCGGGCAACGCGAAGGCCATGCGCCAGCCGAAGTGCTTGACCAGCAGGCCGGTGACCAGGGCGGCGATCGCGATGCCGAGGTTGCCGACCAGGCCGTTGAAACCGATGGTGATGCCCGGGTTGCGGGCGCCCTGCACCAGCATGGGAATGCCTACCGGGTGATAGATGGAGGAGAAGGCGCCGAGCAGCGTGAGCGCCGCGGCCATCGACCAGGGCCCTTGGGTGCAGGCCACCAGCAGCGCCGAAGCGCCCATGCCGAAGAAGAACAGCACCATCATGGCCCGCCGGCCCCAGAGATCGCCCAGGCGCCCGGCCGGCAGCGAGCCCAGGCCGAAGAGCAGGAAGGCGCCGGCGCTGTAGGGCATGAGGTCTTCCCAGCGCTGCACGCCGAACTCGGCGGCGATGGTGGTCACCGCCGTGGCGAAGATCAGCAGGAACATGTGGTCGATGGCATGGCCCAGGTTGAGCAGGGCCGCCACGCCGCGTGAGGGAACCATGGGATGCCTCCCGGATCAGGCCGCGGGATCGCGGCGCGCGGCAAGCGCGCCAGCGGCCAGCGGGGAGTTCAGCAGGGCCTGCGCCGCCGGACCGTCACCGGCCAGCCGCAGGAACTCCCGGATCGCGAAGCGATCGGTCATCCCGGCAATATAGTCGGCCACCGCCCGCGGGCCAATCGCCGCATTCCGGATCCGGTGCTCGGCCGGCAGCAGGGCCGGATCGGCCAGGAAGCGCTCGAACAGGCCGCTCACCACCTTGCGCGCCTCGTCCATCACGGCCACCACCTGGGCGTGCCGGTAGAGCCGGTTGCGCAGCAGCCGCTTCAGCGGCCGCACCCGCTCGAGCATGCCGGGCGAGAAGCCCGCCAGGGCTGGCGCGCGGCGCACCGCCTCGGCATCGACGGGCGCCGCCAACGCGATCCGCCGCCCGGTTTCGGCGAGGAGGTCGCTGATGCGCTCGTCGATCATCCGGCGCAGCACCTCATGGATGAGACGACGCTCGGCCAGCCCCGGAAAGCGCGCCCGCACCGCCTCGGCATGCGCCGCGAAGAGCGGCACCGAATCGAGTTCGGCCACGCCGAGCAGGCCCGATCGCAGACCGTCGTCGACATCATGGTGGTCATAGGCGATCTCGTCGGCGAGGTTGGCCACCTGCGCCTCCAGGCTGGGCTGACGGCCCGTCAGGAACCGCTCGCCGATCTCGCCCAGACCGCGGGCGTTGGCCGCCGAGCAGTGCTTCAGGATGCCCTCGCGGGTTTCGAAGCACAGGTTCAGGCCGTCGAACTCTCCGTACCGCTGCTCGAGCTCATCGACCACCCGAAGCGACTGCAGGTTGTGCTCGAAGCCGCCCCAGGGCGCCATGCAGGCGGCCAGGGCATCCTGGCCGGCATGGCCGAAGGGGGTGTGGCCCAGGTCGTGGGCCAGCGAGATCGCCTCGATCAGATCCTCGTCGAGTTGCAGCCGGCGCGCGATCGATCGCGCGATCTGCGCGACCTCGATGGAGTGGGTGAGGCGGGTGCGGAAGAGGTCGCCCTCGTGGTTGACGAAGACCTGGGTCTTGTACTCGAGACGCCGGAAGGCGGTGCAGTGGACGATGCGGTCGCGATCGCGCTGGAACTCGCTGCGCGGCGCGGCCGGCGCCTCGGGATGCCGGCGGCCGCGGGAGGCGGCCGGGTCGGCCGCCCAGGGGGCCCGCACGCCGGTCACCACAGCCCTTCGGGCACCGCGGGCTCAGGCGGCCAGGGCCTGGCGAAGCGCCGCCTCGGGCACCTTGCGCAAGGCTGCCCGACCGATGGCCTCGAGCACCACGAACCGCGGCGCGCCCTGCTCGGCCTTCTTGTCGACGCTCATGAGCTCGATCCAGCGCTCGTAGGGCCAGGCCGGCGCGCGCACCGGCAGGCCCGCCGCGGCGATGATCGCGGTGAGTCGCGTCACCTGCTCGCGCGCGAGATTGCCAAGCCGGCAGGAAAGATCGGCCGCCTGGACCATGCCCGCGCCGACCGCCTCGCCGTGCAACCAGTTGCCGTAGCCGGTGCCGGCCTCGATGGCATGCCCGAAGGTGTGACCGAAGTTGAGGATGGCGCGCAGACCGCCCTCGCGTTCGTCGCGTGCCACCACATCGGCCTTGATCTCGCAGCTGCGGGCGATGGCCCGCGCCAGGGCCTGCGGCTCGCAGGCGCGCAGCGCCGCCATGTCGCGCTCGATGGCGTCCAGGTAGGCGGGATCGGCGATGGCGCCATGCTTGATCACCTCGGCCAGCCCGGCGGAGAGCTCGCGCGGCGGCAGGGTGCGCAAGGTGTCGGTGTCGGCGATCACCAGCCGCGGCTGGTGGAAGGCGCCGATCATGTTCTTGCCCTCGGGGTGGTTGATGGCGGTCTTGCCGCCCACCGAGGAATCGACCTGCGCGAGCAGCGTGGTGGGCACCTGGACGAAATCGACACCACGCTGGTACACGGCGGCCGCGAAACCCGCCATGTCGCCGACCACGCCGCCCCCCAGGGCGATGACCAGGCAGCCGCGATCAAACCGGGCGCGCAGCAGCGCGTCGAAGACGCGGTTCAGGCTGTCCCAGGTCTTGTTGGCCTCGCCCGCGGGCAGGGTCACATCCACCACCGCGGCCGGCGCCGCGCCGAGGCCGGCGCGCAGACGGTCGCGGTACAGAGGACCGACCTGATCATCGGTGACGATGGCGACCTGCCGGCCGCCGGCGAGGCGGGTGAGCGCCTCGGTGCCGTCGATCAGGCCCGGCCCGATCAGGATGGGATAGCTGCGCTCGGCGAGCGAGACATCGATGGTTCTCATGGCTGGGGATCGGCGCAGGCGAGCGAGGGCGGCAGGGCCGCGAGGATGTCCTGGGCGGTACGCTCCACCGGGTGCCGGCCGGTGCGCACCACCCGGTGCGCGGTCTCGCGATAGAGCGGATCGCGGGCTTCGACCAGCTCGGCGATGCGCGCGCGCGGGTCGGCGGTGCGCAGCAGCGGGCGCACACGGTCATTGCGCAGCCGCTGCCAGAGTTCCCCCGGCGCGGCGTGCAGGTAGATGGTGAAGCAGCGCTGACGCAGCAGCTCGCGGTTGGCGGCCACCGTGACCACGCCGCCGCCGGTGGCCAGCACGATGCCGGACATGGCGCTCAGGTCTTCGAGCAGCTGCGACTCGCGGCGCCGGAAGCCGGCTTCGCCTTCAAGCTCGAAGATGGTGGTGATCGGCACCCCGCAGCGCGCCTCGAGCTCGCGATCGGCATCGACGAACCGGCGGCCGAGCAGGCCGGCCACCCGCCGGCCAACGGTGGACTTGCCGCTGCCCATCATGCCGATCAGGCAAAGCGGGGCGCCTGGCGGCAGGGCCGGGAAATCCGGAGGCGCTGGCGAGCCCTCGCTGCGGTGTTCATGCTGCATGGGCCCAGAGCTTATCAGCCCCCGGCAGGCGCCCCGGCCCTTCAGCCGCGCGGGCCACTCAGTTGGCGCTCGCGCAGTTGGCGGTCGCGCCGAAGGGCGAGACCAGTCCCGGCGGCGCCACGGTCTGGGCCGAGATGTCCGAGGCCAGCACCGGCAGGGTGATCTGACGCTGCGAGAACACCTCGGTGCCGGCGATCGCGGTGATGGTCACCCGCAGCCGGACGGTCGCCCAGTTGGCGTATTCGCGCGGGTACTCGATCTGCAGGTTGGCGAAGCCGCTCTTGTCGGTGCGGCTGTCGGTGGCCAGCACCCGGGTCACCGCCACATTGGCCGGGTCGAGCAGACCGTTGCCGTTGAGATCCTCGCCCGGATCGAGCTGCAGGTTGCCGTTGAGATCCTCGCTCGCGCACTGGAAGGGCGCGCTGCCGACGGTCTCGCCGCTGGGTGTCCAGGCCACGCCGGTCCAGAAGTACTGGCCCTTGAAGAAATTGACCCCCACCAGCTGGGCCTGGACCAGCGCGCCCTCCACCGGGTTGCCGGCGCTGTCGGTGACCAGGGCGGTCCAGGGCATGGCGTACTTGGTGCTCTCGGTGGCTTCGAGCTGGTTGCCGGTGCCGATGCGCACCACCAGTTCCTGCTTGGAGGCGGTCAGCGAGGCCTGACTGCTGATCGCGGTGTTGGGCAGCGAGGCCCGGATCAGGATCTGGTTGTTGCCGGTGGAGTTGGCTCCGGGGAAGAAGGCCACCGAGGCCACGCCCGAGCTGTCGGTGGTGGCCACGGCGGGTTCGATGCGGCCGTTGCTCGGGTCGGCCAGGGCCGCGAAGCTGACGATCGCGCCTTTCACCGGGTTGTCGGCGGCGTCGCGAACCACCGCGATCAGCTGGCTGGAACTGGTGCCGCTGCTGGAGAGGTTCACGCCGATGTTCGCGGGGCTGGCCTGCAGGGTGATCTTGCTGGGCGTTCGGCTGACGAACTCCACCCGCTGCTGATTGGAGAGGCTGCCAGCCACCGCCGTGATGGTGGAGATGCCCGCGGTGGAGGCTGTGATGGTGGCCGAGGCCAGGCCATTGGCGTCCGTGGTGGCGGTGGCCGGCGTGACCGTGCCGCGGGTGGCCAGGAAGCTCACGCTCTGGCCGGCCTGGGGCAGCCCGCTCACGAGATAGCGCACCGTCACCGACTGCAGCGTGGACACCGGCACCTCCTGGGAGGGCGACGGGTCGAGGAAGGACAGCAGGGTGCCCGAGACGGTCACCGGAAGGGTGGCGTTGGCGTTCAGGGCGGCGGCGCTGGCGGTGAGTGTGTCGCTGCCCCCGACCGTGCCGGTCACGGTGAACCGGGCCTGGCCGGCCGCGTCGGTGGTGACCGACGACGCCGACAGCGCGTTGCCCGCCGCCGACTTGACCGCGACCACGGCGCCGGCGATGGCCGTGCCGGCCGAGTTGCGCAGACTCACGGTGAATTCATTGGCCGCCTGGGCCACCAGGGTGGCGGGGCCGCTCAGCGAGAGCTGGGTGCCGGTCACCGCCACCGGGACGGTCTTGACCAGGGAGCCGGTGGTGGCGCTGACCGTGATGGTGCGGTTGGCCGCATCGGAGATCGACAGCGTGGCGGTCGCCGTCCCGCTGAGGTCGGTGCGGGCATTGACCACCTGGAGCACCGAGCCGGTGTCGGTGGTGGCGAACTTCACATCCTGGTTGGCCATCGACCGGTTGGACGCGTCCTTGACGATCGCCGTGATGGTCGCGGTGCTGCGCCCGTCGGAACCGATCGAGGGCACGCTGGTGGTGACCTGCACCGCGGCGGGATCGGTGCCGGATGATCCGCCGCCCGAGCCGGAGGGCTGCGCCCCGGCGCCCGAGCCGCCGCCGCCGCCACAGGCGGTCAGCGAGACCATCAGCAGCAGCGCCAGCATCGCTGCAATCAGCCGGGACATCAGGCTGGATTCAATCCGGGGTGTCATATGTCGTATCTCGTTCGGAATCGGTCGGATCGGGATGGCTTGCGCGGTCATGAGGGGGCGGGCTCAGCGCGCCGCCGCGGCCACATCGTTGACCACGCGCGGGGTGAGGAAGACCAGCAACTCGGTGCGGTCGTTGCGGCGCTGGGTGTTCTTGAAGGCATTGCCGATGATCGGCAGATCACCCAGGATGGGCACCTTGCTCGCGAGGTTGCGCTCGATCTGCTCGTAGATGCCGCCGATCACGACGGTGCCGCCGTTCTCCACCAGCACCTGGGTGCGCACCGCGCGGGTGTCGATCGCGAAGCCCGAGGTGGTGAGCTGACCGACCTGGTCGCGGTTGACGGCCACATCGAGGATCACATTGCCCTCGGGCGTGATCTGCGGCGTCACCTCGAGGCGCAGGCTGGCCTTGCGGAACGAAACCGCGGTGGCGCCGCTGGCGGTCGCCTGCTGGAAGGGCAGCTCGGTGCCCTGCTCGATCGAGGCCTTGCTCTGGTCGGCGGTCAGCACCCGCGGGCTCGAGATGATCTTGCCGCGCTGGTCGGACTCCAGCGCCGACAGTTCCAGGTTCAGGAACCGGGTCAGGCTCGAGCCGAACAGGCTGATCGCGAAGCTCGCCGGGCTCGACCCCGAGATCGGCGTGGCCGGCAGGTTCACGAAATTGGTGTTGTCGAGGGCGGTGAGCCGGCCCAGGCCCGGCGCATTGAGACCCGAGAGGTCGGAGCCGGCCTGGGAAGACAGGTCGGTGACGCCGCGCAGATTGCCCGCCACGGTGCCGAAGGCGCCGCCGCCGAGGTTCTGGCCGGCACCGTAGATCGGCACATTCAGCGCGGTGAGCGAACCGGTCACCGGGTCGGTCACGCCCACGGTGCGATAGCGCGTCGACGAGATGTCGTTCAGGCCGAGCTTGACGCCGAGATTGCGCGAGAACTTGTCGTCGGCCTCGACGATGCGGGCCTCGATCAGCACCTGGCGCACCGAGATGTCGACCTGCGAGATCAGCTTGCGCACCGAATCGAGCCGCTGCGCGGTGTCCTGGATGAAGAGCTTGTTCGTGCGCGCGTCGAACACCGCGCTGCCGCGCTTGGACAGCACGGGTTGGCGTGGATCGGAGAGCAGCTTGGCGAGGTTCTCGGCCTTCTGGTAATTGAGCTGGAAGATCTCGGTGCGCACCGGCTCGATGTCGGCGATCTGCTGCCGGGCCTCGAGCTCGAGCTTCTCCTTGGCGGCGAGTTCCTCGCGCGGCGCAATCAGGACCACATTGCCGCTCTTGCGCATGTCCAGCCCCTTGGACTGCAGCACGATGTCCAGCGCCTGATCCCAGGGCACATCCTTCAGCCGCAGGGTCACATTGCCCGCGACCGAGTCGCTGGTGACGATGTTCAGGTTGGTGAAGTCGGCGATGACCTGCAGCAGCGCGCGCACATCGACATTCTGGAAGTTGAGCGACAGGCGCTCGCCGCGATAGCCCTGCGGGCCGCCGACCCGGGTCGGGTCCTCGCGCACCGGCCGGACCTCGACCACGAACTGGGTCTCGCTCTGATAGGCGTTGTGCTCCCAGAGGCCCTGCGGTTCGATCACCAGCCGGGCGTTGTCGCCCTGCTGCGAGGCCCGCACCGAACGGATCGGGGTGCCGAAATCATTCACATCCAGCACGCGCCGCAGGTTTTCGGGCAGCCGGCTGTTGAGGAAATCCACCACCAGGGTCTGGCCCTGCTGACGGATGTCGACCCCGACACCCGCGCTGGACAGATCGACCACCACCCGACCTTCGCCCGCCCGGCCGCGACGGAAATCGATGTCGCGCAGCGCATGGCGCGCGGCCGTGGTCGCCGCGCCGGTGTCGGCCGTCGGCAGGGGACTGAAGCGGGTGGCGCCGTCAGCCGAGGGCTCGGCTGCGGCCGGCGAGAGCGCAACCAGCACCGTGCTGCCCTCGACGGTGGTGGTGTAGGCCATCGGGCGCCGCAGGTTCAGGACCACGCGCATGCGCCCGCCCGCCTGGACCAGCGCCACGCCACGCACATCACCCTGGGCGAACTCCAGGTTCGATTGCCCGGCCTTGTTCTCGGTGTCGGGAAAGTCGAGGGCAATGCGGGGCGGCGTGTTGATCGAGAAGCCGCCCGGCAGCGCGGCCGGCGGGTTCTTCATGCGGATCCGCAGCAGCGTGCCGCTGCCCTGCGCGGCGGCCGTCACCGCTTCGACCGCGTTGGGCTGAGCCCGGGGGGGCGCCGGGGGCTGGGCCGCCGCCTGAGGCTCGGCTGCGCCGGAGGTCTGCACCTGGACCTGCGTCGAGGCCGGCGCGTTGACCTGCACCTGCACCTGGATCGGCACGGGGGCGGCTGCCGGGGCGGGCGCAGCCTGAGGCGCGGGCGCCTGGGCCTGCGCCGAGCCGGCCAGCCAGAGACAACAGGCTGTCGCCATGCGCCATCGCAAGAGCATCGTGTTCGATCTGATCATCACCTGACCCCCTGGAGCCGCAGCGAGTTGTCCCTTTCGGACCAATCGCCGGAGCTGTCCTGCACCAATTCCCGGATCTGCACCTCGGTCTCGGTGATCTTCACCACCCGTCCGAAATTGGTGCCGACATAGTTCCCCACCTTCACCTGATGGACAGTCTTGCCCACCTGCAACAGCGCAAACTGCTGACCACCGCTGGTCAGGTGCCCCACCAGCCGGATGGTGTCCAGCGGAAAGCTCTCCAGTGCTTCACGGCGACGGTTCTGGTCCGGTCTCGGACCGCTGCCGCTGCGGGTTGCGATCGGTTCCGCCGCCACCGCGATCCTGGCCATCGAGAACGGCTCGACCAGGTCATTCGCCTCGTAGCGGAACGGCAAGGGTTTTTTCGGCGGATCCAGCTTCTGCTTGAGCCGCGCCGTCTGTTCGCGCTTCTCCGCCATCCAGGCGGTCAGTTCCGCCTGGTCATCGGCACAGCCGGCAAGCAGCGCGGCAAGGAGCAGGGCTGGCCCTGCGCGCCTGAGGATCATTTGCCACCCCCGGCCTTGGCCTTGGCGCGCTGCGTGCTGCTGATCTCGTCGGGATCGAGATAGCGGTAGGTCTTGACCACGGCATCCATGGTCAGCGTGGTGCTCCGTTCGCTCGCGACCACGGTGATGTTGTTGAGCGTGACGATTCGCGCGAGGTTCGCGATGTCGCTCGCGAAGCCGGCCAGCTCGTGATAGCCGCCTGTCATCCGGATGCCGATCGGCAACTCGGCATAGAACTCGCGGGCCGCCGGCTGGCCCGGCTTGAACAGCTCGAATTCCAGGCCCCGGGCATGACCGGCGATCGTGATGTCGGACAGCAGCGCATCCATCTCGGCGCGGCTGGGCAGCTGTTTCTCCAGCTGCGTGACATACAGCGCGACCTGCTGCTTCTGCCCCCGCAGCACATCGAGGTTGATCGCGTTGGAAAGCTTCTCACCGTACTGCTGCTTCAGGACGATCTCGCGTTCCTCGCCCGACTTCAGATCGCTGAGCTGGGAACTCCAGAACATGACCGCGGCGAGCACCTGCACCACGAGGAACACGCCGGCCAGCAGGATCGCCCGGGGAAACACCGGCCACAGGCCGGGATGACGACCCTGCAGGCCCTCGAACTGGCGGCCGACAGCGGCAAGATCGATCGATGGCATCTTCAGACTGGGCATGGCGGCATCACTTCTTCAGCGCGGGCGCAGCGACTGGCGCCGACTTCGCCGCCGCGTCGGCCGCGGCCTTCTTCTCGGCCCGCTCGACTTCGGTGCGGGAACGGATGCCGGCGATCATCGAGAACTCGAAGACCCGCTTCATTTCACGGCCCGGCACCTGGCCCGGCACGCCCTGACCGGCCCTGATCTCGATGAGCTCGGGACGCTCCAGCCAGACCGCCTCATTGGCCAGGGTCTTGTAGAGCGCCGACACCTGGGCATTGGACTGCGCCAGCCCGGTGAGGAACAGGCGGCTGCCATCCTGCTTCATGGTGCGAAGGGTCATGCCGTTGGGCATCCGGCGCACCAGCTCGTCGAAGAGATGGACCGGGATGGTGCGATCGCGCTCGAGGCTCTCCACCGCGTTCTGGCGGGCGGTCAGTGCCTCGATCTCCTGACGCAGCTGGCCGATCTCCTTGATTTCGGCATCGAGCTTCCGATTGGCGTTCTCGATGAACAGATTGCGCGCGCGCTGCGACTCATCGAGCGCGGCGATGCCGACCGAGACCGCGGCGGCGCTCACCAGACCAAGCAGCGCCACCAGCAGGGTGAGGGTGACGAACTCCTTCTTGCGCTTCTCGCGCTGGCGTTCGCGATGCGGCAGCAGGTTGATGCGGATCACTCGCCGAACCTCCGCAGGGCGAGCCCGCATGCGGTGACGAGGGCTGGCGCATCGAATCGCAACTGCCGCTCGCGAATGGACTCGGCGATCTCCATGCCCTGGAAGGGCGTGAGTATCTCGGTCGGCGCCTGCGCACGCTCGGCGATCGCCTCCGCCAGGCCGGGGACCACGCTGGCGCCGCCCGCCAGGAAGATGCGGTCCACCCGGGTGTACGGAGTGGATGTGTAGAAGAACTGCAGGGCGCGCGCGAGGTCGCTGGCGCCCTGCTCCAGAAACGGCGCCAGCACATCGGCCTGGTAGTTGTCGGGCAGCTCGCCGGTCTTCTTCTTGAGCTCGGCTTCTTCCTGGCTCAGGCCGTAGAGGCGCATGAGGTCCAGCGTCAGCTGCTGCCCACCGAAGGCCTGCTCACGCTCGAAGACGGTTTCGCCGTTGAACACCATCGACACCCGGGTGACCATCTGGCCGATGTCGAACACCGCCAGCACCAGGCCCTGGCCCGCGCCGGGCATGAACGCGGTGACATGGTCGAGCGCGGCCCGGGCCGCGAGCGAGTCGACATCGACGATGGTCGGCCGCAGGCCGCACATCTCGGCCACGGCCACGCGGTCCTCGACCTTTTCCCGACGGGACGCCGCCAGCATCACATCGACCTCGGAGGGATCGTTCGGCGAAGGGCCGATCACCTGGAAGTCGAGGCTGACCTCCTCGATCGCGAAGGGCACATACTGGCTGGCTTCCGACTCGACCTGGAACTCGTAATCCTCGTCGCTGAGGCCGGCAGGCAGGCTGATGCGCTTGGTGATCACCGCCGATGCCGGCATGGCCAGGGCGACATCGCGGGTGCGGGTGTTCATCCGGCGGATGGCCCGGGCGAGGGCCTCGGCCACCGCCTCGGGACTCTCGATGTTGCCGTCGGTGATCGCGCCCTCGTCCAGCGGCTCGATCACATAGCGCTGGAGGCGGATCGCGGCCTTGCTGCCCGGCACGAGCTCGACCGCCTTGATGCCGGACGAACTGATGTCGATGCCGAGCAGGCCCGGCGACGAGCGGGTGAACAGTGCTGGAAGCTTCAGACCCAATTTTTCCTCTGTGCGGACCGGGAGAAAACCCTTCTGCCAAAAGCAGTTGCGTCACGAACATGAGACGAGAACTCAAGGCCGATCCCGGGTCTGGACACTCTAGTGGGTTTTGCGCGGACGGCCACGCGCGCGGTCGCCCTTCCGTCGCACGCAGCCGACCATCCGGCGACCTGTGACTTATTCCTCGTTTTCGGCCCCCATGGACGGTCGATGGCGGCGAATCAGCGGCGCCGCGAACGGCGGCGCGCAGACACGCCATCAACGGTCAGGACGCGGACCCGGCCCGTATAATCCCGGCGCCTGAGGATGCTTTCCGCGGCATCGCAACCCACCTGAAGGCCCCGCCATCTCCGACGCATCCCCGTCCTCGCGCAAGCCCGCATCGCCCTGGGCCCGCGCGCTCCTGCTGCTGCTTGGCGTGCCGGTGGCGCTCGCGCTTGCCGGCGTGCTGGCGCTCGCGCTGATGGTCATGCTCGCCAGCGACCGGCTGCCGGCGCTCGACGAACTCACCGACTACCGACCGAAGGTGCCGCTGCGCATCTACTCGGCCGAAGGCGAACTGCTCGGCGAATACGGCGATGAACGGCGCAGCGTGGTGCGCATCGATCAGGTGCCTGCGCTGATGAAGAACGCGGTGCTCGCCGCCGAGGACTCGCGCTTCTTCGAGCATGGCGGCATCGACTTCAAGGGCATCGCGCGGGCCGCGCTGTCGAATCTGTTCTCGGGCGGCCGAGACCAGGGGGCAAGCACCATCACCCAGCAGGTCGCGCGCAACTTCTACCTGTCGAGCGAGAAGACCTACACCCGCAAGATCTACGAGGCCATGCTGGCCCTGCGCATCGAGGAGAGCCTGACCAAGGAGCAGATCCTCGAGGTGTACATGAACCAGATCTTCCTGGGCAAGCGGGCCTACGGCTTCGCCGCGGCGGCCCGGATCTACTTCGGCAAGACCCTCGATCAGCTCACGCCGGCCGAGGCGGCCATGCTCGCCGGGCTGCCCAAGGCGCCCTCGCTGTACAACCCGCTGGTCAATCCCAAGCGGGCCACGGAGCGCCAGCACTACATCCTGGGACGCATGCACGAGATCGGCTCGCTCACCGAGGCCGAATACCAGGCCGCGCTCAAGCAGACCCTGCGCTATGCCTCGCCCGCCGGCGAACTCGCCCAGCAGGCGCCCTATGCGGCCGAGCTTGCCCGGCTGCTGGCCTACGACCTCTTCAAGGACGACATCTACACCGCCGGCATCAGCGTGCACACCACCATCCGCGCCGCCGAACAGCGGGTGGCCACCGCCGCGGTCCGTCAGGGGGTCATCGACTACGACCGCCGCTACGGCTACCGTGGTCCGGAGCGCTACATCGACCTGCCGGCCGGTCAGGCCGGCGCCGAGGCGCTGATCGAGGCCGCGCTCGACGAGACCCCCGATGTCGAGGAGTTCCGGACCGCGGTGGTGCTCGAGGCCGATGCGCGGGCGGTACGGGTGTCGCGCGGTCGCGGCACGGTGATCACCATCAGCGGCGATGGCCTGAAGTTTGCGGCACCGGCACTTTCCGACCGCGCGCCGGTGGCGCGGCGGCTCAAGCGGGGCGCGGTGGTGCGGATCGCGCCCCTGAAGTCCGACTGGGAGATCACCCAGCTGCCGGAGGTGCAGGCGGCGCTGGTCGCCTGCAGCCCCGAAGACGGCGCGGTGCGGGCGCTGGTCGGCGGCTTCGACTTCAGCCGCAACAAGTTCAATAGGGTCACGCAGGCCTGGCGCCAGCCGGGGTCGAGCTTCAAGCCCTTCATCTACTCGGCCTCGCTCGAGAAGGGCTTCACGCCGGCTTCCGTCATCGACGATGCGCCCTTCACCGTGAACCCTGCGCTCACCGGCGGGCAGGTCTGGGAGCCCAAGAACTACGACGGCAAGTTCGAGGGGCCGATGCGCATGCGGCAGGCGCTGGCCCAGTCGAAGAACATGGTCTCGATCCGCATCCTCCAGGCGATCGGTCCGCGCTACGCGCAGGACTACATCGCCCGCTTCGGTTTCGACGAGGACAAGCATCCCGCCTACCTGACCATGGCGCTGGGCGCCGGCTCGGTCACGCCCTGGCAGATGGTGGGGGCCTACTCGGTGTTCGCCAATGGCGGCTATCGCGTCGAGCCCTACCTCATCACCCGCATCACCGACGCATCGGGCAGGGTGCTTGCCCAGGCAAGCCCGGTGAAGGCGGGCGACGAGAACGCGCGTGCGATCGACGCCCGCAATGCCTTCATCATGGACAGCATGCTGCGCGGCGTGGTGCGCAACGGCACGGCCCGGCGCGCCCTGTCGCTGAACCGCGGAGACCTCGCCGGCAAGACCGGCACCACGAACGACTCCCACGACGCCTGGTTCGCCGGCTATTCGCCCGCCGTGGTGGCCGTCACCTGGGTGGGACACGACCAGCCGAGAAAGCTCGGCGATCGCGAGACCGGCGGCGGGCTCGCGCTGCCGATCTGGATGACCTACATGGGCAAGGCGCTGGCAGGGGTGCCGGAGCAGACCCCCACCCCGCCGGAAGGCATCGTGGAGGTCAGCGGCGAGTTCTATTACGCCGAGTCGGTGCCGGCGGGCAAGGCCGGGCCGGTCAACCCGGGTCGCTCAGCCGAACCGCCTGCCCCGACTGCGCGCTGACCAGCCGCGACAGGCTGGCGAAGAGCTCCTCGCCGCTGCGGGTGTCGCGCCAGACCGACCCGTCATGGCGGAAGTGAAACCCCCCGGCGCGGGCCGCCACCCACATCTCGCGGACCGGCGCGTTGCCGTTCACGATCAGGCGCGAGTCGTCCTCGAACTCGATCTCCAGAACGGGGCCGGTGCGACCGCTCTGCACATCGGCGCCACAGGCGTCGAGCGCGTCTTCGATGGCGGTGAGCACCCGGTCGCACTCGGCGAGGAAGTCCGGTTCGGTCATGCTAGAGTGCCTTCATGAAATCGCGCCGTGCGGCCGCTCGCTTGGGCGCAAGCCTGGTGGTTGTCTGCCTGCTCGGAGCCTGCGGACAGCGCGGCCCGCTGGTGCTGCCCAAGCCCCCCGACGCGCCACCCACCAGCAAGTCGGGCAAGGCTCGGGCGCCCAGCCCCGAGAGCGCCCCGCCCGCAGCGCCCGATACCCGCTGAACGCCCGCAGGCGCCCAACATCGCCACGGCGGCCCTGGGGGCCGGGCGTGGCGCCCGCGCGTCAGCGCAGGCCGGCGATGTAGTCGGAAACCGCCTTGATCTCGGTGTCGGACAGCCGCGCCGCGATCGCGGTCATCTGCGCGCTGTTCTTGCGCGCGCCCTGGCGGAAGGCCACCAGCTGCGCCTCGGTGTACTCGGCGAACTGGCCGGCCAGACGCGGGTACTGGGCCGGGATGCCGGCACCGTTGGGGCTGTGGCAGCCCGCGCAGGCCGCCACCGACTTGGCCGCGATGCCGCCGCGGTAGATCTTCTGCCCGAGCTCGACCGTGTCCTTGTTGCGCGCCGCCGAAGGCTTGAGCTTCTGGGAGGCGAACCAGGCCGAGACATTGCGCATGTCCTCGTCGGACAGCGTGGCCGCGAAACCCGCCATGACGGCGTTGGCCCGCTCGGCCTCCTTGGCCCCCGGCTGCACCTTGAAGTTGCGCAGCTGCTTGTAGAGGTAGTCGGCGTGCTGGGCGGCCAGCTTGGGGTTGGCCGGGCTGGCGCTGTTGCCGTCTGCGCCATGGCACGCCGCGCAGACCTCGGCCGCTTTCTGCTGACCCTTGGCAAGATCGACCTTGGCCGGCGCCTGCGCGCGCGCGCTCCCCGTCAGGACGATCAGGCCGACGGCCAGACCGGCCATCAGGCGCGCTGCATGCAGGCCGGCACGGCCCAGGCCACTGCCGGACCGGATCTCGGGCCGACCACAGGAGGAGAGGAACATCATGCGTCGCTCAATAGCAGAAGGTGGGATGGGCGTGTCGCGTAAACTCTCGATTCTACCGCAAGCCAAAGGTCGGAGGTCATCCGACGCCTCATGCGCCTCCTGAGCACCGCCCGCTTCGCCACCACCGTCGCCCTGCCCCGGCAGATGCCTCCCGAGGGACCGCCCGAGGTGGCCTTTGTGGGTCGTTCCAATTCCGGCAAGTCCACCGCGATCAACACCCTGTGCGAACGCCGCCGGCTGGCCTTCGCCAGCCGCACGCCAGGGCGCACCCAGGCCCTGAACTTCTTCGCGCTCGGGCCCGCCGACACGGTTTCGGCGCTGCTGGTCGACACCCCGGGCTACGGCTACGCCAAGGTGCCCCTGGGCGTGAAGTCCGGCTGGGACTCGCTCGCCGGTCCCTATCTGCGCAACCGGCGCTCGCTCAAGGGGGTTGTGGTGATGCTCGACATCCGGCGCGAGCTCACGCCGGCCGACGCCGCCATGCTCGACTGGATCGACCCATCGGTGGGCCTGCTGGTGCTGCTCACCAAGAGCGACAAGTTCGGCCATGAGCAGCGTCAGAAGGTGCGGCGCGCGGTGGTCGCGGCGCTCGCGGCGGCCTTTCCGGGCCGTGGCATCGAGGTGATCGTGTTCTCGGCCAATGCCCGCCTCGGACTGGATGAGACCCGCGCGCGGATCGAGGACTGGCTGGCGCCCGAGGCGTCTGCGCCCGACGCCTCGGAAGCCGGCACAAGACCCCTCGTCTGACTCGGGTTTCGGGTATAACTGCGGCGATCGGGCCGCAGCCCCCATCCCGCCGCCAGGAGCGACCACCGTGACCGCCGCCAGACCGTCCCTCGGACACCAGTTTCCCGCCATCCGGCCGCGACGCATGCGTCGCGATGACTTCTCGCGCCGGATGATGCGCGAGACCGCGCTGTCGGCCGACCACTTCATCTATCCGGTGTTCGTTCACGAGGGCAGCGGCAAGCGGCATCCGGTGGGGTCGATGCCCGGCGTCGAGCGCCACAGCATCGACCTGCTTTTCCCGGTGGCCGAGCGCTGCCTGGAACTCGGCGTGCCAGTGCTGGCGCTCTTCCCGGTGATCGATCCGGCCATCAAGACCCCTGACGGCATCGTCGCCACCGACCCCGACGGTCTGATCCCGCGCGCGGCACGCGAGCTCAAGAAGCGGTTCCCGGAGCTCGGCCTGCTCGCCGATGTCGCGCTCGACCCGTTCACCAGCCATGGTCAGGACGGCGTGCTCGATGACACCGGCTATGTGCTCAACGACGAGACAACCGCCATCCTGGTGCGTCAGGCGCTCGCCCAGGCCCAGGCCGGCATCGACATCGTGGCCCCCTCTGACATGATGGACGGCCGGGTGGGCGCGCTGCGTCATGCCCTGGAAGAGGCTCGCCTCATCCACACCCGGATCATGGCTTACAGCGCCAAGTACGCCTCGGGCTTCTATGGCCCCTTCCGTGACGCGGTCGGCTCGGCCAGCAACCTGGGCAAGAGCAACAAGAAGACCTACCAGATGGACCCGGCCAACACCGACGAGGCGCTGCGCGAGGTGGCTCTCGACATCCAGGAGGGCGCCGACATGGTCATGGTCAAGCCCGGTCTGCCCTATCTGGACATCGTGCGCCGGGTGAAGGACGCGTTCTCGATGCCCACCTTCGTCTATCAGGTGAGCGGCGAGTACGCGATGATCAAGGCGGCCAGCGCCAACGGCTGGCTCGACGAGCGCACCGTGGCGCTGGAGGCACTGCTTGCGATGCGCCGCGCGGGCGCCGACGGCATCCTGACCTACTACGCGCTCGACGCCGCCGGCTGGCTGGCCGAAGGCTGATCGGCAGCGGCGCCGGCAAGCGCATGCGGGTGCTGCAGTTCGCCGCCGGTGAGGTGCGGGCGCTGCCCGACATCCCGCCGCCGGGCGCAGGCGCGGGCTGGCTGTGGGTCGACTGCGAGCATGACGAGGCTGGCCTGTGGCCGGCGCCGGTGGCGGCGCTCACCGGGGTGACGGTCTTCGAGGATCACCTGCTCGACGCCGGCAACCGTCAGCATCCCTCGCACTTCGTGGCCACCCGCGACTACGAGATGATCATCTTCCGCGGGCTGGCCTCGGCGGCCACGCCCGACGAAGGCGCAGCCATGCTGCGCATCCGCACCCGACCCACGGTGTTCTTCCTGTTCCCGGGTTGCCTGGTCACCCTGCACGCACCCGACAGCCGCACCGTGCCGGCGCTGCGCGATCGCCTGCTCGCCGATCGCGGGCCCCGTCAGCGCCTGCCGGAATCGCCCGAGGAGCTGATGCTGCGGCTGCTCAACGGCATGATCGACCGGTACCTCGAATTGCGACAGCCGCTCACCGCGCAGCTCGACCGCTGGCAGCGGCTCCTGCTCGACCCGCGGCGGCCCTTCCAGGACTGGCTTGCACTTCTCGAGGCCCGCGGCGAGCTGCGCAAGCTCGAGCATCTCTGCGAGGAGCAGCTCGACGCCATCCAGGAGTGGCGCGACGAGCGGCTCGATCAGGCGCGGGGCGATCCCAGCCGCGCGGGCATGGCCCATCCGCCGGGCTTCGTGGGCATCACCGATCCGCTGCGGGTGCGCACCGGCGACCTGATCGAGCATGTGCACCGGGTGCTCAACCACACCCGCCGGCTGGAAGCCTCGCTGGAATCGGCGGTGCAGCTGCATTTCTCGTCGACCGCCCACCGCACCAACGAGATCATGCGCACCCTGACCACGCTGACGGCGGTGTTCATGCCGCTCACGCTGATCACCGGCATCTTCGGGATGAACTTCGAGGTGATCCCGGGGACGCGCGCGCCCGCGGGCTTCTGGTGGGCGATGGCCGCCATGGCGCTGATCGCCGCCGGCATGCTGGCCTACTTCCGGGCGCGTCGCTTCCTCAGTTCGCCCGAACGGCTGGCGCGCCGTTCACACCCGAAAGCGGCGCCGGGTGAGCACCAGCGCGATCCCGAATGAGACCAGCGCGACAGCGAGCAGCAGGCTGACGCGCCAGGCGGCCTGCGCCGGCCACTCGCCCAGCACCAGCGGGCGGGCAAGGTCGACCGCGGCGGCCAGCGGCAACGCCGAGGCGATGGCGGCCAGCCATCCCGGCAGGGTGTCGCGCGGATAGTAGACGCCCGAGAGAAACACCATCGGCGTGATCACGAGGGTGAAGTAGTAGGTGAAGAAGTCGTAGCCGCGGGCGAGCGCATTGAAGCACAGGCCGATGCCCGCGAACGCCAGCCCGGTGAGCATGACCACCAGGGGCAGCGCGATCAGCGTGGGCTCGCGCGAGAGGCCCAGCGCCAGGATCACCGCGGTGATGGCCAGGCCCGAGAACAGCCCCTTGGTGGCGGCCCAGAGCCACTCCGCGATCAGCACATCGTCGAGGTCGACCGGGGCATTCATGATCGACGCCCAGGTCTGCTGGACCTGCATGCGCGAGTAGGCCGAGTACAGCGACTCGAAGCTTGCGGCCATCGCAGTGCTCATGCAGGCCGAGCCCGCCGCGAGGAACACGATGTAGGGCACGCCCTGCACCTCGTTGAGCAGACGGCCCAGCCCGTAGCCGAACGCCACCAGCGTGATCAGCGGGTCGGCGATGTTGCCCAGCACCGAGGCCACCGCCAGCTTGCGCCAGACCAGCAGGTTGCGGCGGTAGATCGGCAGGAAGCGCAGGCTTGGCCGAGGAAGGCGCAGCAGCGACGGGGCGCGGGAAGCGGACGGGGCGGTCAAGGACAGAAGGCCGATGGGCGCGATGAAGACGGTTGGCTGGGACGAGGGCTTTGGGGGCGACGCAGGCGTGCGGGCGCCGGTCAGTCGCGCAGGTCGCGGCCGGTGAGCTTGAGGAACACGTCCTCGAGGCTCGCCGGGCGCAGCAGCCAGCGCAGCCCGCCGTGCGCGGCGAGCGCGGCCGACAGCGGCCGCGGATCGGTGCAGTAGGCGAACACCGTCTCGCCCACCGACTCCACCCGGGCGCATCCCGGCGTGCCCTGGGCAAGGCCGGCCCAGCGGGTCGCATCCTCGGCCACGATCTCGATCACCTCCGGCTCGATCTGCTCGTCGATCAGCGCCTGGGGCGCGGCCTGCGCGATCAGGCGACCATGGTCGACGATCGCGAGCCGGTCGCACAGCCGCTGCGCCTCCTCCATGAAGTGCGTGGTGAGGAGGATGGTCTTGCCCCGGCGCAGCAGCTGCTTGAGGCGATCCCAGATCAGGTGACGGGCCTGCGGGTCCAGTCCGGTGGTGGGCTCGTCCAGGAAGAGCACCTGCGGATCGTTGACGAGGGCGCGGGCCAGGGTCAGGCGCCGCTTCATGCCACCCGACAGCTCGCCGATGCGCGCGTCTCGCTTGCCGGACAGACCCGCGAAGGCGAGCAGGTCGGGAATGCGCGAGGCGATCAGCGCGCTCGGCAGGCCGAAGTACCGGCCGAAGACCATCAGATTCTCGGCGACCGTGAAATCCGGGTCGAGCGCATCGGCCTGCGGCACGACGCCGATCAGCGCGCGGGCCTCGCGGGCGCGCTCGGGGATGGACAGCCCGAGCAGGTCGATGCGACCGGCCTCGGCACGGGCCAGGCCGATCAGCAATCGCAGCGTGGTGCTCTTGCCCGCGCCATTGGGGCCGAGCAGGCCGAAGCACTCCCCGGCGCGCACCTCGAAGCCCAGGCCATCGACGGCCCGGTGGCTGCCGAAGGTCTTGACCAGACCCTCCACCCGGATGACCGCCCCGGCGGCCGGCCCGCTGCCGCAAACGACACGGGCGTCCGCGCGCGCTGAAGCGCCCGGACGCCCGTGTTCGACCGGCCGCAGTGAAGGGCCGGCAGACTCGGTAGGGGTCAGGCCTGCGCCGCCGGCTGCTCGGCCGGGGCCTGCTCGGGCCTGTCCATCAGTTCGATGTAGGCCATCGGCGCGTTGTCGCCGACGCGAAAGCCGTACTTCAGGATGCGCAGATAGCCGCCGTTGCGGTTGGCGTAGCGCGGGCCGAGATCATTGAAGATCTTGACGACCATCTCGCGATCGCGCAGGCGATCGAAAGCCAGGCGCCGGTTGGCCAGCGACGGCTTCTTGCCCAGGGTGATGAGGGGCTCGACCACCCGGCGCAGTTCCTTGGCCTTGGGCAGGGTGGTCTTGATGACCTCGTGGCGCAGCAGCGAGTTGCACATGTTGCGAAGCATGGCCTCGCGGTGGCTGCTGGTGCGGTTGAGTTTGCGGAGTCCGTGGCGGTGACGCATGGTTCAATCCTCGTGAGGTGCGGGCAGCGCGGAACGACTCAGGGCCGCTCGAGACCGGCCGGCGGCCAGTTCTCGAGTTTCATGCCCAGGGTCAGGCCGCGCGAGGCGAGCACTTCCTTGATCTCGTTGAGCGACTTGCGGCCCAGGTTCGGGGTCTTGAGCAGCTCGTTCTCGGTGCGCTGGATCAGATCACCGATGTAGTAGATGTTCTCGGCCTTCAGGCAGTTGGCCGAGCGCACCGTGAGCTCCAGGTCATCGACCGGGCGCATCAGGACCGGATCGATCTGCGGCGCGCGCGAGGAGCCCATCTCGGTCATCGGCTCGGCGCCGCCCTCGAGCGCGGCGAAGACCGACAGCTGCTCGACCAGGATGCGGGCCGACTGGCGGACCGCCTCTTCGGGGGCGATCACGCCATTGGTCTCGACATCGATGATCAGGCGATCGAGGTCGGTACGCTGCTCGACCCGGGCGCTCTCGACCAGATAGCTCACCCGGCGCACCGGCGAGAACGAGGCGTCGAGCACGATGCGGCCGATGGACTTGGTCTCGCCCAGGTTGCGCATGGTGCCCGGCACATAGCCGCGGCCCCGCTCGACCTTGATCTGCATGTCGATCCGGCCACCCTGGGTGAGGCTGGCGATCGCGTGCTCGGGGTTGATCACTTCCACATCATGCGGGCAGTCGATGTCGGCCGCGGTGACCGGGCCGGCGCCTTCCTTGCGCAGCGTGAGGAAGACCTCATCCCGGTTGTGCAGCTTGAAGACGATGCCCTTGAGGTTGAGCAGCAGGTCGACGACATCCTCGCGGACGCCATCGAGCGTGGAATATTCATGGACGACGCCCGAGATCTGGACCTCGGTGGGCGCGTAGCCGACCATCGAGGACAGCAGCACCCGGCGCAGCGCATTGCCCAGCGTGTGCCCGTAGCCGCGCTCGAACGGCTCCATCACGACGCGGGAATGGGAGGGCCCGAGTTGCTCGACCTCGACGATTCGCGGCTTCAGCATGGCGGTCTGCATGGAGGGGTCCCTTCGATTAACGCGAGTACAACTCGACGATCAGGCTCTCGTTGATGTCCGAGTACAGATCGGCGCGGTCGGGCACCGACTTGAAGGTGCCTTCCATCTTGGTCTTGTCGACCGACACCCAGCCGGGCATGCCGTTCTGCTCTGCCAGGGTGAGCGCGTCCTGGATGCGGGCCTGCTTGCGCGACTTCTCGCGCACCGCCACGACATCGGACGGACGCACCAGCGCCGAGGGGATGTTCAGCACCTGGCCATTGACGGTGATCGCCTTGTGGCTCACCAGCTGGCGCGCCTCGGCCCGGGTGGTGGCATAGCCCATCCGGTAGACCACATTGTCGAGACGGCTCTCGAGCAGCTTGAGCAGGTTCTCGCCGGTGTTGCCGCGGCGGCGCTCGGCCTCCTCGAAGTAGCGGCGGAACTGCTTCTCGAGCACGCCATACATGCGCTTGACCTTCTGCTTCTCGCGCAGCTGCAGTCCGAAGTCGGAGGTGCGGGTGCCCGAGATGCGACCGTGCTGGCCCGGCTTGCTGTCGAGCTTGCACTTGGTGTCGAGCGAGCGACGGGCGCTCTTCAGGAAAAGATCGGTGCCTTCACGGCGGGAAAGCTTGGCTTTCGGTCCGGTATAACGTGCCACGGCAATTCCTCATCAGGTACGCAGCCGGCAACCGGGGCCGGTGCTGCGGTTAGTCCGCGCTTTCGGTGACTGCGGCCTTGCAGCGCGCAGCGGCGGACGGTGGGCTTCGAACGACGGCAGGACGGCCACCCGAAGACGGCCGGCTGCGCGCCGGGGGTTCGCCCGACCGGGGTCGGGCGGAGTGCCGCTCAGATGCGGCGGCGCTTCGGGGGACGGCAGCCGTTGTGCGGAATCGGCGTGACATCCTGGATCTGGAGAATCTTGATGCCGAGCGCGTTCAACGCCCGCACCGACGACTCGCGGCCAGGGCCGGGGCCGCTGATCTGCACTTCCAGGTTCTTGATGCCGCAGTCCTGGGCCGCGCGGCCAGCGGTCTCGGCAGCCACCTGCGCCGCGAACGGCGTGGACTTGCGCGAGCCCTTGAAGCCGGCACCACCCGCCGAGGCCCACGACAGCGCGTTGCCTTGACGGTCGGTGATGGTGATGATGGTGTTGTTGAACGAGGCATGCACGTGGGCGATGCCGTCGGACACATTCTTCTTCGCCTTCTTGCGCACCCGGGAAGCGGCGGCAGCAGCGGCGGCGGATTGAGCCTTGGTAGCCATGGATGATCCTGTGGGCGATTATTTCTTCAGGGCCACGCCGGCCTTGCGCGGGCCCTTGCGGGTGCGCGCGTTCGTGCGGGTGCGCTGACCGCGGACCGGCAGACCACGGCGGTGGCGGACACCGCGGTAGCAGCCGAGGTCCATCAGCCGCTTGATCGACATCGAGACCTCGCGACGCAGGTCGCCCTCGACCGTCAGACGCGACACCAGGTCGCGGATGCGCTCGAGTTCGGGATCGCTCAGATCCTTCACCTTCTTCGAGTAGCTCACCCCGGCGGCGTCGCAGATCTGGCGAGCGCGCGTGCGGCCGATGCCGTAGATGGCGGTCAGGCCGATCTCGGTGTGCTGCCGGTCAGGAACATTGATACCCGCAATACGTGCCATGCTTGTTCTCCGTCAACCTTGACGCTGCTTGTGCCGCGGATCGACGCAGATCACGCGGACCACGCCCTTGCGCTTGATGACCTTGCAGTTGCGGCAGATCTTCTTGACCGATGCCAACACTTTCATGATTCCCTCGAGTCTCTTGACGCTCTGTTGACCGGCTGGCGGGCCGCTGACGGCCGCTGCCAGCCCGGCAGGTTCACAGTCCCATCCCTTTCGGGTTGGCTTTCTTCAGCAGGCTCTCGTACTGGTGCGACATGACATAGGCCTGCACCTGCGACATGAAGTCGGTGGTCACCACCACGATGATCAGCAGCGAGGTGCCGCCGAAATAGAAAGGCACATTCCACTTCAGCACCAGCAGCTCGGGCAGCAGGCAGACCGCGCTGATGTAGATGGCGCCGGCCAGGGTGAGCCGCATGAGAATCTTGTCGATGTAACGGGCCGTCTGCTCGCCAGGCCGGATGCCCGGCACGAACGCGCCGCTCTTCTTGAGGTTCTCGGCGGTGTCGCGGCTGTTGAACACGAGCGCGGTGTAGAAGAAGCAGAAGAAGATGATCGCGGCCGCGTACAGCAGGATGTAGACCGGCTGGCCCGGCGAGAGCGTGGCGGCGACATCCTTGAGCACCCGCACCACGCTGCTGGAGGAGTCGCCCGAGGTGAACCACTGCGCGATGGTGGCCGGGAACAGGATGATCGACGACGCGAAGATCGGCGGAATCACGCCGGCCATGTTCAGCTTGAGCGGCAGATGCGAGGTCTGGCCGCCGTAGACGCGGTTGCCCACCTGGCGCTTGGCGTAGTTCACGGTGATCTTGCGCTGGCCGCGCTCGACGAACACCACCGCGGCGGTCACCAACACCACCAGGGCGACGATGATCAGCGCCACCAGCGCGTTCATGGCGCCGGTGCGCACCAGCTCGCCCATGCCGGCCAGCGCCGAGGGCAGCCCCGCCGCGATGCCGGCGAAGATGATGATCGAGATGCCGTTGCCCAGGCCGCGCTCGGTGATCTGCTCCCCGAGCCACATCAGGAACATCGTGCCGGTGAGCAGGGACACCACGGTGGTGAACCGGAATTGAAGGCCCGGGTCGATCACCAGGCCCGCCTGCGCTTCAAGGGCGATGGCAATGCCGAGCGCCTGGAAGGTGGCCAGACCCACGGTGAACCAGCGGGTGTACTTGGTGATGGTGCGGCGCCCGGTTTCGCCTTCCTTCTTGAGCGCTTCGAGCTGCGGCACCACCACGGTGAGCAGCTGCATGATGATCGACGCCGAGATGTACGGCATGATCCCCAGGGCGAACACCGTGAACCGGGAGAGCGCGCCGCCCGAGAACATGTTGAACATGCCCAGGATGCCGCCCTGCTGTCCCTTGAAGAGCTGGGCGAGCTGATCGGGATCGATGCCGGGCACCGGAATGTGCGCGCCAATGCGATAGACCACCAGCGCGAACAGCAGGAACCACAGCCGGCGCTTCAGATCAGCGAAGCGTCCGGCGTTGGCGGTGCTGGCGGCGGAGGTGGCCAAGGGTGCGTCCGGTGTCAGTGGGGAAAGACGATCAGGCCAGCGTGCCGCCGGCGGCCTCGATGGCCGCGCGGGCGCCCTTCGTGGCGCCAATGCCGGTGAGGCTCACCGCGCGCTCGAGGCTGCCCGAGAGGATGACCTTGGCCGCCTTCGCGCCCTGGGGCACCACGCCAGCCGCCTTGAGGGCGAGCAGGTCGATGGCCGACGCGTCGAGCCGCTGCAGATCCGACAGGCGGACCTCGGCGGTGTCACCGGCGCTCATCGAGGTGAAGCCGCGCTTGGGCAGACGGCGTTGCAGCGGCATCTGACCGCCTTCGAAGCCGACCTTGTGGAAGCCGCCGGAACGCGACTTCTGCCCCTTGTGGCCCCGACCACCGGTCTTGCCCAGGCCCGAGCCGATGCCGCGACCCACGCGCTTGCGCGGATGCTTGCTGCCCTCGGCGGGTTTCAGCGTGTTCAGTTGCATGGCGATCTCACTCGACGCGGACCAGGTACGAGACCTTGGTGATCATGCCGCGCACGGCCGGGGTGTCCTCGAGCTCGCGCGTCTGGCGGATGCGCTTGAGCCCGAGGCCCAGCACGGTTGCCTTGTGGGTGGAGCGGGTGCCGTTCGGGCTGCGCACCAGCGTCACTTTGAGGGTCTTCTTGGTCATCGGATTCTCCTGGCCGGCATTCGCCCGCGGGGCGGCGCCGGCATCGCGCCTCAACCGAGGATTTCCTCGACCGTCTTGCCCCGCTTGGCAGCGATCTCGGCCGGGGTGTTCATGTTCTGCAGCGCGTTGAGCGTGGCGCGAACCATGTTGTAGGGGTTGGTCGAACCGTGGCTCTTGGCCACCACATTGCCCACGCCCATCACCTCGAAGATCGCGCGCATCGGACCGCCGGCGATGATGCCGGTGCCCTCGGGCGCGGGTGCGAGATACACATTGGCTGCGCCATGACGGCCATGCACCGTGTGCTGAAGGGTGCTGCCCTTGAGGCTCACCTTGAACATCTTGCGGCGGGCCTCGTCCATGGCCTTCTGAACCGCAACCGGCACCTCACGAGCCTTGCCCTTGCCCATGCCGATGCGGCCATCGCCGTCGCCGACCACGGTCAGCGCTGCGAAGCCGAGAATCCGGCCTCCCTTGACGACCTTGGTCACGCGGTTCACCGCGATCATCTTTTCCTTGAGACCGTCGTCACGCTCCTCGGAGCCGACCCGTGCCTGAACCTTTGCCATGTTCGTATCCTGTCGATCAGAACTTCAGGCCGGCTTCGCGGGCGGCCTCGGCAAGCGCCTTGACCCGGCCGTGGAAGCGGTAGCCCGCGCGGTCGAAAGCCACGCTCTGGATGCCGGCGGCGAGCGCCTTCTCGGCGATGCGCTTGCCGACCACCGTGGCGGCATTGGCGTTGCCGCCCTTGCCCGCCGCGCCAGCCAGCGCGGAACGCACCTCGGCCTCGTTGGTGGACGAGGAGACCAGCACCCGCGCGCCGTCGGCGTCGATGATGCTCGCGTAGATGTGCTGATTCGTCCGGAAGACGGTGAGCCGGTTGACCCGCAGTTCGCGGATCTTGAGCCGCGTCTGACGGGCACGGCGCAAACGAGCCTGTTTCTTGTCCATCGCCTGTATCCTGTCTTGGGGGCGCGTGCGCCGCTTACTTCTTCTTGACTTCCTTCAGGACCACCTTCTCGTCCGCGTAACGCACGCCCTTGCCCTTGTAGGGCTCGGGCGACTTGTACGCGCGGATTTCGGCAGCCACCTGGCCAACCTTCTGGCGGTCGGCCCCCTTGATCAGGATGTCATTCTGGGTGGGCGTCTCGGCCTTGATGCCATCAGGCAGCTTGTAGACCACCGGATGCGAGAACCCGAGCGACAGGTTCAGCGACGCACCCTGAGCCTGCGCCCGATAACCGGTGCCGACCAGCTGGAGCTTCTTTTCAAAGCCGCGAGTCACGCCGGTAACCATGTTGGCCACCAGCGCGCGGAAAGTGCCGCTCATGGCATCGGCGTCACGGGTCTCGGTGGCGGCCTTGACCAGCAGCTCTGCGCCCTCGCGAACGATGGTGACCAGCGGATTGACGCGCAGGTTGAGCGAACCCAGCGGGCCCTTGACCGTGATGGTGCCGTCGGCAATCTGCACATCGACACCGGCCGGCACGGGGACCGGAACCTTGGCAACTCGGGACATCTCCGCTCCCTTTACGCCACGTAGGCGATGACTTCGCCGCCCACGCCACTGGCGCGCGCCTTGCGATCGGTCATGACCCCGCGCGAGGTGGTGACGATGGTGACGCCCAGGCCGTTCATCACCTGGGGCAGCGCATCGCGGCCCTTGTAGACCCGCAGGCCGGGCTTCGAGACGCGTTCGATGCGCTCGATGACCGGACGACCGGCGTAATACTTGAGCTGCACCTGCAGCTCGGACTTCACGCCCTCGGTGCTGACCGAGTAGCCCTCGATGTAGCCCTCGTCCTTCAGGACCTGGGCGATGGCCACCTTCAGCTTCGAAGACGGCATCGAGACCGACTGTTTCTCCACGCGCTGCCCGTTGCGGATGCGCGTGAACATGTCCGCGACCGGATCGCTCATGCTCATGTCGTGTCCTCCGTTACCAGCTGGCCTTGACGATGCCGGGCACTTCGCCCCGCATCGCCGCCTCGCGAAGCTTGTTGCGGCCGAGGCCGAATTTGCTGTAGACGCCACGCGGACGACCCGTGATCTCGCAGCGGTTGCGCAGGCGGGTGGGATTCGCGTTGCGCGGCAGCTGCTGCAGCTTGAGCCGGGCCTGGTAACGATCCTCTTCCGAGACCGACTGGTCGTTGATGATCGCCTGGAGCTCGGCGCGCTTTTTCGCGTACTTGCGCACCAGGGCGGCGCGTTTCAGGTCGCGGTTGATCGAAGCGAGTTTGGCCACTTGACGAACCTCAGTTGCGGAAGGGGAAGCGGAACGCGGTCAGCAGCGCCTTGGCCTCGTCGTCGGACTTGGCGGTGGTGGTGATGCTGATGTTCAGGCCGCGCAGCGCGTCGACCTTGTCGTAGTCGATCTCGGGGAAGATGATCTGTTCCTTGACCCCGATGTTGTAATTGCCGCGGCCATCGAAGGCCCGACCCGACACGCCGCGGAAGTCGCGAACGCGCGGCAGCGCCACGGTGACCAGGCGGTCGAGGAACTCGTACATGCGGGCGCCACGCAGCGTGACCATGCAGCCGATCGGGTAGCCGGCGCGGATCTTGAAGCCGGCGATCGCCTTGCGGGCCTTGGTCACCACCGGCTTCTGGCCGGCGATCTTGGTGAGGTCGCCCACCGCGGCGTCGAGCACCTTCTTGTCGGCCACGGCCTCGGACACGCCCATGTTGAGCGTGACCTTGGTGATCCGGGGCACCTGCATGATCGACTGGTAGCCGAACCGCTTCATCAGATCGGGAACGATCTTCTCGCGGTACTGTTGCTGGAAACGAGCCATGGTGTTCCTCTTCAGGCCTTGACCAGTTCGCCGTTGGACTTGAAGAAGCGAACCTTCTTGCCGTCCTCGAGCACGCGGATGCCGACCCGATCGCCCTTGCCGGTGGCCGGGTTGAAGAGCATCACATTCGACTGGTCGATCGGCATGGTCTTGTCGACGATGCCGCCGGTCTGGCCCTTCATGGGATTGGGACGCTGGTGCTTCTTGACGACATTCACGCCGTCGACCAGCAGGTGGGCGGCGTCGACGCGGCTGAGCACGCTGCCGCGCTTGCCCTTGTCGCGACCGGCGATGACGATGACTTCGTCACCCTTGCGGATTTTTTCCATCGCGGACTCCCTTACAGGACTTCGGGCGCGAGCGACACGATCTTCATGAAGCGCTCGGTGCGCAGTTCGCGCGTGACCGGGCCGAAGATGCGCGTGCCGATCGGCTCGAGCTTGGCGTTGAGCAGCACCGCGGCGTTGCCGTCGAACTTGACGAGCGAACCGTCCTGGCGGCGCACGCCCTTCGCGGTGCGAACCACCACGGCGTTGTAGATCTCGCCCTTCTTGACGCGGCCGCGCGGCTGCGCTTCCTTGACGCTCACCTTGATGACGTCGCCAATGCCGGCATAACGGCGCTTTGAGCCGCCCAGCACCTTGATACACATGACCGAACGAGCGCCGGTGTTGTCGGCGACGTCCAACGTCGACTGCATCTGAATCATCGCTGTTCCTGTCCCAACTTAATCCCCCCTGGGTGCTGCCGGCGATCGGGGCTGCTCGGCCCCGACCGCCTCAGGGCGGTCAGTCTTGGTCCCGTGGCACGGGTTGAAAATCGGCTGGCGCAGTCATCGTGAACCGCTGCAGGCCGGGGAGCCCGCTGATGCTGCAAAACCGAAGCCGTCTAGGATAACCTGTTTTCTGCTGCCTTTGCAAGCGGGTGTTGAGACCCGCCCGCGGTTTCAGCTGACCGACTCGACCACCCGGACCACAACCCAGGCCTTGGTCTTGGAGATCGGCCGGCTTTCCTGGATCTCGACCGTGTCACCCTCGTTGATCGCGGCCTCGGTGTGGGCGTGATAGCGGGTGCTCTTGACGATGTACTTGCCGTAGATCGCGTGCTTCACCTTGCGCTCGACCAGCACGGTGACGGTCTTCTGCATCTTGTTGCTGACCACGCGCCCGACCAGGGTGCGCTTGAGCGTGACGGGCGCTTCGACGGCGGCGGTCATTTGGCGGCGGCTTTCTCACGCAGCACGGTGCGCACCCGCGCGATGTCGCGACGGGTCTTGCCCAGTTGGCTGGTGTTGTTCAGTTGCTGGGTGGCGATCTGCATGCGCAGCGAGAAATGCGCCTTGAGCAGTTCGCCGAGTTCCTTGTTCAGCGCCTCGGGATCCTTGGCGCGGAGTTCACTGGCCTTCATGGGGCTCTCCGTTGTGCGGGTCAGGCCCCGACCATCCGGGTCACGAAGACCGTGGAGATCGGCAGCTTGGCGGCGGCAAGCGCGAAGGCCTCGCGGGCGAGGGCCTCGTTCACGCCGTCCATCTCGTAGAGCACCTTGCCGGGCTGGATCTCGGCAACGTAGTACTCGGGGTTGCCCTTGCCGTTGCCCATGCGGACCTCGGCGGGTTTGTGCGAGATGGGCTTGTCAGGGAAGATCCGGATCCAGATGCGACCGCCCCGCTTGATATGGCGGGTCATGGCGCGTCGGGCAGCCTCGATCTGGCGCGCGGTGAGGCGGCCACGGCCGGTGGCCTTCAGGCCGAACTCACCGAACGAGACGGCAGCGCCCCGAGTGGCCAGGCCCTTGTTGCGGCCCTTCTGTTCCTTGCGGTACTTGCGTCGAGCGGGTTGCAGCATCGCTCACTCCTCATTCGCCGGTCTTGGCGTCAGCGGGCGCACCAGGCGCCTTGCGCACGCGCTTGACCGCAGTCTTGGGGGCATCGGCAGCACCCGCCTCGGGCGCGCTCTTGGCTTCGGGCTCGCCGTCGGGGCGGCGACGGGCGCCGGCGCGCGGCGCCGCGCCCGGCTTCGGGGGCAGGCGACGGTTGCGGCGGTCGTCGCGCTCGGGCGGCGGAGCTTCCTTCTCGGCGGCCGCGGGCGCGTCACCGCGACCGAGCGTGTCACCCTTGTAGACCCAGACCTTCACGCCGATGATGCCGTAGGTGGTCAGGGCCTCGGAGAAGCCGTACTCGATGTCGGCGCGCAGCGTGTGGAGCGGCACGCGGCCTTCGCGATACCACTCGACCCGCGCGATCTCGGCGCCATTGAGGCGGCCCGAACTCATGATCTTGATGCCCTGGGCGCCAAGGCGCATCGCGTTCTGCATCGCGCGCTTCATCGCGCGGCGGAACATGATGCGCTTCTCGAGTTGCTGGGTGATCGAGTCGGCGATCAGCTGCGCGTCGATCTCGGGCTTGCGGATCTCCTCGATGTTCACATGAACCGGCACACCCAGCAGGCGCTGGAGGTCGGCCTTGAGAATCTCGATGTCCTCACCCTTCTTGCCGATGACCACGCCGGGCCGCGCCGAGAAGATGGTGATGCGGGCATTCTTGGCCGGCCGCTCGATGAGAACTCGCCCGACCGAGGCGCTCTTGAGCTTCTTGCGCAGGTAGGCCCGCACCCGAAGGTCTTCGTTGAGCATCTGCGGGAACTGGCGGCTGTTGGCGTACCAGCGCGAGGACCAGTTGCGGCTGACCGAGAGGCGGAACCCGGTCGGATGGATCTTCTGTCCCATGGTGTCCTTCCGGGGGGCTTAGTTGCCCACCTTCACGAAGATGTGGCAGGTCTGTTTCTCGATCTTGCAGCCGCGGCCCTTGGCGCGAGCCTGGAAGCGCTTGAGCGAGGTGCCCTTCTCGACGTGGATGGTGGTGACCTTGAGCTCGTCGATGTCGGCGCCGTCGTTGTGCTCGGCGTTGGCGATCGCCGACTCGAGCACCTTCTTGACGATGCGGGCGGCTTTCTTGGGGGAGAAGGCGAGGATGTTCAGCGCCTGCTCCACCGGCTTGCCGCGGACCAGGTCGGCGACCAGCCGGCCCTTCTGGGCCGACAGGTGAACACCGCGCAGGATGGCTTGGGTTTCCATGCGTGGCTCCTTAGCGCTTGACCGAGGACTTCTTGTCCGCGGCGTGGCCCTTGAAGGTGCGGGTCAGCGCGAACTCGCCGAGCTTGTGCCCGACCATGTTCTCGTTGACATAGACCGGCACATGCTGCTTGCCGTTGTGCACCGCGATGGTCAGGCCGATGAACTCGGGCACCACCGTGGACCGGCGCGACCAGGTCTTGATCGGTCGCTTGTCCTTGTTGGTGAGCGCGGTATCGACCTTCTTCATCAGATGGGCGTCGACGAAGGGGCCCTTCTTGACTGAACGTGCCATGGCTGTCTGGTCCTTGCCCGTTACTTGCGACCGCGGCGCTGCACGATCATCGTGTCGGTGCGCTTGTTGCGGCGGGTCTTGTAGCCCTTGGTGGGGGTGCCCCAGGGCGACACCGGATGGCCGCCGCCGTTGGAGCGGCCACCGTGCGGGTGATCGACCGGGTTCATGCAGATGCCGCGCACCGTCGGGCGGATGCCGCGCCAGCGATTGGCGCCGGCCTTGCCGATGGTGCGCAGGCTGTGCTCCTCGTTGCCGACCTCGCCGATGGTGGCGCGGCACTCGATGTGCACCTTGCGGATCTCGCCGGAGCGCAGACGGACCTGGGCGTAGGTGCCCTCGCGCGCCAGCAGCCGGGCCGAAGTGCCGGCCGAACGCGCGATCTGGGCGCCCTTGCCCGGCAGCATCTCGATGGCATGGATGGTCGAGCCCACCGGAATGTTGCGGATGGGCAGCGCGTTGCCGGCGCGGATGGGCGCCTCGGCGCCCGACTGCAGCGTGGTGCCCACGGGCACATCACGCGGCGCCAGGATGTAGCGGCGCTCGCCGTCGGCATAGCACAGCAGTGCCAGGTTGGCGCTGCGGTTGGGGTCGTACTCGATGCGCTCGACCTTGGCCGGGATGCCATCCTTGTTGCGACGGAAATCCACCAGGCGGTAGTGCTGCTTGTGACCGCCGCCCTTGTGACGGGTGGTGATGTGGCCGAGGTTGTTGCGACCGTTGCCGCGGATCTTGGGCTCGATCAGCGAGGGCACCGGACCGCCCTTGTGCAGGTCCTTGTTGACGACCTTCACCATCGAGCGGCGCCCGGCGGAGGTCGGCTTGGTCTTCATGAGCGGCATTTACACGGCCTCCGCGAAGTTGATCTCCTGGCCCGGAGCCAGGCAGACATACGCCTTGCGCACATTGCTGCGCCGGCCCTGGAAGCGGCCGAAGCGCTTGGCCTTGCCGGCCTGGTTGAGCACCTGCACCGACTCGACCTGGACCTTGAAGAGGAGCTCGACCGCGGCCTTGACCTCGGCCTTGGTGGCGTCCTGCACCACGCGGAAGGCCACCTGCTGGTTCTTGTCGGCCATCATGGTCGCCTTTTCGGAGACGATCGGGGCCATCAGCACCTTGAGCAAACGTTCCTGGTTCATGCCAGCATCTCCTCGACTTTGGCGAGCGCCGGCCGGGTGATCAGCACCCGGTCGAAGTGCACCAGCGACACCGGATCGGCCTGCTGGGGTTCGACCACCAGCACATCGGCCAGGTTGCGCGAGGCCAGCAGCAGGTTCTCATCGAGGTTGTCGGTGATCACCAGCACCGAGCCGGCGCCCATGGCGCGGACCTTGGTGGCGAGCAGCTTGGTCTTGGGCGCCTCGAGCGTGAGACCCTCGATGACCGCGATCCGGCCGTCGCGGGCGAGCTGCGACAGGATGGAGCGCATGCCCGCGCGATACATCTTCTTGTTCACCTTCTGGGTGAAGTTCTCGTCGGGGCTGTTCGGGAAGATCTTGCCGCCGCCGCGCCACAGGGGGCTGGAGCTCATGCCGGCGCGCGCGCGGCCGGTGCCCTTCTGGCGCCACGGCTTCTTGGTGGTGTGCCGGACCTCGCTGCGGTCCTTCTGGGCACGATTGCCGCTGCGGGCATTGGCCTGATAGGCCACGACCACCTGGTGCACCAGCGGCTCGTTGAATTCGCGGCCGAACACGGTGTCGGCGGCGCTGACCGTGGCCGAGGGCTGGCCCTGGTCGTTGAGCAGATTCAGTTCCATCGTCGCTCCCCTCAGGCTTTCACCGGCACGCGGATCGCCGGCGTGACGACGACGCTGCCGTTCTTGGCGCCCGGAACCGCGCCGCGCACCAGCAGCAGCTGGCGCTCGGCGTCGACACGGGCGACGACGAGGTTCTGCACGGTGCGGGCGGCCGCGCCGAGATGACCCGACATGCGCTTGCCCGGAAACACGCGGCCCGGATCCTGCGCCATGCCGATCGAGCCCGGCACATTGTGCGAGCGCGAGTTGCCGTGCGAGGCCCGGTTGGAGGCAAAGTGGTGCCGCTTGATGGTGCCCGCGAAGCCCTTGCCATGGGTGGTGCCGGACACATCGACCTTCTGGCCGGCCTCGAAGATCTCGGCCTTGACGACCGCGCCGGGCGCAAGCTCACCGGCCTTCTCGGGGCTGACATGGAATTCGCGGGTGACGGTGCCGGCTTCGACGCCGGCTTTCGCGAAGTGGCCCGCCTGCGGTTTGGTGACCCGGCTGGCGCGACGCTTGCCGAAGGTGACCTGGACGGCGGTGTAACCGTCGTTCTCGACGGTCTTGATCTGGGTGACGCGGTTGTTCGACACATCGAGCACGGTCACGGGGATGGAGTCACCATCGTCCGAGAAGATGCGCATCATGCCGACCTTGCGTCCCACGAGGCCAAGGCTCATTCTGCTCTCCAGTCCCGGCTGCGATTGGCCGGGTGTGTGTGGTCCTGCCCAGGTGCCGCCCGCGGTGCGCGCGACCCAGAAAACCTGCCCACCAGGGGCAGATCAACGCAGGAAAGCTTTCGATTCTATCTCGAATGCGCCAGTGCTGGCAAGCGCCGGCGCATTGGGGCGACTTACTGCAGCTTGATCTCGACGTCGACGCCGGCCGGCAGATCGAGCTTCATCAGGGCATCGACCGTCTTGTCGGTGGGCTCGACGATGTCCATGAGACGCAGGTGGGTGCGGATCTCGAACTGGTCGCGCGAGGTCTTGTTCACATGCGGCGAGCGCAGGACATCGAAGCGCTCGATGCGGGTGGGCAGCGGCACCGGACCGCGCACCACCGCGCCGGTGCGCTTGGCGGTTTCGACGATTTCCGCCGCGGACTGGTCGATCAACTTGTAATCGAAGGCCTTCAGGCGGATGCGGATCTTCTGGTTGTTCATGTCGTTTCCAAAGAGCGAGAGGCGGCGCTCGCGCCGCCCGGATGGAAGCCCCGGCGCCAGGCCGGGGTGGATGCGTCAGACCAGGATCTTGGCGACGACGCCGGCGCCCACGGTGCGCCCGCCTTCGCGGATCGCAAAGCGCAGGCCCTGCTCCATGGCGATCGGCGCAATCAGCTGCACCGTCATCTGCACATTGTCGCCAGGCATCACCATCTCCGTGCCCTCGGGCAGCGTCACCGCCCCGGT